>JAADFL010000186.1 GCA_013152945.1 Deltaproteobacteria bacterium | reverse complement strand
TGATACTGACACGGACACGGATACTGACACGGACACGGATACTGATACTGACACGGACACGGATACTGATACGGACACGGATACTGATACGGACACGGATACGGACACGGACACGGATACGGATACTGATACGGACACGGACACAGACACAGACACGGATACAGACACGGATACAGATACCGACACCGATACGGACACAGACACGGACACGGATACAGATACTGACACAGGTCAAATCGAATTCCCACCCGATAAGCCAGGCCCGTATAGCGCAGGTATAATCGATCGTACCTGGTACGACAGTGACCGAGGTCGAACGCTCCAGGTTAAAATCTGGTATCCGGCAGTGGACCCAGACCCTGGAGCAGAGCCTGTTAAGTATCTTTTCCTGCTGAAAGGCAGCTCTTACGAGAACCTACAGCCTCTTCGGGAGAAAGGCCCCTTCCCGCTGATACTGTTCTCACATGGCAACAAGGGAATAAACTTCCAGAGTTACACTCTAACCGAATGGCTGGCGACTCACGGCTTCATAGTCGCTGCGCCCAACCATCCAGGCAACACCATGTTTAATGATCCGAGCGATGAAGAAATGGCTCAAATAGCCCTGGATCGGCCCAAGGACATGGCCTTTGTACACAAGAAGGTGCTGGAAGAAACACAAGATTCCACGAAGTTGCTCTACAATTTGGTGGATACGACCAGGGTTGCTGTCGTGGGCCACAGCTTCGGTGGGTTCAATACGCTACTAATGGCCGGTGGAGAGGTCGATGTGGACGAAGCGGTTGCCGCCTGCGAAGCAGGCATAGAAGGTGACGTGTTCTGCCCTTACATAGGGTACTTTCCGCCGCATTCAGTAATAAAGAGACCACCGGACTCTGAGGTGGTGTCCGCTGCAGTGGCTCTCGCGCCGGGAGGATATGCGGCCTTTGGGGACGACGGCCTAGCCTTGATCGAGATGCCCGTTCTTCTCATGGGCGGCCTTTTGGATGAGTACACCCGCAACGACTTGAGGCCGACATACAACGCGCTGTTATCAACTACCTACAAGATAGAGATCGAGAAGATGGGGCACTTAGGTTTCACGGATATATGCAGGATTCCAGGGGATCAGCTTATACCGGGCTTGAAGGACATGTGTGATAAGAAAAAATTCATCGACGTAGATCGCGGATTCATGATCATCAATCCATTCGTAACGGCATTCTTGCGGCTGTACCTATACGGTGAACCTGCAATGGCAGACTATCTCACCAAGAATTATGCGGACAACTTCCCTGAGGCGTCGTTCGAAAGTAAATAATTCGTATGCCTCGTTTTGGATAACCGTGACTAGATTCTTGCCCTTTTCTTGTGTCTTCACCTACGGGACCAGGGCTGTCACCCCATTTCGTCGCAATTTCACGCTCGGCCCTACCGTGGTTGATTTTCCCAAGGCTGGATATGGCCGTAATATCAACAGGATATAAGGAATGAAAAAACAGGACCACGCACGATATTAGTATCGGGCGTGTCGGCAAGGATCTTAAAAAACGATTTCAGGTGAAAAAGCTGTCATGGCCCGGGTGCCCAATATATAGATTGTTGTATTGTTCGGCTTGAGCATTGTGGGAGTGACCGCTGTTTGCATGCTCATGGATTTTTTGCTGATGCGAAACATGCATGAAATGACAGCATATTTGGGGGACCTTGAAAACCAACCTGGGTGGGGAGGAGGTGGGTGGGGAGGAGGTGAAAGGAGGAGAAAGCTGGCAAGTCTTTTATTTTTTTTACATTAAGGCAATTATTTCAGGCTGGCCAATGCTGCTTCCAGTTCGGGATCCCTTCCTTGCACGAAATCGTCCCTGTCAAGTCCGACCTCAATATCAGGATTAATACCCTCGCCCATGAAGTCTTGTCCGGATGCAGTGATCACCCTCATACCGGTAAAGGTGACAGAGAAGCCGGCTGGGAGCTGAATGCCGGTAATATTACCGTTGGTGCCGGCTGTTTTCCTGCCCACGGTGATCACCCTGCCCGATTGGACCAGCATCAATGCAAGGTTTTCCGCGGCTGAAAAACTGGAAGGCCCTATCAATAGGGTCACCGGACCGTGATAGCTGGGATCGTCCAACGGAGACAAGTCGTATTGTTTTCTAAAAACATCTCTTGATACCGGCCCGTACAAAACAGGAGTTTCGTAGATTGGAGTCTTGAAATCCTTGTCCAGGATTCTTTGGGCCAAATCATAGTGATCTATTATTGGGTATCCCCTCAAGTCCAGGACCAGGCCTGCAGCCGGGGCTGCGCTTGAAAGCAGGTTCAAGAGCGTATCCTGGTCACTGAGCAGTTCTTGGGCCAGGTTGATGTACATGATATCGGACGCTCCAAGATCTTGCAGAAAACCGGAAGGTCTGTCTGAGGGAGCATGCACGAGTTCTTTCAAGGCAGAAAATGGGTAAGGATCTATGTATAAGCGCAGGGTTTGACCATTGCGGTCGACATCCAGCGCAATAGGTCCGGACAAATAATTCAGGTTTGTGTCTGCTTGTAAGTAAGCAAACCCGGGCGTAGAGGCCGATGTCAAAGCCAGCATACGATTGTACCATTCGTTCGCAGGCTCCTCGTTTATGGCCTCGATCACATCGCCTGGTTGCACTTCGTCTGCAAGTGACCGCCTTACAATGTGAACACCCGGGCCGGGATGTTCGAGGTACAAGGGCAAGGTCCCCTGCAATCGTAATCCTCCTTTGTAACTCATGACCACGAAATGGCCGTCCTGCAAAGAATGGCCCATGGCCTTTATCAATTCCGCTGCTTGGTGCCGATCGCTCCTGTTTACGCTGCAAGCCCTGGCGACAAGATCCGGCAGCAATGAGTTAAGGTCCAAAGACACGCGTTCGAAATAGGGATAGAAGAGTTCCAGTGTCCCCCAAAAGGAGAGAAGCCCGGCTTCAAGGGACGCACAATCCAGATCTTCCATGTCGTTGTCACCGAAACAGTCCAGACCCAGGACCTGCGGCCTTTCAGTCTCTGTTGACTTTACAGGGCCAATCTCTTGTTCCAGGTCCTGCTTCGAAAGCAGGTCGAGCAGCTCATCCATTCCGTTTGCATTGAAGTCGGGTTCGATTTCATCGGGCCATCTTCCCGAGCCGGCCGGCCGAAGCAGGTCCATGACCCGGTAAGCCAGGCCCATGTCACCTACAGGAGACCATGTGGATTCGGCGACAGCAGAAATCAATGGCTGTCCTGCGAGCCGAGCCCTTTTAATAAGACGAAGACAACCTGCAATCCTGGCTGCCTCCGGCGCGGTCCTTGCACCTATTACAAAGACCAATGGCAAATCCGAGCCGGCCTTGGGTGTTATTTCTTTCCCAGGCAATTCTACGATCCGGTTTTCATAGACATTATCTCTCGAAACCACTTCGTCCGTAAGGCCCTGGTGCTTCCTGACCCTGTACGGGCACAGCTTGAGGGCCCGGGCCGAAGAAAGGCCTGCAAGGTTTTCCAGTTCATTTTCAAGGCCCGGCCAGGACCAGGTATCTCGGAGATCCACGATCACCATCCTTGCATGGTCGGGCAATTGCAGGTCGCCCTGTCCGGGTGTGACAAGCGCTGAACTTCCACGCATCTCGATTTTCAGGCTTGGAATGACCACTTCCGCAGCAGAAAGCGCGCAGGCAGTATCGAGTCTCTCGGCAAAAGGGTTCAAAGCCGCAGGATTCGTGCCCTGGCGGCGAATCGCATAGGAAAACGCCTCATCCACCTTGCTGCAAGAGGATACACGGGGCGGTTCATCCTCCTTTGGCTCCAACATCGTTCCCGGCTCGGGTGCGAAAAACCGCACACCTGCATGTGCCTCGGCCAATGCCAACAAGGGATCCTTTGTACCTTTGGGCCCAGGTGCAATCCTGTCGCACCAATCGCCGGAAGGTTCCGGGTTTACAAGTAAAGGCTGTTTTCCTCCCGGGAAGCCGATGTCGCCGCTGCAGGCTCCGCAGACTGCAGTCAGGATGCCGATGATTGCAAATCCTGCAACACGAAACAAATTTGCCCTCATGCCAAACCCCGATGTTTGGCATAGTACATCGAATCCACATTTATTACCAAGAGAAACCGGGAGATACGACACGCATGCAGGAAATGTCGATAGCAGGGATCGGGTCTATTTATTCATCTGAAAGTTTCAGCCCGTGTTCGCCGTATTCTGCTAGAGGACGATGGCTCTTGCCAGGAGCCTCCAAAGGTGTATGGGTTTCCATGGCCTCTTGTATTCTTTCGCCAAGTCCCCGATGCCGTCGTAGCAGTTGACACAAGGCGTGCACACCAGCTCGGCACCGGTCCTGTCGATTTGATCGACCTTGCTCTTTCCGTAGAACATCCTTGCATTCCTGAAGCCGGATATCAGTGTTCCTCCGCCTCCGGAGCAACAGATGTTATTCTCCCTGTTCGGCCAGGATTCTTTCCAGTCCGCGCATACGTTGTCCAAAACGAAACGGGCGTCATCCAGTATATCAGGGTAACCATTCATCACGGCCTTGCGTCCCACGTTACACGGATCGTGCAGAGTGACGCGCTGTGGATTCTTGGAAGGATCCAGCTTAAACCTGCCCTCCCTTATCCATTTTGCGTACAACTTCACCACATGGATAACCTCGAACTTCGGCTTTATACCAAACAGTTTGTAGCCGTGGACAGTGGCAAAATACCCGTGCCCGCACTCGGTATAGGCCATAACAGGTATTTCGAGTTCTTCCACTTTCTTTACCTGTTGCCTCAAATTGTGTTCCCAGGTTTCGAGGTCACCTGAAAACATGCAGTAGTTGGTTCCCTCCCACCATATGGACGGCATTGTCCAGTCTACTTTGGCAGCATGGAAAACCTTGTATATGTCCTGCAATTCGTCGGGATGGTAGTTCGGCAACTTTGAGTTTATAGTGGCGAAATACCGGGCTCCCTTCTTGTCTATCGGCACCTCGAGGTCCGGTATCTCGTCCTCAAGTTCCTCACGCATCCAGTCCAGCGTGTCCAGCCAGTCCTCGGTCTTAATCTGCATGTTGTTTCCGGTATCACGGTGAAGGTTGCAGGTCTTCTGTGCACCGCCGGGCTTTTTGTCCTTGGGCACCATGTTCCTCGCCCTTGTTACGAGATTGCCGATTTTTACGTTCATAGGACATACATTCGTGCACCTGTCACAGGTGGTGCACTGCCATATCCAGTCCGACTTGATAACATCCTGTTCCATTCCCAGGAGCACCAGGCGTACCAGCTTTCGGGGATCCATGCCATCGTACCCGGCCAAGGGGCACACGGACAAGCATCTACCGCAGATCATGCAATCTTGCAGGTTGCCGGACCACTTGCTCTCTTCGAGCAAGAGATCTTTGAGCGGAGTTTCATTGTCTTTCTGTATCTTCAGTGTTTCAGCCATTTGCACCAACCCCTTTTCCAGCATTTGCTCCCTTGTTTCTTTTTTTGACGGATTCATCAGAGTCATCGGCCGAGAATGGCTCGCATGCTGCTTTCACGATTCCCACGAGGCGGAAGGGTTCATTGGAGGCAATCCCGTAAAACCTGGAAAACTTGTCTTCAAGTCCCATCGCCTTCAAATCCTCGGCTACCTGAAACGCCTTGCCCCTGGCCGATCTGGATCCCCTTACGGATCTACAATTGTCGGAATGACAACCCAGGATTATTACTCCCTGGGCCCCAAGTGCAAGACCGTTCAAGACTTCCGTCTGACTAACATGTCCCGAGCAAGGCACTTCTATGAACACGGCCCGGTCAGGGAGTTCAAGGCCGAACCTACCGGCAAGCTCCAATGCATGGGCCGCCGAGTTACAACATCCGAATACGATGACAGGCTCCTCTCCATCTTCTTTCTTACTTGCTATCTTGACGGCCGCCTTTATTTCATCGACCGGATTAAATAATCTCGTGATAGCCTGCTGGGGACATACGGAAGCACACAAACCGCATTCCCAACAAGCTGCAGGCAGGAATTCCAGGGAATTGCCGGTTTCGTTCAATTCTATTGCAGCATGACCGCAAGTACGCAGGCATGTCAGGCACATTGCACATTTTTCCCTGTCATGCTCCAGCAAAATTTTCGGCACGAGCATGTTGCCATTGCCAAGCAATGACCTGACTTCGGAAGCTACGGCGGATGCCTCTTCTATTATTTCCTCGGAAGACAGGTCCTGGTGGCCGCTTCCAATAAAAAATACACCTTTCCTTGGAGAGGCCACCGGGAAGTGACGAATATTTGCAGCCTGGAAGAAACCTTCGTTGTCCAACGGCAGGTTCAGGACCTTGGACAATCTCTTGCTGTTGGGCGCCGGCATGGTCCTGTGCGGCAGGAACAATATGTCCGCCTTGATTTCAAGGTTCTTGTCTCCCAGCACGGCGTCCTTTGCCACGATTTCTATTCCGTCATCCCTGGGCAAGCATTTCGGCACCTCATCATACCGAATCAGCGTAATGCCCAGATGGCGGAGCATATCGTATCTCTCTTGCCCTTTCCTTCCATGCACGGACATGTGCCTGAAAAACAGGGAGACATTTATCCCCTTTTTTGCAGCCAATGCAGCCAGGGCTTCGGCGGTCTCGACCGCAAGTCGTGTTTCCACGTCATCCCTGTCAAGGATCAGTGCAATAGAATCAAGTCCCTCCAGTATTCCGGGGTCCAGATCGCCGGGTGTCAGGGGGATTGTCTTAACCCGATCATTTTTTTCAAGGTTTGGAATCGCTTCAGGTGCAGGGTGGGATGCTTCAAGCCCGACCACGACCGCACCGGCCTGGATTTCCAATAAAGTCTTGTTTTGTTCGAACACCGCATTGAAATCTCCTGCATATCCGGTCAGGGCCTGGAGGTGCGCTCCTTTCAATATTTCTATTCCGGGAAGGGCTACCAGGTTGATGTTGTCAGGGACCACCAGGGTTACATCGAGATCCAGGGCAGCCAGCTTTTCACCCGCCTTGAATGCAGACTCACCATCTCCAAGCAGGAGAACCTTCTTCCTTGTCTTAATCTCCCTGTATTCTATTATCGGTCTTGTTCTCGCCCGGGCGACACCGATCTCAATATTCTTGCAGGCCTTTTTGAGCCTGGTCTTCTCGTCTTTGTACAGCCAGGCACAACGTTCAACCACATTGACTGTTACCGGCCGTATTCCAAGACCGTTATCGTCAAGTATTACAACCTGGGGTACATGGTCGAGGAATGCCGAGGGGCCGGCTACAAGCAATGCTTTCGGCTTGATCTTTCTGCATGTTCTGACAAGAGCCTCCATGGTCGAACGGGGCGCTCCGACGGAAAGTGAGATAACCCGGTAGCCTCTCTTCTCCATCTCTGCTGTCAGCAAGGACGGCGGCAACAGGAAATCAACGTCATCCCGGCCCTGTGCCAGTGCCACCAATACATCATTGGAACCTTCGACAGTCATATTCCTACCTCCTCCCCAATGCTGTTCTATACGTATCCGCCATTACTGCAGGCCTTCCTATCTCGGTTGTAGCGGCGAGGGCCTGCATGCTGCTCGTGTTCAAATCAGCAGGTCCTGAACAGGCTCCAACGAGAAAGACGCCGGGCCGCGTGGAAACCCTGCTTCCTTCGGCTTCGGATAATGCCAGGAAGCCGTCAGGAGCAACATCCAGGCCAAGCGCATCCGCCATGTCTTTGTTTTCAGGGGATGCCACCTGGCCGATGGACAGGACCACCCGGTCGTGCTCGGCAATGGATGCCTTTCCTTCACTCGGGTCGAAACGTTTAACAATTACTTTGCCTTCGGTTTCACCATGGCTAATCTCTGCGGGCGTACCTTGGATGAATTTCATCCTGCCCGACATTTCCTTGAGGAAATGTCTGAATTCCTTCCCCGTAACCTGAAGATCGATGTAATACAAAGTAATCTCCAGGTCAGGACGTTCATACAACAGCTTGCGTGCCAGCCGCAGGGAAGTCTTACAGCAGAATTGTGAACAGTAGTCCCGCCCTGCTTGCTTGTCCCTGGATCCCACACACTGCACAAAGGCGATATCACTCACATCGGGTTTCAGAAAACTTTGCACATGGTTTCGGAGCAACATTTCGTCCACGTCCAGGGTGGTTAAGACCTCCGGGAAGCGGCCATATCCGAGAAGAGGCGACTCTTTCGCATCGTACGGGGTGAAACCTGTCGCAACCACAACAAAGTCCGCACACACTTCCCTTTGCTGGGACAGCACCAGATGTGGGTGGGATCTGCACGCTTCCTCTCTCACCTCTTCTGGTTCGATTCGTACCTTGAAAGCCCACGGCTCTCCCTTGAGCGAGGCCACCCTGGCAAGTGTCAGCACACTTATTTTGTCGTGCGCAAGAACGCGCCCTACCCTGTCGAACACCGCACATGCCGAGCACCGGTTGCAATTGCTCGTGGCCATACAGGCCCAATGGTGTCCGTGTCCGCCGAGGTGGCCGGTACGTTCTATTATAAGCACTTCCCAGCCTATTTCCGCCAGGTTCTCCGCAGCGGTAAGGCCTGCTATTCCACCTCCTATTACAATGATCCTGCTGGAATTTTTCATGTTACCTCCGGGTGGTTCTGGATATCACTACTTCGTATCCGCTATGTCATCATGCTTGCTGCCGTGCCCCAAGCTTGATTCATCCGACTCGGCCAGTCTCTCCTCTATCGAGTCGAGATGATCCATGTCTTCATCTATTTCCGGACTTCCTATCTCCCGATCCAGGGAGATTATCCTGGCCAGGTACTCCTTGCACTTGGCATAGTTTCCAAGGCCTTCGTTGGCTACCACAAGATTCAAGAGAACGGCTCTCATGCTCTCCTTGTCTTCCTTGTCCACAAGTGAGAGGCTTTCTTCCAGGTACTTGATGGAACTTTGGAGTTGTCCCCAGGAGCAATGCATTTCTCCGAGGTCGTTCAAGGCCATCATGCGAGCCTTTGTGAAGCCGATGGCCGAGGCCAACTCAACAGCCTCTTCCAAGAGTTTGACTGCAATGGACCAGCGAAGAACACGGTACACCTTGCCCATGTGCACCATGGTCATGCATTCCCATTTCTTGTTCTTCGAATGCCTTGCTTCGATTATGATCTCCCAAAGTATCCTGGCAGCATCACCGTAGTTTCCGGATTCGGCATTGTGCTTTGCATCAAGGGTATCACGCACGAGCTTGAGGTTTTCCTTGCTAGCATCGTCAATGAAGTCAACAGACCAATCCATACTTCACCTCCAATGCCTCTTTAGAGGCTTGACCAAGCTTTCAGCAACTATCGTGCCATAGTAATTGCAATGGATTGTTAAATACGGCACACTTTTTGTAGGCTACTGTAAAAGGGACGTGACAAAGGCGGTAACGGGTGCTATGTATAATGTTGAAGTAAGTTCTCGAAATTACGGCGGTTGGAAGATGGACACAAAGGATCATGACAACCAGCAAAAGAATGGCAAATGTTGCGCCGATGGTGCAACAATGTCGCGCGACATTGTCGCAAATGTGCAACACCAAGCACCTTATGAAAAGTTGGATAAAAGATTATTGCCCCTAGTCCTTGACGTATTGGACCAGTGCCTGTTCGCAGTCGATCCTGACCTGAAGATAACATTCTTGAACAAGAAGGCAAGAGAAATAACCGGGTACGCTCTTGATGAAGTTTCAGGCAATTCCTGCGCCGATGTTTTCAGGACCACCCTTTGCAAGAAGGAGGACTGCCCCCTGTACAGGTCGTTTCATAACCGGCAAAAAATTGTGAACCAGAAGGTCAGGCTGAGGCACAAGGACGGCAGAAATATACCTGCCCTGGTTTCTGCGTATGCTCTAATTGCGCTAGATGGAACATTGCTCGGCGGCGTAGAAGTTATCAGAGATATATCTTCACTGGAGCATCTTCGCAGAAAAATTGAGGATAAGTACAGGTTCGACGACATAATCAGCAAGAACGCCAAGATGTTCCGTATATTTGAGACACTACCCCTGATTGCCGAAAGTGAAAGCACTGTACTCATAACAGGTCCGAGCGGTACTGGCAAGGAACTGATTGCAAGGGCAATTCACCACCATGGTAACAGGCGGGAAAAACCGTTTATTGCAGTAAATTGCGGTGCGGTTCCAGAGAACCTCCTGGAGTCGGAACTGTTTGGTTACATGAAGGGTGCCTTCACCGATGCAAAGCGAAACAAGCCTGGCAGGATAGCCCAGGCAGACGGCGGAACCCTGTTTCTCGACGAGGTGGGCGACTTGTCACCGACGCTCCAGGTCAAGTTGCTCCGGTTCCTGCAGGACAAGATTTACGAGCCGCTTGGGGCCACCTTCTCCACAAGGGCCGATGTGCGCATTCTGGCTGCCACCAACAGGGACTTGGAAATAATGGTAGAGGATGGTTCCTTCAGGCGGGACCTGTACTACAGGCTGAACGTAATACAGCTTTGTCTGCCAAAGTTGGCTGACAGGGCAGAGGATATTCCATTGCTCGTAAATCATTTCATCAGGAGGTTCTCAATGGCAACGGGCAAGGAAATTGAAGGAATCTCGGACGACGCCTTGGCGGCATTGGCTGCGTATTCGTACCCGGGCAACGTTAGAGAACTGGAAAACATAATTGAAAGGGCTTTCGTGTTGTGTACCGGCAATCGTATTGAGCTGGAGCACCTCCCGGCTTTTCTGCGTGCCGGGGTGAACATCAGGAGAGGAAAGTGCTGCATTGGTCTCGATCCTCTCGCTAATGCCGAGCGAGAAGCGATAATGGATGTATTGGAAAAACATGGAGGCAACAGGACCAGGGCGGCCAAGGATCTCGGTATACACAGGAGCACCTTGTTGAGGAAGATTAATAAGTACGGAATCTGAAGGCAGAAGCACATGCCGTGTCTTTGGCCGCACGTGGAGGAACTGTCAGATGGCAACCAGGTTACAGGAGAAGCTTGAGGCAAAAGAGTTCGTCATTACCGGGGAGGCCGGTCCACCCAAGGGCGTGAACGTGAAGAAAGCCCTTGAGGAGGTAGAACCCCTAAAGGATTATCTCATCGCATATAATGTGACCGACAACCAGGCCTCGGTCATGAGGGTGACATCCCTGGTTATGTCCTACAAGCTGATTGAGAAAGGCCTGGAACCTATCTTCCAGATCACCTGTCGAGATCGAAACAGACTGGCAATCCAGAGCGAAATTTTAAGTGCGTATGTCATGGGTATCAGGAATGTACTTTGTCTGACGGGTGATCATGTAGTGCTGGGGGATCATCCGGAAGCCATGCCCGTGTTCGACCTGGACTCGGTGAGTGTGCTGCAGGCGGTCCAAGCTCTGAAGAACGGAAAGGATCTCGCAGGCGAGGACCTGGACGGGGCGCCAACAGATATTTTCCAGGGAGCAGTCGTTGCGCCCGGTGCCGATCCCCTGGAGCCCCAGCTAATCAAGTTCGACAAGAAGGTTGAGGCAGGCGCTCGTTTTTTCCAGACTCAGGGCGTCTTCTCCGTCGGGGAATGGGAGAGATTCTACAAGCATGCGGAAAGAGCGAAGGTGCCTGTAATGCTCGGGATAATACTACTGAAATCTGCTGCCATGGGCAGGTTCATGAATGAAAATGTTGCGGGAGTGAATGTTCCCAAATCCCTGATAAAGAGGATGGCGGGTGTCAAGAAGAAGGACAGGCCCAAGGTTAGTATAGAGATTGCAGCCGAACTCATCAGGAAGATAAGACCCATGTGCCAGGGTGTGCATATCATGGCGCTGGGATGGGACAAGTACATACCGGATTTACTTAAGGAGGCCGAACTCCTGTGAACCTGCTCACGGCATGCGGCCTTTACGGGTAACCTTGGAGGAAACGAAATGATAGTAGCTGAAAGAAAGCCGCTGGACAAGATAGCCGGCATGATAGAACCCTTTGAAAAGGTGCTCATTGTCGGATGTGGTACGTGTGTTGCCGTTTGTTTATCGGGCGGCGAGAAGGAGGTGGCCGAACTGGCCGAGGAGTTCAGGCTCAAGACGCGGATGAACGGCGGTAAGCGGGTTTTCGGCGAATACACACTGACAAGGCAATGCGACATGGAATACCTGGACCAAATTGCTGACGTGGTGGAGGATTATGACGCAATCTTGTCCATGGCATGTGGAGCGGGTGTGCAGTTCATTGCCCAGCGTTATGATCACAAGCCCGTGTTTCCGGCTCTGGACACACGGTTTATTGGCGTGAGCATGGAAGCCGGAACCTGGTCCCAGCGCTGCATAGCCTGCTCGGACTGCATACTGGACAGAACCGGCGGTATATGTCCAAAAACCATGTGTGCAAAAGGCCTGGTAAACGGACCATGCGGCGGAACCAACCACGGCAAGTGCGAGGTCAACCCTGAAACAGATTGTGCCTGGACACTGATTTACAGGAGACTTGAGAAACTGGGGCGCCTGGAACTGATGCGGGAGATACAACCATTGAAAAGAAACCATCCGGCAACCCGGCCGATAACCATCAGGCACGACTCGTACAAGAGATTCGACGGATAAAGCGGACTGCCGGGCGTTTTTTTCGCGTCGAGCCCTTATTCCTGGACATGCCGGTCCGGTGATGGTACAAAAATACAATGCTTTTCGCCGTAACCGGAGCATCCGGCCATATAGGCCTCAACTTGGTGCCAAAACTTGTCGAACAAGGGCACAAGGTACGGGCACTCGTGCACCGGTCAAGGATAGGCCTTAAAGGGCTGGATATTGAAATCATAAAGGGAAGCCTGTCAGATATCGATTCCCTGAACGAGCTGGCCCGGGGCGCGGACGTACTGATCCACTTGGCCGCATATATTTCACTCACAAGAAACAAGGTTGAGGAAAACAAGTGCCTTGAAATCAACGTGGCGGGAACAAGGAACGTCCTGGAAGCAGCTCGTATACAGAGGGTACCCAGGGTGATCCACACGAGTTCGGTGCATGCCGCTCTGGCCAAAGGGCCGTCCTATGCAGTCGATCATAAAACCCAACTGAACCTGGGGCCGGGGGTCGATCATTATTCCAGGACCAAAGCCCTTGCAGAGCAAGAAGCGATAAAGGCTTTTAAACAGGGCAGGGAAATAGTAATCGTAAGGCCTACTGCAGTCATAGGCCCCAAGGATTATCGACCATCCGACCTGGGTCTCTTCATAGATGATTTTCTCAAGAGAAAAGTCCCGGCCCTGGTTACCGGAGGATTCGATTTCGTAGATGCAAGGGATGTAAGCAAGGGTATCATCCTTGCTGCTGAAAAAGGTAGGCCGGGACAGCCGTACTTCTTGTCCGGAAGGTACGCCACAGTCAGGGAACTTGCTGAAATACTGGAACAGAGCAGCGGCGTGAAGAAACCGGCGTTCACATTTCCGGGCCGGGTGGCCAAGATGGCGACACCTCTTGCATCTGTTTACTATGACCTTACAGGCAAGAGGCCGAGGTTTACCAGGTATTCGATCGAACACTTGGAAAAAGGCTCCAGGGTCGACCGTTCGCTTTCAGAGAGGCATCTTGGTTATACCCCGAGACCACTCGAAGATACCATTGCCGACACGGTCAGGTGGTTCGGTTCCGGTGAATTTAACCGGGAGGATTGAAAGCGCATCCCGCTATATGTTTGCAAAGGAAATAACAATCAGTCGCCGGGAAAGATGTCGTCTGCCGGCATGGATGGCTTTGTAAAATTATACAGGCCCGGCTCCCGTTTATCTCCTTACCTTTCTGAACTTCCTTGATACGAAAAGCAATGAAAACAGTCCGAACCAGGAAAGGGGAAGACTGCTGCTGTGTGTGCTGCAACCGCACCCCGGGGCAGGTGATGTTTCACCCCTTGGGCTTACACGTTCCACCTTCTTCAGGCAGCATCGGATCCAGTGGCTCACAGTACAAATCCTCGCAGCAGTCATTGCTTGTATAACAGAACTGGCCGTCTTGCTTGCAATTCGATCCTGTTTGCGTATCAGTATCTGTATCCGTATCCGTATCCGTATCTGTGTCCGTATCCGTATCTGTGTCCGTATCCGTATCCGTGTCCGTATCCGTGTCTGCATCCGTATCCGTATCTACATCCGTGTCCGTGTCTACATCCGTGTCCGTGTCTACATCCGTGTCCGTATCTACATCCGTGTCCGTGTCTACATCCGTGTCCGTGTCTACATCCGTGTCCGTGTCTACATCCGTGTCTCCACCTGCAC
>JAADFL010000185.1 GCA_013152945.1 Deltaproteobacteria bacterium | reverse complement strand
GGTTTGGGAATGTGTAAATATGTCAGGCAATGTCCTGCAACATGTTGTTCGAAAAACTTTTGGCGGCATTCATGAAAATTTCATATCCGTTCAGGATATTATCCGTCCATACCGGCCCATCCTCACCATGGAAAATCAGCCACGGACAGGAGGGTGCGGAAGGGACGCATAAGGGAATTTAAGCAATACTGCATGAGGTTACATTGTACGGTAAGGAAATATAAATTGATATGCCAGGTTACCTGGCTTTCCTCACGCAACGGATGTTGCCGTTATACTGCTTTCCTGACCACGATAGGTTTCCGGTGGAAAATGATACACACCATGCGACATTAGGACTTTGTGGCGGTGTGGAAGAGGACCAGAATGCGTCCTTTGGAGTCCTTGGAAATATTTCGATATCTACGGCAGGGCCGTTCTTCCTGGTGTCAACAATGGATTGCAGTTCGGTGATGTTCGGTAGACGCCAGTCATTGTATCCGCCCCAATCCAATCCCTCACAGTAGGATAGTGATTCCTTCCAGAGCATTTTCATGGATTCGCCGGATGAGCAGTTACTTCCTGACGTGCCTGGAAGACATCCCTGCCACACCAGCCCAGTGAGATTGTCCATCACTATTGGCTCCCCTGCTACAATCTCATGTCGGTACAGACGTACACTATCCGATGCGACATATAATGAATCTCCTTGCCTGACACAACGCGTAAATGTGTCGAAACTTTTGGCGAATATGTTGGTGCCTCCGGAATTGAAGTTTACACACCAGGCATTGTCCTGCTTACTTGCGCAGGATGACGAGGTCCAAAAGTACTCGGCCGGAGTATTGTAGAAAACTTCGAAATTAATCGCCGGGCCGTTGCGTGAATAATCTACTATAGAATTCAACTGGTAGGGGTCAGGAAGGTACCAATCATCCTTTCCTCCCCAGACCAGGTTTTCACAGTACTCCACAGCGGATTCCCAGTTCAGTTTTTGAGCTGTGCCTGTGGTGCAATAATTACCGGAAAGGCCAACAGGACAAGCTTGCCACTCAAGACCTGTTACCTGATCGAGGGCAACAGGTTGGTCGGTCACTGATTTATCACGGGCGAAACGAGTAGAGGCTGCATGCTCAACATCCCATCCATATTGTGCATCCTGACCACAAAATGGTGTAACAGTGCACGAGTCCATGCCGACTGTGCCCTGGCAAAGATCGAGTTCTTTTGATGTATCGAAGCAAGTTCTCTCACCGGTGTCTGCTAACTTGAAACCAGGTCCGATAGCATTACAACTCGCATTACCACAACCAGGTGAGACACATGTTCCAAAGATACAGATACTGCGGGAGAAGTTTGGCTCTGTGGCATCTTTGCAGGGCATGAAGTCAGGCTCATTCGAACAATCGTCGACCACAACTGTTTCCGAGTCAGTGTCCGTGTCAGTGTCAGTGTCAGTATCCGTGTCAGTGTCGGTGTCAGTGTCAGTGTCGGTGTCAGTGTCGGTGTCAGTGTCGGTGTCAGCGTCAGTGTCAGTGTCGCGGTGTCAGTGTCGGTGTCAGCGTCAGTGTCAGTGTCGGTGTCGGTGTCAGTGTCGGTGTCAGCGTCAGTGTCAGTGTCGGTGTCGGTGTCGGTGTCAGTGTCGGTGTCAGTGTCGATGTCAGTATCAGTATCAGTATCAGTACCTGTATCAGTATCAGTATCAGTATCAGTACCTGTATCAGTATCCATGTCCATCACGCAAACGTGGGTATCAGGATCGCACTTGTATGCAGGGCCGCATTGCTTATTTTCAATGCATCTCTTTCCATCGTTATCAATCAGGAAGGTGCAACCAGAAAACAACATGGCGGAAAAAGACAGGAAAGAAATAAGCAGGAAAGACTTTAAATACATATTCCGCGCCTCCAAGCACATGCCCGCTTCTTCCTTACTCGAAGCGTAGAAGACAGGCCAATAAAATTTACCGTACCTACCGGCGCCAGTCGAATACTAACATGGTCTGCGTCCGAACCTTTCTCCATATAATACTTCGAGACGAGTGTCACCATAAGCCTCCCCACCCAAGCCTCCCCACCCAGGTTGATTTTCAGGGTGCCTAAAATATGCTGTTATTTCAAGAAGTAGGGGTGGTTCGCGAACCGACCCTACAACCCGGACACGATTACGACAATTCCGTGTCATGATACCGCCCATACGAGATTCAATCCAAACAATTTATTTTTTATCTCCTTGACCAGGCCGGTTTTCCACCGCCCTCACCCCCTTTTGTCCCGCTCTCCCGCAGAGCGGGCGAGGGGGATTGTTTGGTACCAACGATTCCAGGGACAACGCCCCTGGAATTGTTGCGAACAGCCTGAATCCGAATGGGACGAATCCCCTTCCTACTGACATTTTCACTCGGCAGTACAACTGACATTTTAATTCGGCTACCACAGTGGATGTTTTGTGTATTGACTGGCATGGCAAGGTCATATACTATCGCTTGCCCGCGAGGAGGAGTGGCCGAGTGGTCTAAGGCGGCGGTCTTGAAAACCGCTGTGCGAGAGCACCGGGGGTTCGAATCCCTCCTCCTCCGCCGCGCGACTCTTTGAAAACATGTTTTACTTGGTATGCGGAGAGATGACCGAGCGGCCGAAGGTGCTCGCCTGCTAAGCGAGTGTGGGGTTGATAGCTCCACCGAGGGTTCGAATCCCTCTCTCTCCGCCAGGAGCATTAGCCGCGTGCCCATGGCTCAATTGGATAGAGCACCTGACTACGGATCAGGAGGTTGGGGGTTCGAGTCCCTTTGGGCACGCCAAAAGATAGCCGGGAACGTCCGGCCGTATCGGCCGGGCGTTTTCAGGCACTGGATTCCAATTGGACCTGGAACGTATAATGCGCCTGGCCATCGATGAAGCGGTCAAGGCCGAAGAAGCCGGAGAAGTGCCTGTAGGGGCAGTGGTTATCGGTCCGGCAGGCGAGATCCTGGCGTCGAGAGGTAACCGCAGGGAAAGGGATCACGATCCCACGGCCCACGCGGAACTCTTGGCCTTGAGAGAGGCCGGTGCCAGGCTCGGCACGTGGCGGCTCGAAGGTTGCACCCTTGTGTCCACCATGGAACCCTGTCCCATGTGTGCCGGAGCCGCGGTATTGGCAAGGGTCGAAAGAGTGGTGTATGGTTGTCCGGATCCGAAGGCCGGGTCCGTGGATACCATGTTCCGGATCACCTCTGACCCGAGGTTGAATCACAGGGCAGAGGTCAAGGGGGGTGTGCTAGAGCGGGAAACCGCTTCGCTCCTTGAAAAATTTTTTCGCTCCAGGAGATAGCCGGGCTATCGAACCATGGAGCGAAAGCAGGTTTGGAGAGCTGGCCGAGAGGTCGAAGGCGCTTGATTCGAAATCAAGTGTGGGGTTTTCTCCACCGGGGGTTCGAATCCCTCGCTCTCCGCCGATTTGATTGGATTGTCGGAGAGATGACCGAGAGGCCGAAGGTGCACGATTGGAAATCGTGTGTACTGGGAGACCGGTACCGAGGGTTCGAATCCCTCTCTCTCCGCCATGTTTGGAATTCATTGTGGCGGCCGGGGCCTGGACGACACGGGGCCGTGAACCCCGTGAGGTCCGGAAGGAAGCAGCGGTAGCGGATGCTTGTGTGTGTCCAGTGCTTCCGGCCGCCCTTTTTTTCGAGAGAAGAGAGACATGAGTTATTTGGTTCTGGCCCGCAAATGGAGACCGGGAAAGTTCTCGGAGGTGGTGGGCCAGGAGCATGTAACAGAGACATTGAAAAATGCCATCAAGAACAACCGGATTGTTCAGGCCTTCCTGTTTACCGGTGTGCGCGGGGTTGGAAAGACCACCATAGCAAGGATTCTGGCAAAGGCTCTCAATTGCCAGTCGGCAGAAGGCCCCTCGGAAGAACCATGCGGTGAATGCACGGCTTGCAGGGAAATCGGTAACGGATCGGCGGTGGATGTTCAGGAAATCGACGGCGCTTCGAACAACTCTGTAGACGATGTAAGAAATTTGCGCGAGAACGCGCAATACATGCCCTCGTCTTTACGCTACAAGGTATTTATCATCGACGAGGTGCACATGCTGTCCAGGTCCGCATTCAATGCATTGCTGAAGATCCTGGAAGAACCCCCTGCCCATGTTATATTCATGTTTGCCACCACCGATCCCCAGAAGATACCTGTTACGATTCTCTCCAGGTGCCAGAGATACGATCTCAAGAGACTCAAGGCCGGTCAAATAGGCGCCCAGATAAGAAATATAGCAAAAGCCGAAGGATTCGAACTCGATGATAACGCAGTCAAGACGCTGGCTGCACAAGCAGACGGCAGCATGAGAGATGCATTGTCCCTGCTGGACCAAGTGGTTTCTTTCGCCGGTACCTCGCCAACAAGCGGACAGGTAAGAGAAATCCTGGGAGCAGTGGATCGCGAACTGATCATGGAAACGGTCCTGGCATTGCTGGAGCACGATTCTGCCGCTGTGTTGGAATCCGCGCACAAGGCGCTCGACAGCGGCTGTTCTGAAAAGGCATTTCTGGGAGAGGTGGCGGTTGTGTTGAGAAACCTTGCAGTGGCGGCTGCCTGCCCTTCCAGGCCGGACCTGTTGGACTTGGAGGAAGAGGAAGCGGCCAGGCTGGGAGCCATGGCAAAACAGTACAGCCAGAGGGCCGTACACCTGCTTTTTGATGCTGCGGGAAGGGGCCTCAATGAGCTGGCATACAGCTCAAAGCCCGGATTGACCCTAGAGATGACATTGCTCAGGATGCTCCACGCCCTTCCACTCGAGCCCCTGGACAAGGTGATCGAAGATGTCGATTATTTGTTGAAAAACTTGCCGGTTCGTTCGGGCGAATCACCTGCGGCCGTATCAAAAAAAAACTTTGAGAAGGAACCTGAATACAAAAAAGAAAACATAGCGAATCCCCAAAGAGATACCGGGACGATCAACAATGAGAATGCAGATTCGGTAGAACAGAACTGGGTAAGCTTTTTGAATTTCCTCGGCCAGAAAGGCGACATTGCAGCAAAGAGATTGGCCAGTGTGCTCGAGCATGCGAGCCTTGCCGCTCTTAGTGAAAGCGAAATCAAGCTGGTGGTGCAAAAGGAATTTCACAAGGAGGAAATCCAAAGACGGCGAAAGGAGCTGGAACAGTACTTATCCGGATATTTCGGCCGGCCGGTTGCTTTGAATCTGACTTTATCCGCAACCGTTGCATCGAAGCCCATAGCTGAAAAGAAGGCTGAAGACAGGAAAAAACAATTGCAGGAGAAACACCAAAGGGTGTTGAGACATCCGAATGTGTTGGAAGTGCAGGAAATCCTTGGCGGCAAGGTAATGGAAGTGAAATTTCCAGAGGAGGATGACTGATGGATGATGATAACCAGGGCAAGGGGCCTCCGGCTATGGATATCGGAAAGCTCGTGGACATGGCCAAGGGCATGGCCACCAAGTTCAACCAAGTCCAGGAAGAATTGTCTTCGGTCATGGTCGAAGGTTCGTCCGGCGGAGGCATGGTAAAGGTAAAGGCGAATGCAAAGGGCGAAATCCTGGATATAGTCATTGAAAAGGACGCGGTCGACCCCGGTGACCTGTCATTGTTGCAGGATTTAGTGGTGGCCGCCGTGAACCAGGCCCTGGTTGCCGCGAGAAAAGAGGCTCAACAAAGAACCATGGGACTGACCGCGGGCTTGAACATCCAGATACCGGGTTTCACGGTGTAACGTGACAGGCGTGGACGAAAAAGAATGTGATCCCCTGGAACTCCTGACAAGGGTCTTCAAAAGGCTGCCGTCAATAGGACCGAAGAGTGCCCAGAGACTGTCGTTGTTCATATTGCGGGCTCCCGATGATTACGTAAGGGCATTCAGCCAGGCCCTCGAACGTGCCAGGACCAGGACCAGGCTTTGTTCTCTTTGTTGTGATTACACCGAAGAAGAACTTTGCCCCATATGCAGTGATCCAAGGAGGAACAAAAAAACCGTGTGCGTGGTGGAACAGCCCACAGATTTGCGCGCAATAGAAAAAACCAACGAGTACAACGGGATGTACCATGTGCTTCATGGGGCTCTCTCACCGTTGAACGCTGTAAGTCCGGCCGATCTCAAGATAAAAGAGTTGGTCGACAGGGTGAAGAAGGGAGGCATCGAGGAAATAATAATAGCCACCAACGCAGACACTGAAGGGGATGTGACTGCTTCCTATCTCATGGAAGAACTCAAGGGCTTGGGGTTGAAAATTACAAGGATTGGAACCGGTATGCCGGCAGGGGGCGAACTGGAATATACTGATCCTATAACTTTGACAAGGGCCTTGTCGAACCGGAAGGTAATCGATTAGACTGGCTTTGAGGCTTATCCTGTTCACGATGGGAAAAACTTTTTCGGCGAATCCCTTGATGGGCCCATACATGAGGTTCAGTCGTCGTAGAAGAGGGGCTCTCTCTTGGCTGTAAATCGTTCGATATCCTCCCGGGCTCCCGGATCCAAGTCCAGGAATTTCAAACCCATGCCGGGATCCACTTCAGGTTTGAATGTATCATATTCCCTTAACCAGCGAACCTGGGCACGTACATAAACAGGCTTTTTCTTATTGCCGGGCAGGGAAAATTCGAGGTCGACTTCCGAGCCGATAGGCCTTATGTCGTGTGTTACCACGAACAGGCCGCCCTCGCTGATGTTTTCCGAAAATCCCTTAAAGAAATTGGATTCGCTTTCCATGTTGATTTCAACCTTGAGCGGCTTCCTTGGGTACTGCCTGCGATTATCTTTTCCAGGCCCGCTTTCCATTTTTTTTGCATCTTGAGTCGGCTCTTGCGCGATCATGGCTCTGTCCTCCCTTGCAAATTCGACTTATCATTTCACGATGATGAGTTTTCAGCAGAAATCGTGCCATTTATGCCCGAGGGAGGAAATTGTTTGAAACAAGTTTTTAATCATTTGAAATCATGATATTTTTTCGAGACTATTATCCTTATTTTCTGTGCTTGAGCATGACCCTTTAGTCTGTTTCAGCGGCCTGAAACACCACGGGGGAGGTGAGATGTTACCTTGCCTGTTTTTGTATTTCGTGCATGGCTTGTCGCATGACTTTGTTCATGCGTTCATTACTTACCTGGTCTAGACCGGTCACCACGAAATCCGCTCCGGCAGCAACGAGCATTCCTGGTTCGACAAACCTCTTATCCGCCACTCCCATACAGGCGATTCCTGCAGCCTTTGCAGCCCTGACGCCGTTCGGCGAGTCTTCCAGCGCCAAACCCCGGTGGGCTTTGACCCCGGTTTTCTCGAGCGCCTTCTCGTATATTTCCGGTTCGGGTTTTCCCGCCTTGATGTCACAGGATGTCACGATCATGTCCAGGTATTTTTTAAAGGAACACTTGTCAATTGCCAAAAGCGCGAGCCTTTCAGTGGATCCCGTCACCAGGCAAAGAATCCTTTTTTCAGCCTTTTCCCTTTTCAGGAAATCCAGTGCCCCGGGCATGGGTATAAGCCTTGTCTCGAAGAGGTGAGCCACCATGTCTTCACGCTCACGCACAAGATCGGCAGGATCTTTTTCAAGGGCGAATCTCTCCTTGTAGAAAGACATGACGGTTTCGGGCGAACGCCCCATGACGAATTTTTTCAGCCCGGCGATTTCCTTCCTGTCCTGCACCTTGTATTTGAACAGGAACAGTCGATCCGCTTCGTCCCAGAGAGCCTCGCTGTCTATCAGCAGACCGTCAAGGTCCAGGAATAAGGCCTGCGGCATTATTTCCCCAAAGTTGTTTTCCATGCCCTGTACCATGCAATCTCGCTTCCCGATATGGACGTGTAGTTGGATGATCTCGGAATGGGACAAGCCCTGCACAAGGAAGGAAGTTCTTTCCTGCCGTCGAGATGGGCCTTGCGCAGGGTTTCGATTTTTTCACCAAACCACCATGCGGCTGCAAGGTTTGAACTCTTTTCGAATTTACCTACTTCCAGCTCGAATGAAGAGTCCCTCGTGCACACGGTCATTCTTCCATCAGCCCCGATGGTCGGGCTCTTCCATGGTCCGGAGCACACCCTGCTCCCCTGTATTTTTTTAATGGTCCTTTCAGGCCCGGGTATTCCCTGTTCAGCACATACCTTGAAGTACAGTTCATCGGCCCCGGCCTGGTCTTCCGGTTCCAGTGCGTCGAGTTGTCTCAAGAACACGTAGTCATTTCCATCCGGCGGAACCGTGTACCCCCTGGTGCTGCAGGACCTGCCCTTTTTCTCGTCTATGGATTTCCACCTGTGGGCGAATTTCAAAGCCTCACCGGCATTTTCATCCTGGACCACCATTTGAAACACGATTGCCGGCCATTTTTCCTTTCCCCTTGTTTCGAGTAACTTGATCGTGTTGGCTTCGGCCTCTTCGAGCCTGTCCACACCCTTGATCGCCCTGTATGTATCTCTTGTTACGGCATCCAGGGATATATGCCATTTTGCCGGGACATCCTGGTTGATGACAGCCGCTCTTCTTTGCGCCGGGCCGAGGGGCAGGGCGTTGGTGTGAACTTCCACCTTGTTGAACCATGGCTTTTTTGCATTGTAATCAAGCAGCCTGGTGTAGATATCATTGAAACGAGGATGCATCAGAGGTTCACCAAGCCAGAACAAAATCAAGGTATCGAAATACAACCCCTCCGACCAGGCGGACTCGGCGAGTTTTTCTATGACCTTTGGATCCATGTCGCTGGATATGGAGAAATGCTCGTGTGTGTTCCTGTATTTTTGTATGCAATGTGTACACGCTGCAGGACAACGGTTGGTGAGTTCCAGCACCAAGTATGAGCCGTCGAACCATGGAACGAATTTATGGGAGGCCGTGGTCAATCGCCGCCCGTTCTTTCCTGGAATGCCTCCAAGGCATCCATTTCATTGTTTTCCATGCACCAGTTTTTTATCTGCTCCTTGTCGAGCTTGTAGAAATTGATGCCGCCGCAGGTTTCACATTTGGGCATCTTGTGGAATTCACCCCTTAAGTGCCATGCCCTGTATTCATTCATCCTGCTTCCAAACCAAAGCTCGTCAAAATCCGCGTCCTTGAGATTGCCTACTTTTATTTCACCTTCCACATCAGCGCAGCACACGTGAAGCTCACCGTCATGCCTGATTACAGGGGTAAGCCACAGGCCGGGACAAGGACTCCTGTGATTGGTGCTTCCTCTTTTCATTCCTCCTCCCATGGCCTGTCGAGCCAAAGTTCGAGCCGGCAGGCACCAAGCTTCCCGGGTCTCAGGCCGAGGCGGCTGATTGTTTTCTCGTAAAGCAAATCAGCCTGTCTTTGGCCTTGGCCGCCGGTTCCCACGGCGAGCCGTTTTATCATTATAGTATCATACGTGTCACTGGAGCCCAGGTCGAACAGGAAACCATCCCATTTGTCGATGAATGCTCTTACCTCGTGTGCGTTGCCTTGTTGAAGCACAAGTTGGAACTGGACATTCAGTGGTGACTCGGCGGGATTTACCTTTTCTTTTCGAAGCCTTAAAAAGTCCTCGATATTCGAGACAACCTGTTCGAAGCGGTCCTTGCCCTTTAATTTAATGTATGTATCCCTGGTTGCGGCATCCAGGGAAAAGATGAGTACTATGGGCCTGCCCGGGTTGTCTCTTGCAATACGGCAGAGCCGAATGGATGCATCATGGTCGAGGAGAACCGCATTCGTATCCACCCTGAAATAACCGAACCTGTGACCTGCCTCCCTTATTGCTGTTTCCAACATGTCGAGCCATTGCGGATGCAGGGTCGGTTCTCCCAGCCATTGCAGTATCATGTGGTCCAGGTCAGGCCCTCTCTTTGCTATCCCATGTATTATTTTCTTGTACAAATCGAATGCCATGAAGCCTGGTTTCACGTTTCCATGCGGCTTGCCGCTCTTTTGGGGGGAGCACATGGCACATGCAAGGTTACAAAAATCCGTGGGCTCGATTTGCAGTACCGGTTTAATCGGGTTCACTTCGAACCTCCCAAAATACCCAGGCCCTGCATAACATGTCCGGCCATCGAGGTGATTATACCTACCGGATCATCGGATTCACGCCTTAAGTAGCAATCCTGGAGGCACGGTTTTTCACAGGCAGCTACTCTCTTTCTCATGGTGCGGGCCGCCGAGCTGGTCCACATTTCCTTGATGGGCTGCCGTCTGGCATTGCCAAAGGAGCCGTTGAGGAAGTTCAATTTTCCGTCACACATGAGGCCATCACCGTTTACATTGATGTACAGCTCTTTGTACCCGTTGTAACACGGAGCATCTTCCGGTTTCATCGTGCCGCGATAGTATTGTTTGATCATGGCCAGATCTTCAAGACTGTTGACCGGTCCGAACCCCTGCTTGTCTTGTTTGAAATACTCGATGAGCCTGTCTATTGCCCTGTCCAGCCCGGGCAAGTCCTTTTCTTTTATCCAGAGCCTGCTCTTTCTTGCCGCCGGGCCATGATCGAAAAGATTCAAGAACTGTATTTTGTCGGCCCCAAGTGCTTTCGCAAGTCTTGCAAGATCGACCAGCTCCTCCAGGTTGGCGCTGGTTACGAGTGAATTGACATTGATGGCCTTTCTGTAAAATCCGGGATTTTTTGTATATTTGTCTTCAGCCTGTCTCAAGGCTGAAAGAGTAGATGTTACTTTTTTAAATGTCCCCTTTCCACGTATGGAGTCATGGGTCTGTTCCAGCCCGTCTATGGAAAAGTTGACGTGAACCATGTTCAGGCCGGCTACCAGTTCCAGCATTTCAGTATCCCAGAGAGTTCCATTCGTGGTGAGGGTTGTAAGCAAGCCCCTCTGCTGCGCCCTTTTCAGGACAGGCGCAATATCTTTTCTGATTGTTGGTTCGCCGCCGAGCAAGTTGACGATGGGTACTCCCCAGTCCGCCACCTGGTCGATGATACGGACCAATTCACCTGTACCAAGCTCGTCCGGAGCATCGTAGCAAGTGACGCACATTTCACATTTCAGGTTACAACGCAATGTGACGTTGATTGACACCCAGTCCGGCCTGACCAGCGGAATCCCTGTTCTCCTCGAAAGATGGAATCCAAGGTCGACAAGATCTTTTTCAAGGGCCCGGTTCATGGCGACGAGTCCCTTCGAACGTCCTCGTAATTGCAGTTCAACAAGTTGCAGCTTCGTTTGCACGAGGCGATTTGCTTCCTTCGCTTTGCAGCCTCTTTGGAATGCAACAGGCGGCCCGGGCTGCTTCTCAACAGGTTGCCGATCGGAGGCAGGCTGAAACAAAGCCGCAGCCCGCCAAAGGGATCGACGGCGATGTCCGTCTTGCCTGCATGGCATACGGCTGTCGGGGTCCGGTCAGGGTGAAGGAAGTAATCTTTCATCGCAGCCAACTGGTTCATCGGGTTGGCCAGTTCCCAGTGTGATGACTTGTAATCCATGAGGCGATCGAAAACTGAAGTTACGAGGTCCCTGTCCCTCGGCCACAGTTCGCTTCTCTTCCACCAGGCCGGGTCGTAAGGTGCGCCGAAGTTTTGGAACAATGCCTGCAAAGTTATGGTGTACAGGCCGGGGTTGTTCGCAGCCCAGATCACGAGGTCCATGAGTCCTTCGAGGTTCAAGGATGTAATTACCGTGGCCAGGCATATCTTTGTCTCACCATTCAGACTTGCAAGCCTTTCGATTGCTTGCATGGCTCTCTTGAAGGCCAAGGGGGCTCCCCGCATGTGGTCATGGATTTTCGGGTTCATCGAATCAATCGATACATGGACCTCGTCGACCCCGGCGCGTACAATCCTCCTTGCCGTTTCATCGTTCAACAATGTGCCGTTGGTGGAAATGCCCACGTACAGATCCATTGCTTTTGCACGCTCCACCAACTCCATCATACCCGGTACCAGGAAGGGTTCGCCTCCGGAAATCTTGAGTGCAAACGGTCCCAGGTATTCCTTGAATGCCTTGATTACCCCGATCCACCGGGAGGATGAAAGCTCACCGTCGTTTGGAAGCCTCCATAAATCACACTGCATGCACTTCAAGGTACACCTGTAAGTAGGGCTGATATGAACCGTGCGGGGTTTCTGCAAAACCAGATCCGCCGTTCTTTCGATTAATCCGTGGATCAATACTCGACCCCCAGCAGGAACGGTTCACCTGTCTTTTGCGAAAACTCGTACAGGGAATGATTATAACACAGGCCGACACAACCCCGGCTGTATATCTTTTTTCTCAAGGCCTCGGCCTTTGAGCAAGACAGCAGGGCCGGGAGTCCTTGTTCGACTGCATTGCCTATGATCAGGCTTTTCTCTCCCCACACGCAGCAGGGCAGAAGCTCCCCGGTTACGGATATTCCGGCCTGGTCGGAAAGGCCCATGCACCTTACACGCAGCCTTTTTCCCCGGTGGTACTCGAGGCCGGTGAGATAGTAATCCTTCCTCTTTTCGAATTCCCGGTTTTCCTGCGCCAGCCTTTGGACGAATGATATGTATGCCTGTCTGGCCGTGTCGGATCTCATGTAAAGTCCGGGCTGGTTGTTCACCGGCCAGAAATTGAAATCCGCCCCGATTCGCCCGGATAGATCGTACACATCATTCAACTCGGCCGCATTTACTTCGGTGACCACCATGTATATCGACAGTCTTGTTTTCGGCGCCTTGCTTTTCAAGGCTTCTATTCCCGCCATGGTGCGTTTGTAAGCTCCCTTGACTCCTCTCAGGTCGTCGTGGGTCTCTTCTTTACCGTCGATTGACACCGATACGGAGGCAACCTTGAAGCCGGCGAGCATGCCTGCAAGGTCTACAAGCGGCGTGCCGTTGGTGGTTATGTTCAGACCAAAGCCAAGGGATGATGACATTGACAGGATGGATTCAATCTCCGGGTGGAGCAACGGCTCTCCTCCTGTGAGCACCAGGTTGGGTATTCCGAGGTCGCTGCCCTCTTTCAACAAGGAGGAAAGGTTTTTGAACGAAAAATCCCTTGGCCCCTTGGGTAGATCGCAGAACCTGCATGAGAGGTTACACCTGTCGGTGATGTGGACTATCAAGACACGGGGTACTGGAAAGGGCCTGCTCATGATCTCTTCAATCCCGCGAGCACTGCGTCAACCCCTTCGAGGCCGTCCTCGAACCAGTTGCAGTTCATGAGGTTGCAGTTGGAAACGCATGACTCTATTTTTTTCCTGACCTTTGCCGCAGCCTTTGAAAGCCAGATTTTTTCCGGGTCCTGCTTCAATATGTTGCCCACGGGTTCCATGAAGTGACAGATCCTGACATCGCCGTTTACATCGACATTGAAAGAATGCCCGCCTACAGTGCATCTTCCGGGCACCCGCCTGGCGGGGTCGGTAAAATACAGGCGTATGAGTTCGAGCTGTGCCTCGGAGTTTCCCAGGACCGGCCTTCCCTCTGATTCGTATTTTCTCTTCTTTTGTATCAGCTCGTCGATCACGCGGTTCATGAGATCCATGTCCCGGGGCCAGAAAGGATTGTTCTTCCACCACCCTGTTTTCACCTCGGAAAAACAAGGTGCAACCAGGGCCTGTATTATAAGGTTCAAAACGCCTCTTGTCCGGGCGGTCATGTCCACCAAATCAAGCACCTCTTGCGGATGAAAGCCAGAGAGCAAGGCATGCACCTGCACTGCAGTGGAGGCGTTTCTTTCAAGTTTCAGCCTGCCGAGTCTCCGGACCGCGGCCCATGCATTTTCGAACGCACCTTCTTTGCCCCTCAAGTAGTCGTGTATTTCGGGCCTTGCGGCATCGATGGAGATTCCTATGGCCCCGGGTTCGGCGCGGATCACCTTTTCGGCCCTCTTTTCCGTAAGGAGCGTGCCGTTGGTGGTGACTTGGCACCAAATGCCCAGGTCACGGCAGCACGACAGTATTTCCTCCATGTCCTTTCGCATGAAGGGCTCGCCTCCGGCAAAGTATACCTCGAACGGCCTGGACCCGTCAGGGCGGATCGGGCCGAGCCAGCTTCTCAAACGAGCGAGCAGATTGCGGATTTGCCTTTTGGACATCGGCTTTCTGGGTTCGGACTTCCAGGCGTCACAATTCAAGCAAGAGAGATTGCATGTCACGTTCGTGACAATGCATATTTGATCCGGACCTTTCATTTCAGATCTTTCTCTTTCATGGAAGCTTTTTCAATCCGTCTTTTCCCCCTGCCTCGAAAGGTAATCCGCCAAAACCTTTGCCTCACCTGTTTTTTCGAGATATTCCACGATCTTCCGCTGTGGATACGTTCCGGCGCTCTTGTAGTTGCAGTCCGGACAGGCCGGACCACTCATATCGAAGCGGCCCAAAATTTGGGCGATTCTCCACGAGTGGATCTTCGGGCCTCTCCACAACGAAACCAGGCTTTCTTGTCCCAGGTTTCCCAGCTTATTCTTCATCTTGACATCGAGGCAACAGGTGGTGACATCACCGTTGTGGTTGACTACCGGGGTTTCCCAGAGCCCGGCGCAGGGTTCACGGCCGGCCATCAGAAAGACTCCTCGATTCGTCCCGACGTAATGTTGAGCCTGGACAGAACCTCTTGGTGAAGCATGTCCGCTGCTTCCTGGTCGGACGAGTTTAGTCGCCTGAAATATATGGTGTCCATGAGCTTGGGCGGCCAGTCTCCGGTCACCTGGAATTCGAGGCCCCGCTTTTTGAAGACACGGGACCATGTTTCCAGGAAATCCCTTGCTTCTTCCCGGTTTTCTTCGGTTACTATAAAGGCTACGGTCAGCTTTGGAAACGAGAGTTTTCTCTTGGCCCGCATATCCAGGAAGTGCAAGAGGTTGGCCTTCACTATTTCCAGGAAATCCCCGCCTTTTATCAACTTGTAGGTTTCGGGTTTGACCGCCTCGATGGAGCAGTGCAGAAACGTGAAGGTGTCGGGCGAAAGCCCTTGCATGGAAGCACAGTCCAGTATGGCATCGGTCCTCTTTTCTGACAGCAGTACGCCGTTCGTGTGTATCTTCAGATCCCTGAACAGATGGTTTTTATGGTTTCTTTCAAAGGCCGTCCTGATTAGTGACTCGAACTCCGGATGCATCAGGGGTTCGCCCAGCCAGAAAGCGGAAATGTGTATCTCCTTGTCGAATCCCTCGAGGGAATCGAGTATCTTGTTCCATGTATCTTTCGAGATGTATCCCTTTTCATTGCCGTGGGGCAGCCCTCCTGAAATAGCCTGGTCGCACATGCTGCAATTGAGATTGCAGTTGTCTGTAACCTCGATGTTGAGACTGATGTAATCGGACACCGAAATCTCCTTGCAACAGGAAAATATCCGTACAGGATAAAGAGCCCTGTCCGGAATCACGTATCCTAATAATACAAACTCCGCCGGTCAACAACGTCGGCAATATGAAATTCGCCTTATCGACCGTGCATGCAACCGGTTGCACCGACACTTTTACAATATGTTCTTTTTGATATAATCGATATATGAAACCTCTGGTTGAAAGATTATTTGTAATGGTTTTTTTCGTATCATCGGCAGTACAACCAGGTTGCAAGCTGGAGGTGATTGAACTGGCTTCTTTGCCCGGAGCGGATAAAGAAGACTCGATTTTGGAGGAAAGGGCCGATGCCCTTGAACAGGGTGAGAAGGATTATTCAGTCCCGGACATGGAACATGCAGACATGGAACATGCAGATGCAGACAAGGACTCGCTCGAGCCTGAAGCATTCGAGATGGAAGGTGATCATGAGAATCGAGAAGTTGGAGATTCAGAGGAACAACCAAAGATCTGCGAAAAGGCATGCTATCTTCTGGATGATTGCGGTTTTCTGCAAATACCGGGATCTCCTTTCGGCAATACCTTGGAGGCATGCCTGGCCGGTGCCGGCAGCCCGGGGTGCGACAAGTTATGGGACCTCGACCCCAAGCGCGCCCAGTGTGTTTTGGCTGCCCCCGATTGTAACGGGCTCTGGTCTTGTCTGGTAAGTCCATAAAAAGGTGATACTTTCTAAAAATCGGTTTGGAGAAGTCATGGTAAAGAAAGCCGGTTACGAATCATGCTTTTTTCCCGTCGGCCGATATTTGGGTTCTTGGACCGGCCTTGCAATCTTGATGGCATCCTTTTTTCTTTCCTCGTGCAAGGAAACAAGGTTGCCGAAGAAAGAACCTGCCCGGGAACATGAATATGCCACGTTCTACAACCTCGGCAAGGTCCTCGCCATTGGACCGAAGGCTGAATCGCTCGCGGCTAGAGGAACGGTTCCTGTAAAGGCAAGCAAATTGCCGGGAGTTGAAAAGGCCCTCGGAGAAAGAAGGGCCAAGGCCTTGTCTGCGGTTCTCGACAAGGCCGGCATCAAGAAAATATTGGTGGACCCTCATACGGCTGTCCGTGCTCCGATTCCCGACGACAACGTATTGACCAGGTTGGCACTGCTTAGGAGCCTGGCCCGGTATTCGGCGAGATTGATAACAAAGGACCTGATCTTGTACGAGCGGTTCGATCCCCCATCAGGGCTTACAAGGGAGGTCAAGGCCCGTCTCCTCGAGATAGCCAGGAATACCATGAAGGGAAAGGCAATCGGATCTTTTTCAAAGGATCGAAAGGTGATCTTGAAGAAGGGTGATTGGGAAGTCACGTTGTGCTTGAGACCGAAAGGAAGGCATCTTGGATTTTACTATGCAAGGGCCAAGACCCTTTCAGGGGCGGTAATCAAGGCTGCGCGTTCTGCAAGAAAGGGCTATGAGAAAAAGGGATTCCAAAATAAGTACGGTAGACTGGCTGTGGCCCTGGACAAGTCTTTGACAGTGGAAATAGGTGTCATCTTCGACAAAGGTGTACTCAAGGGGCCGAGGGACGATGAGCTCCTGTGGCGGACATTCGAACCCGGACTGTACGGCGCTGTAGTCAGGAACAAGGCAAGAAACTTTACCCTGCCTCCATGGTACTCGGTTACCAGGAACAAGGACTCGACCGCGGATTTTCTAAAGGCCTTGATGAAATGGGCCGGCCTGCCCGAAAAGGCCTACCTGGATCAAGACCTTGAATTGAAAAGATTCCGCATCATACATTTTCGCGAAAACGGGCCGGGTGGTCCCGTGCAGGACCTGTACAGGGGACTTGGCTCTCCTCCTTCCATGAAGGACATGACCAGGGAAAGGATAAAGAAGGCGATTGCCGGTCTTGCGCGTTGGATACGGGTCAACCAGAAGGATCCGTCAGGCAGGTTTGTTTACAGGTATTTCCCGTCCGTGGACAAGTACAGCAAGCCAAAGGAATTCAACTTCGTGCGCCATTGCGTAGGAATATTCGGCCTTCTATTGGCACAACAGGTTGCCCCGAACCCGGCGAACCTGAAGACCATCGAGGCGGGCTGGCGCTTCATGGAGGCACACCTGAAGTGGGGAGGGCCGCCGTTGGACCGGGAGGGAAGGCCTCTGGAGCAAATAAAGACGTGGCATGGCAAGCCCTTGCCCGGACCCAAGGTGGCGCTGCTTATGTACAAGCCATCGGACGGCGGTCCGCCGGTTGCAAAGATGGGGGCTGCCGCAGTAGCCATACTCGGGCTTACACAGGCGGAAAAATCAGGCGTCGAGCTTACGCCGGAAAAGCAAAAGTTGCTCGATGGACTGGCTGCTTTCGTTGAGTACATGGAAAGGGACGAGGGCGGCTTCTATCATTACTATGCCGGTCCGGGGACCAGCTATTACAATTGGCGCAATTCAATATATCCGGGAGAGATTCTATATGCAGTGGCAAGGCTGTACGGTAAATACAAGGATGAAAAATGGAAGAAAATATTCAGAAAGTCCATGGAGACCAACATGAAATGGTTCAAGGAACGGATGGACAAGAGACGGCCCGACGGCTTGTACGAGGAACGCCTTAGAAAAGAACTGGTCCAGTTCCAGCCTTGGATTGCAATGGCAATGGAAGAAATGTACAGACACGATCCTGACCCCAGGTACTTGGAGAATTCGAACCTGGTATCCAATTGGATAATAGACAGCTATCAGTTCACACCTGGAAAAGCGCCTTATCCGGACTACCTCGGTGGTTATTTCAAGGTGGCCTTCGAGGTGCCTGCAATGCACACATTCGTTTATACCGAGGGAACCGCTGCAAGTTTCATGCTTGCCAAGGAAGCAGGCGCGCCGAGAGAAGTACAGGAAAAATTCAGGACCGCTGCATTGACCGCAGCCAGGTTCATTATCCAGCAACAAGTGGAAAAGGGCAGGAACGATTATTATTTCCCAAACCCTGAATTGGCATGGGGAGGTGTCAGGTACTGCCTGACACACAACAAGCAAAGGATAGACTATACTTATCACGCCATGTCCGCTCTTTACAGGGTCTTCATGGCAACAGATCAAGCCGACCTGGCTGCTGTTTCAAAGATCGAGGAACCTGGTTGGGATTGAGCCTTTTTCAACCGAGATAATTCATCAGTGCCCCGGCCACCCTTTCGGATTCGGCGATACACTTGTTCATTGCAACACCGCGAAGGGCATTACCCGTTATCCAGAGGCCGGGCGTCTTTGATTCAGCTTCTTCAATGCTCGAGACAAGATCGATGTGACCGAGATTATACTGGGGTATTGCCGTCACGTGTCTGAAGACGGCGGACAGCTTGGGCCTGGAGTCAATACCGAGCGGCTCCGAGAGTTCATCCAAGGCCATGTCGACCAGGTCCCGGGCTCCGAGGTCCAGTGCACCCGGATCAGTGATTCCGCCTGCCATGGCCTCGATCAGAACACTTTCTTTTGGAGCCCTGTTTTCGAATGTGCTCGATGCAAACCTTGCGCCCAGTATCCTTACCCCCTGGTTTCTGGGGGCAAGGAAACCGAAACCGTCCAGCCGGTGCCCGACATTTGACCTGTCGAATGCAAGTGCGATAACTGTGATGCCTGCATACGGAATATTTGCAAGTGCGGCTGAAGCTTGCTTGCATGCCTTCGCCAGTACGCGGGATGCGCTGTAAGCCGGAAGGGCGAGCACCACGGCGTCCGCATGAATTATCCCTGTTTTTGTCAATGGGGCCTTACAATGTCTGGCGCGGCCCTGCTTGTGCATTCCATGAACCAGAATGGAGTACCCGTGGTTTTCACGCCTGATCGCAGATACGACCGTGCTGGTCCGTATCTTGTGTGACAGGACCTGAGCCAGAGCCTTTGTTATCACGTCCATTCCCTGGTCAAAAGAGGTCAGCCTGCCTCTCGGTTGTCCGGTCGGTCCGGGCTCTTGGCCCATTTTCTTTCTTTCCCCGGCCACCTTGGGCAGGGCCTTGAAAAGGCCGCCGTACTCCTGTTCCAGCTCGAATATGCGCGGAAAGGCGGCCTTGATCGAAAGCCTGGAAATGTCGCCTGCATAAATACCGGAAACCATTGCGTCGATGAGAGTTTCCGCAGCTTCCCTGCCGAGTCTGCGGGTAACGAAATCAAGGACGCTCTCGTCAAGGCCCATACCTTTTGAAATGAACCTCTCCATTACGACCCTGGCCTTTCCCTTGAGAGTCAGTAGGGGCGATAACAGAAAAGATAAAGGTGAGCCCGGCAAGGCTGTAAGTTTCCCTTTGCTCAAGAGGTATCTTTTTTGTCCTTCCGGCCTGGATGGAATGAGGCGGTTTTCTATTCCAAGGTCTTTAACAAGCCTGTCTGTTGCAGGTTCATTGTCAAGGAAGCCGTTCGGCCCGGATTCGACTATGAAATCACCAATCTTCTCACTTTGTATCTTGCCGCAGGGCCGGCATGCCTGCTCCAGTATGACAAGGTCATAGCTTGTGCCTGCCTTTTTTAGGCCCTGATCGATACGAAAGGCGGTTGCAAGCCCTGAAATGCCGCCTCCCAGTACAGCTATCCTTTTCATGCTATTTCTTCTTTCTCTTGTTTTCTTTTTTTATCTCTCTTGCGCTCCTCTTTGCATAAGTAATTTAATTTTACGCCCTGTTCAAGAAGGCCCGAACATGGACGTATTCTTATTGGTTGTGCGGGAGATTTCGTCATTCACCATCAGGGCAAGAGCAGAAATGAATTCCGGCCTGTCATTAAGTGCCGGTGCCCTTGCATAACCCTTGATTCCTTCCTTGGCGGCGATACGGGCAAGCTCGATATCCAGGTCGAAAAGGGTTTCGAGGTGATCAGACACAAAGCTGGTGGGAACGACCAAAATGTTCCTTGTACCCGAGGCGGCCAATCTCTTGACCTCTTCGCTTGTACCGGGCCCGAGCCAGGAGACAGGGCCGGCCCTGCTTTGAAAAGCAAGGCTATGGGTGCCCGTCCATTTCAGTTTTTCCAATATTGCCTGAACGGTACGTTTCACCTGGCCCGGATAAGGATCTCCTTTCCCGGCAAGCTTGAGCGGAATGCTGTGGGCTGCAAAGAGCAGGTGCGTGTCCTTTTGTGTTGTTCCAAGCTTTTTCAAGGCTTGTTCTACCGTTGATGCAAGGCTCGAGATATATCCCGGGTGGTCGCAGTATGATCCGATCTCGATTATTCTCCCGGATAATTTGAAGTCCGGCGCAATGCTGTGCAACCGGGCCAGGCTGGAACCTGTTGTAACCCTGCTCTGGTGAGGGTACAGGGGCAATGCGACCACGATATCGAATCCACCGGATGCTATTGAAGAAAGCGCACCGGGCAATGAAGGTTCGAGGTACCTTGCAGCCAGGAATGGTTGAACCTCTTTTTCATCGTCATTGAGCAGGTCGGCGATTGCAGATACCTGGCTTCGGCTGATCTCCATGAGTGGAGATTTGCCTCCGATCATCTCGTACTTGGCAACAGCCTTTGGCGCTCTCCTATCGGCGATGATGCGGGCCAGGAACTTTCGAAACGGTAAATCCAGCATGTAAGGATCATTGAAAAGTTCCAGGAGAAAATCTTTAACCTGGCCCGGATTACCGGGGCTCCCAAGGACCAGTCCGAGCAGGGCTATCCTGGTTTTGTCTCCTGCCATTCATATCACCCTGGAATAGACTGCTCCTGGTTCGAGGTATTCGTCGAATGCGGCTGCGACCAACCTGACAAGGGGCCAGGCCCAGAGCTTGACCTCGATGCTATCTCTATTTAGTTCGATTAAGCCCTGTCCGGCCAGGGATGAAAGCTTTTCGAGCGATTCTTCAAAATGTTTATTGAAGCTATCGGACGAAAGGCAACATTTCTCGATTTCCTTGAAAGAAATCCTCTTGTTACACATGATCGATTCTATAACCTGCCTGCGGATCTTGTCTTCCTCGGAAAGGACGAAACCCCGCAAAACAGCAGGCACCCCACTGCCGGTCCTGGATGAATATTCCTCGAGGGATTTGGTGTTCTGAAAGTACGCTCCCGCTATGTCACTGATAGCGGAAACACCGAAGCCGAGCAGGTCGGGCGCAAGCCGTGATGTATAGCCCTGGAAGTTCCTGTGCAACCTGCCTTGCTCAAGGGCCTGGGCCAGTTCATCATCTCGTTTTGCAAAATGATCCATGCCGATGCGAACGTATCCCGCCCTGGTAAGCTGGTCTGTCGCCGTCAGGTAGAGCTCCGCCCTGGTCCTGCTTCCAGGCACCTTGTCACACGGTATCTTGGCCTGGTTGGGACGCAGGCCCGGAAGGTAAGCAAAGCCGAACAAGGAGAGCCTGTCCGGGCCCATGTCTATTACCTCTTGCAGCGTGAGTTGCAGCGACTCCACTGATTGGCCGGGCAAACCGTATACGAGGTCAATGTGAATGCTGTCGAAACCGGCATTTTGGCACATGTTGAAAGCATTGACGGTCTTTTCCCTGGATTGTCCTCTGCCTATAAGTCTTTGCACCTCCTGGTCCAGGTCCTGGACTCCCAGGCTGACCCTGTTGAAGCCGGTTTTCTTCAGCGTGTCCACCTGGCTTTGCTCGAGGAAGGTAGGATCCAGCTCAACACCTATTTCCGCATCTTCCAGGATGCGGAAATTCTCTTTTAAATGGTTCATGCACTTGCTCAACTGGCCGGCTGTGAGGAAGTTAGGGGTTCCGCCTCCGAACTGGATTTGGGCCACCTCGTGGTGTCCCTGCAATTCCCTTGATATATTTTCCATGTCGGACGCGAGGTCATGAATGTATTGACCGACCGGGTTTTGGCCGGGCGGCACCATTGAAAAGCATCCGCAATATGTGCATTTTCGTTTGCAAAACGGTATGTGTACATAGATTGACAAGGGATTTCCCGCATTTTTCAGGGCATTGATAAAGACGCGGGGCTCGATCGCAACGAAGTGATTGGCCGGCGGATAGCTGGTGTACCTGGGCACCGGCCTGTCCAATTCCAGCAACCTGTCTGCAAGTTCTTTTATGCCGTTTTTTGTCACGTCGGACCCTTCCTGACCGTATCGACCAGTAGCTCGATTTTGCCCGGATCTGCCTGCGGAGGGACTCCGTGTCCCAGGTTGAACACAAAGCCCCTGGACTCTCCGCCTTGTCTGAGCGCCTTATAGACCCGGTCCTGTATGACATTATTCCCGCACAACAATACCGCAGGATCGAGGTTTCCCTGCAATGCCTTTTCAGGCCCCAACACCTGGCTTGCAATTTTCAGATCAACCGTCCAGTCCAGTGAAATTGCACTCGCTTTCAATTTCTTCAACTCTCCGAGAAGGTGTGTCGTGTTCCTTGCGAAATAAATCGAAGGTACCCCGAGGTTGTTGATGCGATCCAAAACAATGTCTATAAAAGGAGCGGCGAATTCAGGAAACATGTCGCCGGGCAATATGCCGGCCCACGTGTCGAAAACCTGTATCACCTGTGCTCCCGCCTTGACTTGCAATTCGGCCAGGGCCCCTGCAACCTCTGCAATCGTGGCCAGGATTTCCTTTCCTGTCCCGGGTTGTTCGAGGAGCAGTCTCCTTGCCTGCAAGAGGGCGGATTCGCCTACACAGGGCATGAGGTACGAAAACAACGTGAACGGACCTCCCACAAAGCCTATCAATGCCTTTTCCCGGGCAAGTTTTTTTCTTGCCATCTCCAGGCTTTCTGCAAGGTGCGTAAACATGCCGGGTTCAAAGGACATCCTGGTTGCCGAGGTGTCGAGCTTGCCGGACGTAAACGGAGATTGCACTTTGGGCCCGGAGTCGTCGAAGGTCACGTTGACGCCCAGGGCCTCGAACAGGTACAGTATATCAAAGAATATTATGGCCCCATCCAGGTCGAATCGCTCCACAGGCTGCAGGGTGACCCTTGTTGCGAGTTCCGGCGACTTGATCAATTCTTCGAAAGAATGTTCCTGTCTTAATTTCCTGTATTCCGGAAGATACCTGCCGGCCTGTCTCATCAGCCAAACAGGAACCCTCTGTACAGGCTCGCATTGCAGAGCCCTTACGAGCAATGGCTCAAGAACCGGCTTCGTTTTCATTGTCAAACCTCTTTAAGCAGAATTTTTACAGCATCTTCATGCAGCCTCTTTAAGGGCTTCGAAAAGCGCGGAACCTATTCGGGCAATGTCTTCTTCGGTATGGGCCAGGCTCACGAATGCGACCTCATATGCAGACGGCGCCATGTACACTCCTCTTTCGAGCAATCCTGCATGAACCCCGGCATACAGGCGGGCACCTTCTTCATCAGGTTCATGAACCCTTGGAGGGGTGTGCCTGCCCAGGCACAGCCAAAGCACGGAGCCTAATCTTGCAACGCTTCCCCTTACGCCGGTCCGTGCAAGCGCATTTTTCATTTCCTCTTCCAATTTCAGGCCGAGGCCTTCGAGCTTGTCGTAGGCCTCGTCATCCAGCAGGTCCAGGGTCGCCGCACCGGCCGCCATTGCCAACGGGTTTCCTGAAAGTGTTCCCGCCTGGTACACCGGGCCGTTGGGAGCCAGCTCTTCCATCAACGATGCAGGGCCTGCGATTGCGCCCACGGGCAGGCCGCCGCCGATAATCTTTCCAAGGGTCATTAGGTCGGGTTCGATACCGAGCAGCTCGGTCATGCCTCCTTTTGCCACCCTGAAACCGGTTATCACTTCATCGAAAACGAGCAGGCTTTGTTCCCTGGAGCAGGTCTCACGCAAGAAATTCAAAAACTCGCGGTCCTGGATCAACAGGCCTGCATTAGCCGGTGCAGGTTCTATTATGACTGCTGCTATTTGCCCCTTGTTCTCGTCAAAAGCCCGGCTTACCGCTGCCTTGTCGTCCAGGGGAAGCACTATGGTGTCCTTTACGGCACTGGATGTGACACCCGGGGTCGAAGGAATGCCCAGGGTGGCCATGCCGGATCCGCCGGCTGCGAGCAAGGCGTCGGAATGCCCATGATAGCAACCCGAGAATATGATTATCTTGTCTCTGCCGGTTGCGCCCCTGGCCAGCCTTACCGCAGTCATGACCGCCTCGGTGCCGGAGTTGACAAACCTGACCTTTTCCGCAACGCCTATTCTTTGCACCACCTGCCGGGCCAATTCCAGCTCGGCAGGGCAGGGCGCTCCAAAGGTCGTTCCCCTTTTTGCAGTCTCGTAGATTGCCTGTACGACCCTTGGATGGGCATGGCCTGCAACCAAGGGGCCCCATGAAGACACAAGGTCTATGTACTTATTGCCGTCAGCGTCCCATACGTGTGAACCCGAGCCCCTGACAATGACCCTGGGTATTCCATGTACCGCCCTGAATGCCCTGACAGGAGAATTCACGCCCCCGGGCATTAGCTTCTTGGCTTCATCGAACAACCTCGTCGATTCGTCTGTTTTCATGTTCCTCACCTTTTCAGCCGAGCCAGTTGCCTTCCAGGGCCTTTCTTCCATGGTATGTTATTATCAGGTCTGCGCCGGCCCGTGCCATGGCGAGCAGGTTTTCTCTTACTACAGCAGGCTCATCTATCCATCCATTGGCTGCGGCCGCCTTGACCATGCTGTACTCGCCGCTGACGTTGTAGCATGAGACAGGAACTTCCACCATGGATGCAACGTCCAGAATCACGTCCAGGTATGCAAGTGCCGGCTTGACCATCACGATATCGGCCCCTTCTTCGATGTCCAGCCTTATCTCCCGCAAGGCCTCCCTGCGGTTTCGAACATCCATCTGGTGGCTCTTCCTGTCCCCGTGAGCCGGGGCGGATTCCGCCGCATCCCTGAACGGGCCGTAATAGGCTGATGCATACTTTGCGCTGTACGCCATGATACCGGTATTCTTGAAGCCATTTTCGTCCATGGCGGCTCTTATGGCTCCAACCCTTCCATCCATCATGTCCGAAGGGGCTACCATGTCCGCGCCTGCCTCTGCATGGGACACCGCTATTTTCGACAGTTGCTCCAATGTCTCGTCGTTCAGGATTTCTCCATCTTGGGAAAGTAGCCCGCAATGGCCGTGGTCGGTATATGCACACAGGCACACGTCGGTGATAATGGTGATGTCGTCCCTGAAAGCGGACTTGAGCCTGCGTATGGCCTGTTGGACCGGTCCATTCGAGTCCGATCCATAGGTCCCGGTGCCGTCCTTTTCATCCGCCAGGCCAAACAGTAGAACGGTCTTTATACCAAGCTGCAAGTCATGGCCGGCCTGCTCTACCAGTACATCCGGAGACATCCTCGCAATTTCGGGCATGCTGGGTATCTCCTGCCTTTCACCCTTTCCCCTGACCACGAAATGAGGCTGTATGAGCATGGATGGATGTATCCTGGTCTCTGCCGCCATTTCCCTTATTGCAGGAGTCCTGCGTAATCTCCTTGGCCGCTCTGTCGGAAAGCTCATGGCAATACCTCCAAGATTCCTTTTGCAGTATGAACATCCGCTTCCTTGTATACCTTGTACCCGCAAGACACAATGGCTGACGTGGTAGCAGGACCGATTGAAATCAGCCGCGCCTGCCCGGGTATTTCGTACAGGTCCAGGAAATTTTTGAATGCTGACGGACTGAAGAATAATATGTACGGTTTTTCAATGTCTTCGATCGGCCGGACCTGCTTCGGTTTGATGTTTTCGTACACGTGAACGAGTTGAACCTCGTGGCCGTAACCCCGGATGACCGACACTGTTTCCGGGCTCACAAGGTTTCCACAGGCCATGAGGATCTTTGCCGGTTTTTCTCTCATGGTCGCCGAGAGCTCCTGGGCGAGTGCTTTTCCCGTGGCCCGTGAAGGCAGGAAATCCGGTTCAATATGCATGGCCTCTAGGCCGGCAGCGGTTGCAGGTCCTATTGCCGCAACCTTGGGCAGGTGCTTGGGCCATTTGCCCTTGATGACCTTGTTTAAACCGTTCACTGCGTTGACACTCAAAAAGACGAGCCAGTCAAAGTCATCCATGCGGGCAAGCATGGCCGCTTCCTCCCCGGGCGGCTTGGTGTACACTATTTCTATGCACGGCCTTAAAAGGACCTTGCCTCCCCTGGCCCTGATTTTACGCACTATGCCGTGGGACTTGTCCTTGGGTCTTGTTATTATGAAAACAAAACCGTCAAGATCTTGGACCGGTTTCAAAGTCATACCTCGACCTTTAGCCTTTCAAAGGCCTGTTCTACAAGATCGTGCAAGTCTTTTCCCTCTATCCGAAGAACCGGACCTGCCTGTTCGGGCATGGAGCTTGGACCGGGTCTCGGCGCCAGCGATGCATGCATGACCCAACCACCTGGTTTTTCCCGGACATTTACGCCAAGGGGAAGTTGACAGCCTCCCTCGAGTTTGGCCATGAGCCGGCGCTCGGCCTCGATCGCGGCCCTGGTGGTTTCATGATCCAGGCATGATGCCTTCTCATGGGCAACAGTGCCCTGGATTGTCTGCACTGCGATTGCACCCTGGCCCGGTGACGGCACCATTTCAACTATATCCATGACACGGAGCTCGATGTGTTCCAACTTTTCTATGTCAATCTTCAACCTGTCCAAAGCGGCTTTTGCGATTACCATTGCGTCGAATGTCTTGTTCGAAAGTTTATTGATTCTCGTTGGTACATTGCCCCGAAGGTCTGCCAGTTTCAAGTCCGGTCTTTCCCTGAGTAACTGCGATCTTCTCCGGTTCGAACCCGTGGCCACGAGGCTGCCTCTCTTCAACGGCAAGCCGGATGCGCTTGGATCAAAGGCCTCCCTGTCAATAAGCAACACGTCTCTCGGATCGGCCCGCTTTAAAATTGCGGAAATGGTCAACCCTGTTGGCGATTCTGTTGGAAGATCCTTCAGGCTGTGAACAGCCAGGTCGATTTCAGAATCCAGCAACGCCCTTTCAAGCTCTTTTGTAAAAAAGCCCTGGGTTTGAAGCGTATGCAGTGAAGAGTTTCCATCCCTGTCGCCCGACGTCTTTATCACTATTATCTCGCATTGTGTGCCGGCAAGGGTCTGTAAAACGGTCCTGACCCGGCGAGCCTGCCACATGGCCAGATCACTTCCTCTGGTTCCAATTTTCAGTATCATTTCCGCCTATTCCCGGTTCCGGCCTCCCGGCTTGGAGCTTCCAGCGAGTGCATTGATACAGGGCGCATTGGTGGGACACCTGTCGCAGGAGCTTAGCAGGCTCTTTACATCGCCGAGTTCCTGGGCCGCCATGCGCTTGGCCGCGACCTGGGCCCAAGCAGATAGCTTTTTTCTCTCTTTTTCTCCCAAGCCGGGCAATACCTGGGCGAATAAACGATCGAGTTCCCCGCTCATTACTTCGCGGAAACGTTCCTGCACCGTGCTTACGCTGGGACCTACTGCAATCTCGGCCATCCTGCGATTCAGGAATTCCATCTGTTCCCTGATTATTTCCTCGGACTTTTCGATTTCTCCTTCCCGGGCCTTGAGGTTTTCATCCGCGCGGGCCTTGAGGTCGTCCAGCATCACGGTTTTGACGCCTTGCACCGCCCTTGCCTCCGGCGTGGTGTTGGCCGGAAGCCCGAGGTCTACTATGAGCAGGGGAGCATCATTGGTTTTCCGAACCGATTGCAAGGCCTGAACTACCTGTCCGGTCAGGACAGGCTCTTCACCGGACACGGCGGTCATCACTGCATCAACCATGGGTGGATTTTTTGAAATGGAATCGAGAGAGATGGCCTCACCTGACAGAGATTGAGCCAGTTTACGTCCCTTTTCGAAACTGCGATTTGCCACGAATAATCGCAGGTCCACTCCCACTGGGTTGGAAGCGAGTCTTGTCCCTGCCTTGGACATGGTGATGCCTGCGCCGATCAGCAATACCCTGAGTGTCATATTACGGCGGCTTCCGAACGACAGGACCTCCTGGGCGGCCAGGGATGCGACAGACACCGGCCTTTCACAGAGCCGTGTTTCCCTCCTGACCTTGTGAGCCGTGCTGTATGCCACTTCGAGCAGTCTTGTCATGCCGCTGCCCGCAAGGTTGTTTTCAAGTGAATATTGGTGGGCTTGCTTGATTTGATCAAGGATCTGAACTTCGCCCACTACCATGGAGTCGAGGGAACAGGCCACGCGAAACAGGTGACGGGCCGCAGCGCTTCCCTGCAGGGCATAGAAATGGTGTCCTCCGGCCCCCTCCACACCGCGTTTCCTGTACCAAGCCGTAAGCTTTGCCCTGTGTTCTCTTGCCGTAATGGAGGGATTTCCCCTGTAGTAGTACTCTATGCGATTACAGGTGGGAAGGTATAATATGTCTTCGAGTTCTCCATACTCCCGGAACTCCATGAGCGCGGGCAGGGGATCGTCTCCAAGGTGGTACCTCGATATTGCATCGATTTCGAGCACCCTGTAACTTGTCCCGATGACTCCCAGGCGATCCATCTTGTTCAGTGTCTCCAGAACCTATTTCAACCAGGCCCAATGCCCGGGGTTGCCAAGTGTCCAAATATGGGCGCACTGTGTCAAGATGCTGTGACGAATGTGTGACAATACACCTGCGGTATGCTGTCAGCCCAGTGATGAAGCAATCCGCCTGATTCTTGCAACAACCCTGCCTCGTCCCATTACAGGAAGGAGTTCGAAAAGGCCCGGCCCCACGTTTTGACCTGTCACGGCGGCTCTCACGGCATTTGTGAGTATACCTACTTTAACACCGTAATTTTCCGCAAGTTCCCGCAGGCACATTTCTATGGCGTCTTTGTCGAACGGGTCGAGGGCCTCCAGCTTGTTTGCTATGACCGGGAGGTATTCCTTGATCCCGGGATCCTTTTTCAAGCCCTTTTTCATGGCCTTTTCTTCGATTTCATAGTCTTCTGTAAAGTACGGCCTGCCCAATGTTGCGAAATCCGTTGTCAAGTTGTACCTGGCTCTCAATAGATCGACCATTTCAACAAACCACTCGCGTTCGTCCGAGTCGTAATTGTCTTTCCATAGCCCTGCCTTTTCAAGCTCGCTCTTTACATAGGGTAACAGGGATTCGATGGCCATGCTTCTCAAGTGCAGTGAATTTATGTGTATGGCTTTGGGATCGGTGATGAACTTCGGGTCTCCTTTCCTGTAGTTGAACACTGCGTTGGTCTTGGATAGCCCCTCCAGGCTGAATGCCTCGACGAGTTCATCGCTTGTCGGGAAATATTCCCTGTCATCCCCGGCGTTCCAGCCGAGCAGGGCCAGGAAGTTGCAAAATGCCCAGGGCAAAAATCCATGTTCCTTGTACCATGCCACTGTTGCCATTTCCCCGTGCCTTCTCTTGGATATCTTTGCCTTCTGGGAATCAAGGGTCAATGACATGTGTGCAAAGACGGGTGTCGGCCAACCAAACGCCTGGTACAGCAAGACCTGCTTCGGCGTGTTGGTAATGTGGTCTGCGCCGCGTATTATGTGTGTCACCCTGTCCCGGTGATCGTCGACCACGTTGGAGAGGATGTACAAGGGAACCTTGTTGGACCTGACTATAACGAAGTCATCTATCTCCTTCCTGTTGGTGACGATCCTGCCGTAAACCTTGTCCTCGAATACGACCGGTTCATCCGAATCCGGGACCTTGAAGCGAATCACAAAGGGTTCGTTGTTCGATGCCCTCCTGTCGGACTCTTCCTTTGGTATGGACCTGCATGTCCGGTCGTACCCGTACTCGCGTTTTTCTTTTTGGGCTGCTTTTCTTTTCTCCTCGAGCTCTTCTTTCGTGCAAAAACAGCGATATGCCTTACCCTGTTCGAGGAGTCTTTCCGCAGCCTCGCGATGTTCCTGCGCAAAGTCGCTCTGGTAGTACGGGCCCAGGTCCCAGGTAATTCCCAGCCATTTCAGGCCTTCGATTATTGCCTTTGCCGCCTCTTCAGTTGAGCGCTCCATGTCTGTGTCCTCGATCCTGAAAACCAGCTTGCCCCCGTGTTTTCTGGCAAACAACCAGTTGTACAATGCTGTTCTCGCACTGCCGATGTGCAGGTACCCTGTGGGTGAAGGCGGAAAACGCAGCCTGATCTCTTCCACTTTGATGCTCCTCCTCTTAGAAGGTTGTTGTTTGGTTCCGTGGTTATCATCTTTCTGCTCTTCGGCGCAACAGTATCGTGGCCGCCACCCCGGCCGACTCACCAATAAACGGGAACTTGGCGTCAGCTTCGCCACGGTAAACCGTTGGGAAAACGGAAAGTCCAAGCCATCTTTGATGACTTGGAACCCGAAAAACCAGCGTTCTTCAAATCTATGAAAGAGCGCATTCCCAAGCTTTTCAAAGCCAGCTTGGAAGCCGAAGACCCCAATGACCCCACAAATGCAGACTGTCTTCATCCGCAAGCTGTCAGAGATAGCCAACTTTTTCTCAAAGGAATACAACAACGGAAACCCATGGCCGGTTCAGTTCATCGTGACGACCCATTCGCCTCATATAGCAAACGAGGCTACTTTTGATTCGATGCGTTACTTTCTTGCTCAACCCCGCGCCGAATCACGCGGGATTTTTACGACGGAGGTCAAAGATCTTCAATCGGGCCTAAATGACGAACCTACCGAGAATCGAGGGTTCTTACATAGTTACATGACTCTCACTCGGTGTGACCTCCTCTTTGCAGATCGGGGCGTGCTAATTGAAGGCCCGACAGAGAGGCTTTTACTACCAAGAATGATAGAAAAAAAGGTAGACGAGGAGCTATCGAGAAATCGTTCATAGAGCAGCATGGCGTAGGGAACACCTATCCCTGCCAGGTTCTTGATGCTGTCAATGCCATTTCTGGTATCAGCCTTGTCCAGGCGATGCAGTTGTTCCTCGTCCACTTCTGGGACACCGGACGAAAGTAAACCGCATGCGGTCTTGACCATTGCTTTGAGCCGTTCTTTGGTAACACCGTTGGTGTTGAGTTCCGTTTCAGGGTTCATTCGAACCTTCCGGTCCAGCGAGCGCACGAAGCCTTGAGTAACCGAAACACCCGTTCTCTGTGTAGTGACATAGCCCCACTCAGGGGGCGTAAAACCGAGCATTGAGCGCAACACCACAATCGAGATCGGCTCAGAAACTGTTACCCGAAATACTTTTTCCGGATCAAGCTGTGAGAAACCTGCGGTGGCCATCTTTAAGGCCTCGTATCCACGCTCAAATACAGGATATTCAACAAAGCCAGCCCCTTTTGGCATGACGAGAAATTCAGACTCAAGGCATGAAAATACGGCATCTACATAACTTTCAGGGTCCTGGAGAATCTTCTCCAGGGAAACTTCAAAAGGAAACGTTGTCACATTCGGCTCCATATTCCGCAACGCCTTCGTGGACGGCGAACAAAGGCATATCCTTTGTCGTTGCTGTTCTGTTGGTCTCCATAAACTTTTCCACTTCGCCCTGTCCTCCGAACCGCAGGAGCCAATTCGCAACAACGCCTAAGCGTGATGCAGTTGGTTTGTTCTTATCCCATCCGCATCTGAGCGACCATATCGCGAGGCGGATCAAATGGCCGTAAGTGATGCACCTAATGTCACCTGGAGTCGGATTGACATTCCCTGCCCTGAGGTGCGCAAGGTCTTCCTCCACGATTTTTGCTATCTCCTTCGGGGAATCCGCCAGCCATTTTCGTCGCATGGTTCCTGTTGAACGGCAGACGAACACAGTATCGATGATGGATGATCCCGTCCCGTTTATGTGTATGGACGCGCCCATTTCCGCAGGACAGGGAAACGACGCGGAACAGGTCAATCCCGCATCAAGAATTGCTACCGCAACAGGATAGTATGCCTCAATCTTATTGTGATGATATGTGAACGTAAGGGGCGCTCCCGGTTTCAGGGCTTTTGACATGCGTTGAAACACGGCGGAAAGCCCTTCCGTAAAATGACCCAAATTGCGCCCCATGTCCACGTTGCCCGTTAACTCGTCTGCGTTCCTGGTTGAAACAGCATTGAATGCATGGGAAGTCTGCCCGACCAATCGCTTGAGCCAGACATAGCAAAAATCAATGAGTTCCGCATACTGGACATTGCCGAAATAAGGAGGATCGGTGAAGACGGCGTCCAGTGAATTGTCGGGCAAATCACAAATTGCTGCGTCCTGGCAGGAGATATTGACTGTGCGGATATGAGCGGAACCAGAACCATTGATATGGTCTCCAATCCATTCTTTGTCAATCGGGATTACTTTTTTCCTACGCCCATGGTGGCGCACCTCAAACGGATTGTCGCAATACGCTTTCGCCTTTTTGAATTTTTCGATAATGTTGGCCCAGCCTCCGCTTCCTACACACATGTAACGGCCAGGCTCCGTAATACCCAGGAAATTTGACTCGCACTGTATCAGTCCCACCGGGAAGCCATGCACGGAAAAAATATCAAGCGATTTCAATGCCCTCGTGTCATAGCGGCATAACATATTTTGGTAACGGAGCAAGTCTGACAGATTAGTTGCAAGCGCATTGCGTACGCGTTCATCCGGAGTTTCGGCGATAATACGCGCGGAAAGTTCTAACCCGACGAGCTGTCGAGGATTGAACATTTCCCGGTAATGTCTGTATCCCCAGCGGTGAAGCCTGTTGGTCTCGTCCCCGCTCGGTATTTCATCATCGGGAACATACTTCGGACGCATCTTCCTCCACCTTTCTTCCGCCTCTCCGGCCCGCTTGATGTCCTGGGAGTCAGGCCTTTTGAAAAATCTCCCTTTATGAGTGGGCTTGCACACTTGGCAATGGTATTCGATGGCAAAAAGACGATGGCGTGGCGGACCAAGTTCGGCATCGGGAAATAAGTTGTCACTCCTGCATGCAGGGCATCTGCATCTGCCCCGCTTGGCTGGTCCGTCAAGAACCAAATCAGCGGAGCAATGGCTGCACCGTCCTGGATTTTTCCTGTCGTCTGTTTCCGTTAATTCACCGCAAGCCGGGCATACAAAGACATTTTTAGGGTGCCTGGAATCGGCGGCAAGGAGATATCCTGGAAACAGGTTTATCTCTTCTCCACATTCCCTGCACTTTTTAACTTTTACCCAAAGAAAATATTTTACGTGAGCATCGTCTGAACCACAAAAGACGCAACGGGTACGGTAGAGATGCCCGACCTCCTTTTCAAGTGCTGTCCGCAAGAAAACGGTGGCTTTCTCATAATCACGAAGATTAATGTGCTCTATTTCCTGTTTGACAATCCACCAGGCCATTGGGTTTATGTCAAACCCCGTAACATCGCAACCCACTCGATTGGCCTCAAGAATCGGTGTCCCACCACCCATGAAAGGGTCCGCGACATGGAGACCAGGGAAGTTATTCGACCTGTAAAACGCCTCGCGTAGCGGCTTGTCCGAGAACTCGGACAACAGCAAGCCGCGAAACAAGGTGCCTGGTCGCCGGGCAAACCACTTGTGCACAGCGATAACAGGACGGTAGTTCTGTTGAATCTGCTTCTCCCGAAGAGCAAGGTCCGAAATAAAAGGTATATCGAAATTTTGCTCAATCATCAGAAACTACCCTGGTTGTGTCTATTTGCCGCTATCGGTCTGTGAACATTCATCAGTTCAACTATCTTCGTAAACGAGCTTTTGACCTCTCCAACTGGATCCCGTTCGGCAAGAAGTTCCGGCGTCATCTTTTCAACGGCTTCTGTGTTAAGCCATTTCTTCGCTTGTGATACCTTCTTTACCTTCTTGTCGTCTGTCAAATCTTCCCAGTTGTTGCCGGAATTACTTGCGTCATGGAGCGCCTTTGCCGCCAACAGCGGCACATCGTCATAATCCCCAAACTGAATATCTGCTTCTGAGCGAGCCGCCTTAATGGCGTTAGGGTGTAAATAGTTCTCCATTTCACGTTTCTGAGTCAGAACGGCAGCACAGTTTGGTTTGTTGTTGGTATTGTCTACCTCCTGTTGATGTGAAGACGTTCCTGCAGCGGTAAGGTCACTGTCCTCAATGTAGAATTCCGGGATATTCAAATGTCTTGTACGTGAGGCCCAAAGAGCCAGATTGGCTCCTCCCATTGGGAAGAATATGACTTGGCTTTTGTCCTCAAGGGCGTACAAGTCGGGGACTGTATCGTCCGCCGCATGGAGGATTTTTGAGATGTCTCGCAAGAAATTGATGTCGTTACGCCCTTCTATACCAATGAAAAGCTTCACATCATGGTCAGCAAGAACCCCTAGTGCATTCGCAATAGGCGAAATCGTTTCTTCATCTCCGGCATGGATTGTCCGGGTACCATCGCTTTGAACTTCAATGTAGCGTAGCGAATCGGCGGGCAATGTGCGAGCCAACATCGGCGTGTGAGTGGATAGAATAACCTGTCGGTTTGGCTCGTCGGCTAAATTCGCAAAAGCATCCATAAGCATTCGTTGATTGTTCGGATGCTGGCTTGTTTCGGGTTCCTCAACCGCATAGATAATTCCTGGAGCATTTCCTGCAGAGGCTGTCTGTTCTGCTTTCGCTCTGAAGAAATTTAGGAGGATGAGACGGCGTACACCGCTGCCTCGTTTGTTGATGGAAATCTGATCGTCGTCCGTAAGGCTGATTTTAAAGACATTTTTCCATGATGGCGGGCTGAAGCGAGGTTTCAGTTCACTGGCAAGCATCGGATCCATTTCCCGAATTTTCTCGACGGTCTTTTGGGCTATTGTCTCAACTTGCTTTTGAACATATTTTGAAATGGCTTCAAGTTCCGCTTCCTTTGACTTCAAAGCTTTGTCAACCGCTGCTTTCATCGGGTCTTGCGCTTCCGCGTCTTGGTCTGTGCTTGTGCGGTCGGACTTGAAGAGTGAAAATGCCGGGAGTTCCTTTTCATCCACTTATCCAATTTCTCCACATCGGACCGCCATATACACCCAACACGATGAGCAGGTAGGTCGCCAGCGCGTGCGAGTCGGTAAATGGTGGACTTACCGATTCTTTAGTGCTTCGCCACTTCATCAAGAGTCAATCATGTCGCCATGTTTTTACCTTCTGTATGTCATTTGCGATCACTACAGGCTACAAAATGCCATTCCTGAGCAGGAAATCAAGTGCAAAATGTACTTCTTTTGGGTAGGCGATGTAGTGTGAGATATTATTCTTGATAACGCCTTGTGGTAGCATGACTTAGGATGTCGGGCTTGCTTAAGACTCAGGTTATGACAACACCGCATTTGCTATTGCAGCGGGAATCCGCCGTCGCTTTATAAGCTATGGCGGGACAAGTCGAATCCACGACCATTACCGCCTCGAAGATCAAAAGACCATATGCAGGTCAGAGTGGGTGGCCTTTTTCATGAAGTCCTCGGCCACCATTATCTCGACCCCGTCGATGAAGTCGTCCTGCCCCAGGTCGAAGAGATCCGCAGATGTCTTGCAGGCCAGGAACTTGACGCCCTCTAGTTGGGCCATTTCTAGCATGTCCTCAACGAAGGGAATGTCCTTATCCTCCATCTTTTTCCTTAGTTCCTCGGTATAACGCTCGACCTTGGGCTCGCTCGGGTTGACTCCGGTGGGAAAGTAGAGCAGGTTTTTCAGCTTGCCCGGCCTTATCATGTTGAGCCCCTCGAAGGTGAAGTAAATCAGTGTTTCGTATCCCAGCCTTGCCGAGTTGAGAGCCAGGATCAGCAGGCCGAAGGCGCTCTGCATGGTGAAGTTGGTGCACACCAGGGCCACTCTTTTTGTGCCACTGCCGTTCTTTTCATAAGGTTTCATGTGGTACTCCTTTGGAAATCCGTTATATTTCGTAATCACCGGCGGTTTCGGCTCCAGCCCGGTTCGTCAATGCCTGCAAGTTCCTGCAGATCCCTGGATTGAATCCTGTATACAGTCCATTCGGCCATGGCCCTTGCCTTTTGGGCTTGGTAGAAGCGAATGCTTGGCTCGTTCCAGTCCAGGACAGAGAACTCGAGTCTCTTGCATCCCCGTTGCACTGCTATTACGGCTATTCTCTTGAATAATGCCTTGCCCGCCCCCTTGCCCCTGTGTCCGGGCCGGACGAACAGATCTTCGAGGTACAGGCCCGGAGCGCACTCCCACGTCGAAAAATTGTGAAAGAACAATGCGAACCCCACGGGCTCACCGGACAACTCTGCAATCAGGCATTCTGCGGGCCTGGGATCCTGTTTAAAGAGCTGGGCCTCTATTGTTTTGCCGGTAGCCCGGCAGTCCTCTGGATGCCTTTCGTACCTGGCAAGCTCGTGTATCATGTCGGAAATGAGCTGTGCGTCCTGAATTCGGGCCGGTCTTATAGTTATTTCGAGACTGTGTTCGGCTCTCATGGGTATAATTGAATACCAGCACGCGCGTGTCGTGGCAAGACCAGAAAGGCTCGGGACGGTGCACCAGTGACAGCCACTATGGTGAAAACGAGTTCTGCTGGCTCAACACCATGAAATGCATGAACGCCAAGGACCTCGGTTACTACTATTGCGACGACGACTCCAACTGCTCATTCGGAATTTACTGCCGGACGGACGAGTACTGCGGCGGTGGCTACCCGGCACCACGCCACTGCGAAGCAGAGATAGGCAGATGCGCGCCGGGTAAGAGGCCGTAGCATCGACGCGCCGACAACCTGGGTCACGTGGCGGGACACGAGCCGGAAATGTGGGCCGGACGCTGTTTTCTTTCCACAAAATCGCGGTGAATCAAGTCCACTTGCCCTGGCAACGGCAATTACCTTATCATTGACATGATTCTTTTTCCAGGGAGAAGAGGCCATGTTCGGATTTACAAGGAAAAATATTATTTCATCACAGGTTCTGGCACTGCTTTGGATTGCGCTTTTTCTTGGTTGCGAGGAGAACAAGGTGTCCGGTCCCAAGCTTCCGCCCATGGTTTGTCTTTCGCCGGGCATGCTCGGCGGTGGGCCGTACTTTACCGATGTCACAAAAGAGGTCGGCTTCGGCAAGGATGACATGGATGTTCAGGGTAACAGACTTGCAGCAGCAGACCTGGATGGTGATTTGATGCCGGACCTCGTGGTGCACAAAGTAACTTCGAACAAGAGGGACAACATGGATGAGATTCCGGGCGGACTCCTGAAAAGGGTGCTCTTGAACCGGGTCAAGGCGGAAGGACGATTCGAGGATAAAACCCTTGATTCGGGTTTCCTCAAGAACAAGGAAGGCACAAACGGCAGGTCCGCACAATTGGCGGTATTTGCTGACGTGGATAACGATGGTGACCTCGATGCCTTTTCCGGAACGTACACGGATCCTTCAAAGGATGATCCCGGAGACAGGTCCGCCATACTCCTCAACGACGGAACAGGCAAATTCTCGTTTGCACCCGACAGTGATGTAACACCTGGAAAACAGAGCTTGTGGAGTACGAGTTCAGCAACCTTCCTGGATTACGATCTTGACGGCGACATAGACCTGTTCGTGGGTTTTTGGTACATGCGTTATGGTCAGTTACCGGGTTTGCAGGACAGGTTGTACCGCGGAAACGGAGACGGTACGTTTATAGATGTCACGGACAAGGTGGGACTGACAACAGACATGTTCGGGTACGACAAGGGCACGAACCACAGGCCGACCTACGGTGTTACAGCATGTGACGTGGACAATGACGGCATGCAGGACCTGCTCGTATCTGCTTACGGCAGGCAATGGAACATGCAGTGGATGAACAAGGGCGCGAAGTTCGAGGACCAGGCTGCAAAGTCAGGCTTTGCAGGGGATGAATTGCGGAATTACTCGGACGACCAGTTCTACAGGTGTTATTGCAAGACCGTGGGCGGCTGCGATCCCAAGCCGCCGAATCCCGCCGTGCAATGCCCGGACCCGCCTGCATGGAATCCCGGCACGGACGACCACCCGTTCAGGCTGAACGGCAACACGTTTACGACTTTATGCGAAGACGTGGACAATGATGGCGACATGGACCTGTTCAATGCGGAGATCCGTCACTGGTGGGCGGGCGAGTCCTCCGATCCTTCACAGATATTGGTCAACGACGGTAAGGGAGATTTCACCAGGCCGGGAAGGCAGGCTACAGGTCTTTCGAGGGTACACTATACACAGGATTGGAACGAGGGAGATATTTCAGCCGTTTTTTTCGACTTCGACAACGACGGCGGTCTAGACTTGTTCATCGCCGCGTCCGATTACCCGGACCAGAAGGGTCTCTTGTACCACAGGGTGATGAATGTCGACAAGTTGCGTTACCAGGACGTATCGGATATTTCCGGGGTGGACCAGGAACGGCCGCAGGAAGTGGTTGCCTTTGACATCGATTCCGACGGCGATGACGACTTGGTAATGGGATCGAGCACGATGAGGGACAGCCCGTGGAAGACACCCGAAGTGCACGTGTATAGGAACGATGTGGGCCAACTTGCAAACAGGACCGTGATACATCTTGAAGGAGCCGGGGAGGGCGGTGCCAACCGGGCTGCAATAGGGGCAAGGGTGGAGATCCTAGCGGACGGCATGCTTCAAACAAGGCACGTGGATGGCGGTCACGGCCACTTCGGGCTGCAGAATTCCCTGGCCGTCAGGTTCGGATTGGGCAATTCGTGCCGGATAGACAAGCTCACCGTGACTTGGCCTGACAAGGACCACACGAGGGATGAATTTTCGAATGTGCTGGCAAATTACGTTCTGATGATATCCCAGGAAAAGGGGCTCGAATACGGGCCGTGCCTGGTTCAAAAGGAAACGGATCAATAAATGCCTGTTTCTGCTCCAAGCCGGGATTCGGCACTTTGGTTCTGGGTCGTTTCCGCCGGTCTTTTCGGCCTTTGTATCGGTTCCTTCCTGAACGTCGTCATTGCCAGGCTCCCTGCCGGAGAGTCGCTCGTATCACCGGGCTCCAGGTGCCCGAAGTGCAGGATGCCCATATCCGCCTTCGACAATATACCTTTGTTGAGTTACCTGGTGCTTCTGGGAAGATGCAGGTACTGCAAGGCAAGGATTTCCGCAAGGTATCCTTTTGTTGAATTGTTGTCCGGTTTGCTTTCAGCGGCAATCGTCAAGATTCACGGTCCGGGCCTCGTCTCCGTATCCTACCTCCTGCTTTGTTACGGCCTGGTGGCTGCTTCTTTCATAGACATGGAGCTGAGGATTATTCCAAACAAGATAACATTGGCCGGGATCATTACAGGGTTTGCCCTCTCCCTTTTTCCGGGAGGCTTGGGCCCGCTCGAATCCCTGGGCGGAGCAATCCTGGGCGGCGGTATCTTGCTTGGAATGATGCTTCTATACCTCGTGATCCGCGGCATAGAAGGCATGGGATTCGGAGATGTCAAGCTGCTCGCAATGATCGGCTCCTTTATTGGGTTCCAAGGAGTAGCCATTACCCTGGTCATCGGATCCATAACCACAATATTGACTTCCTTTGTGCTTGCGGCCCTGGGCAAGCTGAAGCCCGAAAGCCCCGGTTCGACACGCGGCGGTAATGAAATAAAGGCATCCTGGAGATATGCCTCTTTGCCCTTCGGGCCGTTCCTGTCTGTTGGAGCCATCGCCTATGTGCTGTTCGGCTCGTTCCTGATCAATCTCATGGTAATATGAAGTTTATATTTACATCAACCGGTTCAATTCCGTTGCATTTCCGTTTCGTGATGCGTCTCAAAGGGATTACAGCCCAGGTCCCTGTTGTTCAACCGGGGGCCTTTGCATCGATATGAAGTGAAGCCGTTATGAGAAAAACCTTGCGTGTTACTTGTAACCGTGCACCTCTTTTCAAGCCATGTTCCTACCGCACCGGAACCCAGGTTCAGTGCAAAATCAAGAACACAAAAATCTCCTGCTTTGTCCAATACGGCGTCCATAAAGGATGTGCTTTCGCCCAACGGGATTCCGGACACATAGATTTTCTTTTTGTCGTCTCTGAACGAAGGAGGATAGGGAATCCCCTTACAGGACGGGCTCCATAATTTCCTGCCGCCTTCGATGCCGTAGACCACCTTCCAGAGGTAAGAAGGAGGACTTACGAGAACAGTCGGGCAATGCCGGATTGCAGGACCTATTGCCCCGGACCTCTTTCCAAGGAGTAGCTGCGCTCCACCGGCAAGTATTGAAAGAGACACGGCGCCCAAAAGCACTTTCTGCATCATTGACCATGTTCCCGATTGCATGGCGCTCAAACCGAACATAGCGGCAAGTGGAAGAACGGGAAACAGGTGCCTTGCTCCCACTTGCCGGAAAATCGAGAGCAACATGACACCGGCCAGGGAAAACAAGAGTATCCACGGAACAGCACCGTCACCGCTTCTCATCACCTCCTTGAATCTTTCATAGGGTGCGGCTTTGCCTATGAGAGGCAGCAATAATAAGACAATCGCCGCCCCTCCGAGGGAGGGCGTCAACAAGGAACCCATGCAAAGCAAAAAACGGTGAAAAGACGGCCGCAGCATCTCGCTGCCGCTTCTTTGTATAATGAATATTGGAGCTACCAGCAGCGACCATGCTGCTACTGCGGGCAGGACAGCCACGACGAGGTTATTTAATTTCTTGCGGCCCATGGTGGCTGAGTGAACCATGTACCCCAGCAACTGTGCCAGGGCCAGGAAATGAGAGAGCACTGCCAGGTACGACCAAAGGGTGAACGACAACCAGGCCCTGGTTTTACCCTTGACAGCCTTGCAATACGAGACATGTGCGAGCAAGCTGAAAAAGAACCACAATGTGTACGCCCTTTCCCGTGTAGAGAATCTCAAGTGCAATGCGCCGAGCGAGATGACGATGACCGCAGCCAGGGCTGTCAATGGTCTGGTCCTTTTCCGAAGTGCTGTAAACAAGATCCACAGGCCTGCACCGCCAAAGAGGCAGGGCCATAGTCTCATCCACCAAAGCGGTTCCTTGCCCTTGCGCCAAAGATGCACCAGAAACCTGAACAAGAGGGGATTTTCTCCTGTCTTGCCGCCCAGAAACCAGTTGTTCCAAAAGTGAGGTTCGAGGAGAAATGTTTCGTCCCTGCTTATTGGTTCAGTCGATGCAAGATAGAACCTCAATAAAAGCGCACACAGGATGAATATTGCTGCAGCAAGATTCCAAGGATCCAGGTGCATCGAGAGCATTCTTGCCCTGTCGTTTTTTGGGCCATGGCCAATCCTTGTTTCTAAAATGTCTTTCTCATCTCCGCTGCCTCGGATCCTGCGGCTCCACAGCCTGATAGCTGCAAGTCCTGCAACCAGGAACAAGATCAGGGCCACTCCTGCCGCAAGGTTGTAATTAAAGGCGTTTCCCGGCGGCTCCAAAGGACTCTTCTTTCTTGTGCCGAGCCGGGTCCACTTCAAACCCGATTTCCCCGCCCTGTCCGAGATCAATTCGGAAATTACGGCGTGGTCCCCCTGATTCTTGGCTCCCACAACCTGCACTCTTGTATTATGGCCGATGATTACACTTACCGTCTCTCCGGTTGCATATCCATATTCGACGACAATGGTTTTGGGACCGGCCCTGACAGAGATAAGTTTTAATTCAAGGGGTAAATCAGGTCCCGGCTCGAACAATGCCTCGAGGTCTTGTCCGGGCATCGGCGACAAAACCCATGAGCCGTCTTCATGTGAATCGGCGTCTCCCGCCCTGGCGAACGGCATGGGCGTACAGACCCGGTATGCAAGAATCAGCAAGACCGTTAATGGTCTCGCTTTCAAGTCTTTAGCCCCCGAGCTTCTTTTTTTTATCTTGCACAGGTGCCGTTCCGGTGTTGCGCAGCCAGGTTTGAACACTATCTATGGTCTCTTCCAGTTTTCTTATTTCTTTTTCACTCTGCCTCGAGTGTTCCTGCTTTAGAGCATGGGCCTTTCCCATGGCCTTACGGGTCGCTTCCACGGTTTCCGCCAGGCACTTTTCCATTTGTGTGCTGAAATGGGCAAAGGCCTTTATCGTACTCTGCAGCAATTGCCAGCGTACTGTTTCAACGTTTTGCCGAACCAGCATATCCACTTGTTCATTCCACCTTTTTTTAAGTCTCTGCCGTCTCGTTCGCACAGGCAGCAACTTGTCGAGAGCTCCGGGAGGTATGGGGCTGAAGCTGGGAGTCCATTTATGGGTCTCCCAGTATACACGGGTGTCAAGTTGAAAGGCCTTGGCGCTTTCAGGTGCCTTGTAAGAAATGTCGAATATCTCCGCAGCAATCTTGCGCACACCTTCCACCAACCGGTCAGCCTCTTTTTGAAACTCGCTAAGAGAGGATTGTACATGATTCGAGGCTGTCCGGGCATGCTTTTTGAGGGCGGCCTTGAAGAAATCAGGGACGCGTTTTTCGAAATCATTTTGTAATTCTTCTTCCAGTGGGCACCTGCTCTCGTCCTTGCTGAAAACCTGTTCCAGAGTTTCTTTTAGGTACTTCGCAGAGCCGGATTTGAGGTCCTGGGCTTGACTCTCTATGAATTCGGAGCAACGCCGGCGCTCGCCTTCGAGCCTGTCCTGCAAGCTGATCCGCTGCTTTTCGATTCCGGCCAGCTTGGACTCGAAGACACCGGATTTTTCTTCCAGGTCGGCAAGCGGCATCTGCAGAGAACGCAGGGAAATTCGAAGTTGCAAAAGGGCCTGCTCCATCACCTCCAATGCCTTTCTTTCGATTGCCCGGCGCAATACATCCATCTTTTCTGCATGGGCGAAAGAGACAAGCCGGTGCTCCAATTCGACGAGTCCGCTTTCATGCAACTTATTTTGGTCCCCTTGTCTCTTTGCCTCAAGGGCCGTGCGGGCCGAAAGAGGAAAAATCTCCGGCGAACCGTCCAAGCCGGCCTTTTCGACCAGAAGCTCTTGTAAAAATGCAAGGGCTTCCCTTCTTTCTTCCCGGTCCAGGTAATCAATCTTATTAAAAGCAAAGAAGATCCGGCTCGCCCGGTCTTTGACCTGTGAAAGAAAATCAAATTCCGCTTCTGTAAGCGGCGGATCCGCGGAAACAACGAAAAGCGCTGCATCGCACTTGGGCAGGAATTCCAAAGTGGTTTTTGTATTGTGCTCGAACGTGGAGCCGATTCCAGGGGTGTCCACCAGGACTATCCCGTTTTTCAGCAAATCTCCCTGGTATTCTATTTCGACCCTTGCTATGGCCTTACGGTTTTCCGGGTTGCCGCACTCCGTCACCAGGTCGTCCAGCAGTTTTTTTATTTCATCTGCCTCGTCAACTTTGTGTTCAACCGCCTTTTTGTCTTCGAACACCACCCGGATGATTTTTTCTTTGCTGTTCGATCCATGCGAGATGAACGTGGGAATCGCGGTCAGCGGTAATACCGATGTTGGAAGAAGCTTGTCTCCGAGCAGGGCGTTCAAAATCGTGCTCTTGCCCCGCTTGAATTGCCCTACCACTGCAAGGTAGAAACGTCCGTCGATGAGTTGATTTTCAAGCTCACTGATCTTCTCGTGGATTAGAGGCAAATCTTCCCTGTACCCGGCCAGAATAATACCGGCTTGTTTCAGCCGCGTTACCGACCTGTTGTTGGCCTCGACCGTTTTTGTCTCTCTGATTTCTGCTTCCATGAGCAGGGGCTCCTTTTTTCAAAGCCTTTAACCGGCCTTGCAGGAGTCATCAGCCCACGATGGCGGTTGACCGGTGAACTCCATCACCGTCCCGGAGCTGGCAGGCCCCGGGAAATGATTCATGGTGATTAATATATATGCATGTGACAATGCATTACAAGGTACATGAGAGAAAAACCTCTTATTTACCTATGACGATGGTTTGATCAGGTGATGACCATGTGTCGTCATTATTGTGGAATACAAAGTTCACCTCGCTCACGGATGTCTTGTTGAAAGGACCGATCCGGGCAGTATAGTCGCCGTCTGTGTTCGGACCTGAAAGCGGAGTCTCCACGGACTTCCCATCGCTCCACTGGGTAGTACCGGCCGGCCAATATTCCTGCGGCGGAGGGCTCCAGGTTCCGTTGATGCTTGCATCCACGCCCCAGTGTAACTTTGCGGGCTTTTTCCAGTATATGGTTATGACATCGTCCTTTGCAGGATGCTCCGGCTTCCATAGTCCGGTGTTCACAGAGCCTCCCGATCCTACATATACGTGCATCAAGGGCGTCTTTGTTACATGGCCCGAAGTATCTTCAGCCTCGACATAGTAGTCCACGAGTCTGTCCTGCAGGCCGGTTACCATTGCTTCGAAGTACTCGGCCCTGTACAAGGGCTTGGGATCTGTCTTGGCGGCAGGAAGTTTTGTTCCCTGCATAGCGGCCTGGTTCCAGTTCCCACTGTTGAAGATATCGTTGTCACTGTCCCTCTGGTTGTCCTGGTCCTCCCGCCAGAGCAATGTCACCCTTTTCAGACCGGAAGTGTCATAGGCCAGCGTCCACACGATAAAGTCATTTGGATTGCCATCCTGCCCCGGGTTATAGGGATCCCTTTGGGGCAGGTACACGGTGGGACCAACCAGGTCTTTTGCGCCTGCAAGCACCTTGTCGGCATATACCGCTGCCTGGTTGGCCGCCCTGGTTGCATTGCTGTCCCAAAAGGTGTCTGATGAGCCATCCCAGTACCAGTAGCAGGATGTCTCGCTGTTCAGGAAGTAGTGCCAGGCCATGGCCGTGTCGTTTCCGGTTCCCTGCACTATGTCCGACATGCTTGAATAAGGTGATACCGCTTGTGCAGCAAGGACACGGTTTTTCACGGCCGTGACCACTGCCCAGGAATTCCTGTCAGGAGAGTATCCCTGGTCGTCGGGTGCGCCGTTCCACTTGTTGAACCATGGATCGCCGTTATCCGCGCCGCTCCATGAGCCGTCCTCAACGTGTATGATGTCCGTAGGATCAGGCGGGAAACGATCCAGGTAGTCCTGCACTGTAGTCGCCTCGAACCTGGGATCGGACTTTACCCAGTCGATAAAGTTTTGAAAATTGCCATGGTAGTAGCTCTCTGTTCCACCGCCGTAGTTGTCGCCGTCATGGTGCAAAACCACCAGCATGGGATGTTTGGGATCGGTATTTTTGTCATAATACTGGCTCATGACCTTCTCATAGTTCAATGCACCGAATCCGCCCCGCCCATCCTCGTTGCCTTCGTACCTGGCTGCCGGCACGGCAATGATCTTGGTGGATTCGCCTGTATCCGGGTTCACGTATTGCACATAATGCGGCTGGTATCCCCAGGGGGCTGATACTGCCGTGGGTGCCCACAGGTCTGTAAGTTGCACCCACGAGGTTGGAGCCGTATCCACCTGGTCCGCCTTGTTCGGCAAGGGCAGGTTCGACTCCGGCCTGTAGGGATAGTCCACATGGGCCCTGTCGAAATGTATGTTGTCTACCATGACCCACTGGATCCCCTCGCTAACAAGCGCCGGAATCATACGCTCTGAAAAGGCGCATTCAGGTGGAAATATGCCCTTGCTCCTTGCCTGGCCGAAGGCCTGTATGAGTTTCAGCCGGTGAGCCTCGATTTGCAGCTTTATATCTTCCTGGTCGAGCAATCCCATCAAGGGATGGTGGTAACCGAAGTTCACAAGATCCAGCCTTGGGTTCCCAAGAGATGTGTCAAGCGAGTTGGCCTCGATCCAGGGAGCGGTCCAGTTCGAGAAGCCTGCACCTGCTTCTTCCATGTTGAAAAGGTTTTCCATGAGTGAACCCGATATACTCACCTGTGCTCCAAGATGAGGAAGACTCGATCCTGCAATCACGGCATCCCTCGGCCAGGTCGTGTAAGGCCCGGCGCGGTCCAGGTGCACCTGGTACACTGAAAAGCCTGTACGATTGTTTGCCTCTGTATCCACGATGCTTTCATAGGGCCAGTATATTGGCTGGTGCATGTGCCAGTGAAAGGCAATGTATATCGCCGGATGATGCGTTGTATCCGTGTCCGTATCCGTATCCGTGTCTGTGTCTGTGTCTGTGTCCGTATCCGTATC
>JAADFL010000184.1 GCA_013152945.1 Deltaproteobacteria bacterium | reverse complement strand
AAATAGCCGATAATTTATATGGTTTAGAATTGGACATTAGATTATTCAAAAAAGATAGAATTAATGAAGAAGATTTTGAAAAAAGGTTTAAGATTCACGCCTCAAAAATTGTTGACGAATTATATACCCTTTATTCAGAGTTTAATTTTGATATCTATTGAAAGCCCTTCTTTAGACCTACTTAAAAATTAAAGCCCATGCACAGGTCTGGTCGTCGATCAACGCCTGGTCTTGTTTTTTTCGGAACTGGTGCCTTAGGCTGTTAGTAAACGCGGGCTGAACACCTCGCCGAAGCTCGATGCTTACACCCCGTTCCTATCAACCGGGTCTTTTACCCGTGCCTTTGTTCCGACCAAAGGTTGCTGTCGCCAGCCCCCTTTATTTGACATTTTGCGACCGTTAGCGAAGCGCGGCGGTAGCGAAATGTCGGTCGGAAATGGCCGTCTATTTTCGAGGGCGGTTTCGTGCTTAGATGCTTTCAGCGCTTATCCGCTATGGCGTAGCTGCCCGGCGCTGCCTTGTCAGACAACCGGTAGACCAGAGGCCACGGAGCACCGTTCCTCTCGTACTAGATGCTCCTTCCCCTCAGACGGCCGGCACTCCCAACAGTTAAAAACTAACCTGTCTCACGACGGTCTAAACCCAGCTCACGATCCCCTTTAATGGGCGAACAACCCCACCCTTGGGTGCTGCTGCACACCCAGGATGGAAAGAGCCGACATCGAAGTAGCAAGCCGCGAGGTCGATATGAGCTCTTGCTCGCGACAACTCAGTTATCCCCGAGGTACCTTTTCTGTCATCACCCGGCCCCATCGAGGAGCACAGGGTGGTTCGTTAGGTCACGCTTTCGCGGCAGGAATCCTCTCTGTGCGGAGTCCTGTCAGGCCGGCTTTTGCCCTTACACTCTACACCGGATTTCTGACCCGGTTGAGCCGACCATAGAGCCCCCCTGATATTTTTTCAGGGGGGTGCCGCCCCAGCCAAACTACCCACCTAGCGGTGTCCCACCGAAGTGGTGAGTGGTATGACCGTCGGCGGGCAGTGTTCCATTGGCGCCTAAGCACTGACCTGGCGATCAGGCTTCAAGCAGCTCCTGCCTACGCTCTACACCGACGACCATACCACAGCGCCAAGCTGTAGTAAAGGTCCACGGGGTCTTCTTTACCCGTTGGGAGTCGCTGGTCTGTGCACCAGCATGATAGCTTCACCGGACTCCAGTCAGGGACAGTCTCTCGTTCATCCATTCATGCAAGCCGCCAATTAAGCGGCAAGGTATTACGCTACCTTAAGAGGGTTATAGTTACCCCCGCCGTTTACCGGAGCTTCGACCGGTTGGACCCGGCTTTGACTTACCGGCACTGGGCAGGAGTTAGCAACTGTACTAACCATTTCTGGCTCGCAGTTACCTATGTTTTTATTAAACAGTCGGAGCCCCCTTGTCACTGCGACCAGCCCTTTGCGGGGCTGGCACCCCTTCTACCGAAGATACGGGGCCATTTTGCCGAGTTCCCTTGACTGGATTACATCCGACACGCCTTAGGTTTCTAACCCAGGGGCACCTGTGTCGGTTCTCGGTACGGTCACAGAAGATCCTTCCCGCCTTCCTTTTCACGGACTCCAGGACTCGACCGAAGTCTCCTTACGGAAACCTACTCGTACATTCACCTGGTTCTCATCATTACGATTCTCCCCAGGCTTCGGCACTTGAACAGGACGACGGTCCTGCTCGGTCTATCCCGAAGTGTCGGAAAACGGGCCTAGCGTCGCCGCACGTACTTCTGTGGTGCAGGAATCTTAACCTGCTTCCCTTTCGAGTTACTCGAGTTACGGTAACCCTTAGGACCGACTAACCCTCAGCTGACGATCGTTGCTGAGGAAACCTAGCCCTTTCGGCGGACGGGATTCTCACCCGTCTTTGCTGCTACTACTAGCGGGATTCTCATTCCTGCATGGTCCACTGGAGCTCACGCCCCAGCTTCTGCCCAAACAGGACGCCTCCCTACACGAATCCTCTCGGACCTCCGGGGTATCGGTAGCCAACTTAACCCTGTCGATTTTCAGGGCCCTAAACCTCGGTGGGTGATCTGTTACGAACTCTTTAAAGGATGGCTGCTTCTAAGCCTACCTTCCCACTGTCTTGGGCCGAGAACACCTTTCCTATTTAATACTTAGCTGGCATTTACGGACCTTAACCCCGGTCTGGGTTATTCCCCTCTCGGACACGGAGCTTACCCCCGCGCCCTCACTCCGGCCTTCTACGGCGATGACAGCTTCGGAGTTTAACAGAATGCCGAGGGATTTCTCCCCCTAAACACTCAATTAGTGCTCTATACTGCCATCTACCTCCGGCCAGGCTATCCTTCGAGATATTTCGGGAGGAACCAGCTGACACCAGCCTTGATTGGCCTTTCACCCCTAGCCCCAGGTCACCCGAACGATTTGCATATCAGTACCGGTAGCGGACCTCCACCGCGGTTTCCCGCGGCTTCATCCTGCCCAGGGCTAGATCGACTGGTTTCGGGTCTTGCAGCCATGACTCCGGGCACTTTCATACCCCGTCCCTGGCGATGTTGCGGACCTGTTGGTTTCCCTGCGGCTTCGGAGTTTCACTCCTTAACCTCGCCATGACCACAAACTCCCCGCCCCGTTTTTCAAAACGTAAGTTACGACACTGGTCCTCTCCCCTCGTACTACCGCCTCACGACGGGTTCCTTCGGGGAGACTCTACCCTTTCATGCCGTAACGGCTTTAACCACCTAGTTTCAGGTTCTTTTCACCCCCTGCCAGGGGTACTTTTCAGCGTTCCCTCACGGTACTATTGCGCTATCGGTTTCAAAACGTATTTAGGGTTGGAAGTCGATGCCTCCCATCTTCACGCGCGATATCCAACGCACGCTACTCTTGAACATGCCAAGATCCTCCGGATTATACCTACAGGGCTTTCACCCTCTATGGCGCCCCGTTCCAGGGGACTTCGGCTTCTCCGGGTGGGACCCGACGGCATGCCGCACCACATCTCCCGCATGTTACCATACGGGATTCGGTTTGCCCTTTGCCGCTTTCGATCGCCTTTACTTACGGCATCTCGGTTGATTTCTTTTCCTGCTCCTACTAAGATGCTTCAATTCGGAGCGTTCCCCCTCGCTTGCGCGAGTCTAGCGGGTTTGCCGCTAGCGGATTCCGATTCGGGGACCCCGGGTTCTAAGGCTACATGCGCCTCGCCCGGGATTATCGCAGCTTGTCACGCCCTTCGTCGGCGTCTTGAACCAAGCCATCCCCTAGGTGGTGTGTAGCAGCCAGTTCTTACTGGAAACAAGACCAGATTACGCTCGACCAAACCTGTGCACGGGCCTCAACATCCGCCTGATGCGAATTCAGCCTCTCCACACCCGAAGGGCCGCTTCGGGCGCAGAAATCCCCTGTTCAGGATCCCGGCTTTTGGCCGGGACCTTGTTTTAAAGGGGAGTCACTTTTGATGACCATGATTTATGATTCTATGGAGCATGCGCCGTTAGGCGTATGCGGGTTTGGGGGTTCTCCAAGACCCTTTACATAAAGGGGATTGGAAATGGACCCGACGGGATTTGAACCCGTGGCCGCCCGCCTGCAAAGCGGGCGCTCTTCCAACTGAGCTACGGGCCCTTA
>JAADFL010000183.1 GCA_013152945.1 Deltaproteobacteria bacterium | reverse complement strand
TGATACGGACACGGATACCGGCACGGGGGGAAACTGTGCACCCGTGATACAGGTCCGGCCCATATCAGGATGGAGACGCGGACCTGTGAACATCCGGTACACGATTGGGGATTGCGACCGTGACGAAGTTAATATCAAGGTGGAATACTCCACGAACGGATCAGAGTTCCGTACGTGTTCCAGGCTCGGAGATTACGGCGATTCAATAGACGACTTGGCCTCGTCGGATCCGAAGAACCCGGCACACTACAGGTTTGTGTGGGACAGCCGGAAAGACCTTCCAGGTTATTCCGGCAAGGTATCGGCAAGGCTCATACCAAGAGACGACATCCATGTAGGCAAATCCGCATCTACAGGAGAGTTTGATTTGGATAACTCTGTTAGAAGATCGCGTGTAGTTCTTGCGGCGAGAAACAAGGACTCATCGATTGGAGTCCTTGTGTTGGCCCCGGACGGCACATTGTCCGACACGGGAATAAAGGTGAAGCTTTCTGATGCGCCTTCAAAGATAGTCTTTTCTCCGGACGGGATGCATGCCTTGGTGCTCCACGAGCAGGGCGGGGGCCACGAGACAGTGCACAGCATGCTTTCGATAGACCATGACATGCACGTCAAACTCGACTATGAGTGGGATGCCGCCGGAATGTACATAGTGGATGCAGTGTTCACGCCCGACGGGGCAAGGCTTTACGCTGCTGACGGAAACCATGAGAGTAACGGCGGCGGTCTGCACATGTTCGAGTGCGATGACGACGGCAAACTGACGCCTACCGATTGGTTTGTTTCTTTGCACACGCCGAATGCAGTGGCTGTCCACTCAACGAAGTCCGGCTTGGTACTGGCCTCGGGTGGAATTACAGAGCAGGACGGTTTTGACCTGTCACTGGTTGACGCACGCACAAAGGATGTTGTCGGTGTGGACCTGAATACCGGTTTGAGTTCACCCCGTATAGCCCTGGATAGCCTTCGTGATATTGCATTGATCACTGATGACGGCTCGTACTCGGGAAATAAAGGAGCAGTGGCATCGGCCTTGCTTGAGCCGGATGGGACGGGCCTCGATGCCGCCGGTTTTCTGACTCCGGTTCAATCCGCTACAGACGTGCACCTCGTGCCGGGAACCACCCTGGCCGTTGCATCGAACTACTTTGGTGACGGTGTGTACGTCGTGGACATCGGTGACAAGGGAGAACTCACCCTGGTCCGGACTTTGAAAGGCATAGGGCTGGCCGGGTTCATGGACGTGGTGGACCTGGGTGAAGGCAGGTCCCTGGCCCTGGTGCCGGCAATCTCGCCAAAGGAAGGAGTGGGAACGCTCATAGCCAGGATCTTGTTCGTGCAAGGGGGAGACACACAACTTCTCGAACCGTTTTCGATTGGGACCGGGGTTGAAAACATGCTGTCTGCAATTGCGATCCAACCTTGATTGGAATTTGAAATAAAGACAAACTATTGTCCAGCCGCGCGATATTTGGTAAACAAGCTGGGTAAACATTGTCCGGCCGGCCCGGAAAAAGGGATCGAAGGGAGGTTCAAGCTGATGCGTCTTTCATCTTTTTCCCGTTCTTCATTGTTTGTGTTGACCTGTCTATGCACATTGCTGATGTTTCATGACGCCAATGCCAGAAAGCATTCGAGAAGAAAGAAAAAAGGGGGTGGACTCGGAATGGTCGTTAGTGCGAGCAGCGGGGACAACGGCACTCCGTTTCTCGTTCACGGCAGTGTGTACATGGATGTAGCGGAAGGCGGCAAGGTCAAAATCAGGGCGACCATGAATGGCCCATCCAACGGGGCCGAAGTCCTGTCTGTCCACATAATCGGCAAGGGTGGAAAAGACCTTGGACACACAAGAGATCACTACCTGACGCAGCTCGGCTTGTTTCAGAACACTACTGTTACCTTGGAGACAAGGGAGCCTGTTTTGTCGGCTCCGGGCAGGTATACCCTGCGTTTCAAATACAGGAACAAAAAAATCGCTGATGTTCCCGTACTGCTGAAAAAGATCGGTGAGAAAGACGTCCTTGTAAAGGGGCAACTCAAGAAGATCCCCTTGTTGAAAGAAGTTCGAAATAAAAAACTGGGACAGGCATGGCTTGACACGAGATCCCATCCGGATTCAGTGGCGGTCATTGTAAACCTCAAGGGTACAAAGAATGGAAAAAGCCTGGTCCAGACCGTATGGAAACATGGAAGGAGATTGGTGGCACTGGAAAAACGCAACGTGGACATGCACAAGGATGTTATTGAGAGATTTGTTTTGAGGGGCATCATGAAAGGCAACGACCCGCAGGTTCCGGACAAGGTGAGTGAAGAGGACAGCGTGCTGGCCGAAGAACTTGGAAACGATCCGGATGGGCCTGAAGATGGCATTGCATGGTTGAAGCCGGACGATGTGTTGGCAAAGCGCGGCCTTTGGACGATTCAGGTAAAGGTCGACAATAAGCTGAAAAGAGTGATGAGCTTCAAGGTCGACAAGAGAAGAAGAGTCGTATTGGTCGGCATTCAAAGAAAGGGAAAGATTCAGACACCGTTTTTCCTGTTGAAAACAAAGGTGGTCAAACCTTGAAATCGCTCGTTGTTGTAGGCGCCCAGTGGGGTGATGAAGGTAAGGGCAAGGTAGTAGACTACCTTGCAGCAGGTGCAGATTCGGTTGCTCGCTTCCAGGGAGGCAACAATGCGGGCCATACATTGTTGGTGGACGGAAGGCAGGTGATACTCCACCTGATCCCCTCGGGAGTGCTTCATGACCGGACCAGGTGTTATATCGGCCCGGGCGTAGTGTTGGATCCCGGGGTATTTCTGGAGGAAATCGAAACTCTGAAGGCAATCGGAACATGCACGAAAGAAAGGTTGATGCTATCCGAAAGGCTGCACGTAATCCTTGAACCGCATAAACGAATCGAGGCCGCGCGGGAACTTGCAGCCAGGGATTCGAAAATCGGGACGACCAGGCGTGGTATCGGACCGGCATACGAGGCCCGGGCTGCGAGGAAGGGCATCAGGGCCTGTGACCTGATCCGGGGTGGAAAAGACTTTGAGAAAAAAATCGATCAACTTCTGGAAGAATGGAACTACTTGCTTGCCGGCCTGTACAAAGAACAACCTGTTCACAAGGACGACGTCCTGGAAAAATGCGAAAAATTCGGAAGGGAATTGAAGCCGTATGTCGGAGATGTACCGGGTGAGATCGAAAAAGATCTCGAACAGGGTAGGGCGGTACTCTTCGAGGGCGCACAAGGTTCTTTACTCGATTGCGATCACGGCACCTATCCCTACGTGACATCCTCGAACACGATTGCCGGTGCAGTGTGCACCGGCTGTGGTATCGGGCCGACACGAATAAAAAAGGTACTTTGCGTCGCCAAGGCGTATACCACGAGGGTCGGCGAAGGTCCTTTCCCGACTGAACTTGAAGACGAACTCGGTGAGAGGCTTAGGGTCAAAGGCGGAGAATTCGGCGCTACGACCGGCAGGCCCAGACGTTGTGGTTGGCTGGACATGACGGCTCTCAAGTATGCATTGGACCGCAACGGGGGGACGGCACTTGCAATAACCAAGCTGGATGTACTGGCGGGACTTGAAGAAATAAATATTTGTACCGGTTATGAAACAGACCGCGGCCTTATTCACACGGTTCCGCCTTCCATTGAAATATTTGAAAAATGTAAACCCGTATTCGAAACATTTCCCGGTTTCGACAAGGACTCTCTCGAAGGTGTCGATTCGATGGAAGGGCTTCCAAGGGAAGCAAGGGCTTACCTGGATCGGGTCGAAGAAATGGCCGGCATACCGATTGAGATGATTTCTATTGGTCCCGAGAGAAACCGGACGCTTGTAAAGGGCGCCGGTCCTTGGGTCTGAACAAAAAAATTAAAAAGGAGTATCGAAAATGCGAAACTTGATGAAAAGCCTGGCAATGCTATTTGCCGTGGGCATTGCATGGACGTTGAGTCAAAGTATTGCATTTGCACAGGAGGAGGCCAGGGTCAAGGCCCATGAAGTAAAAAGAGAAGCCGACAAACTTCTCAAGGCCAAGGAAATTGACAGGGCGGTCGAAGCATACAAGAGGGCTATCGATCTTTGGCCCCAATACGCTGCTGCGCACAACGGCCTTGGCAAGGCTCTCTATAAGAAAAAGGATTACAAGGGAGCCGAGCAGGCATATGCAACAGCGGTCGCTTATGATATGAATTTTGCCGTGGCCCATTACAACCTGGCTTTCGTGCGGCGCAAGTTGAAGAAATTCAAGGAATCGGAAAAGGAATATAAGATATACATCAAGTTGTCTCCCAGAGACCCGGATGGATATTATGGTCTTGCAGTGAGCCTGGAGAAGCAGGGAAAGAACATGGAAGCTGCGAAGTACTACAGGGAATATGCAAAAAAAGAAAAAAGACCGACTGAACAAAAGTGGGTGAAAAAGGCGTTGAAGAAAGTTGCAATACTGGAAAAAAAGGGTGATACGGCCCAAACCTCGATTACGAAAAAACCTATCGAGACCGGGGAAAAAATGTCCCGGACAGCCGAACCCGATCTTTCGGGTGCCGCTTCTGTACATGATAGGGGCGTGCCGCAGAAAAAGGCTGCTGCGCCACAGGAAAATATTAATAAAAAAGTCATTGAGAATCATACGGCTGTTGCGCCTGCAGGGAACACGTCCGGCTGGGATTCAAAGAAAGAGGCCATGCGATTGAAAGACGCCGGGGACCGGTTTCGAAAGGCCGGACAAGTCGAAAAGGCCAAGGAAAAGTACATGGCGGCCATCAAACTATGGCCGGGATATGCAAGTGCACACAATGAGCTGGGGTTGCTCTATTACAAGGAAAATGAGCTTGAACAAGCAAAAAAGGAATACGAAATTGCAGTGAACAGCGATTCAAATTACGCACTGGGCTATTTTAATCTCGGCTTTATTATGAAAAAAACCGGAGACCTGGAGAAGGCGGAAAAGGCATATCGCCGTTATACACAGTTGAAACCCAGTGAGCCGGACGGATTCTTCGGCCTGGCCTCTGTTCTCGAGAAAGAAAACAAGCGGGCTGAAGCGGCATCAATGTACAAAAGATATGCACAGTTGGAAAAACGCCCTGCTGCAAAAAAATGGGTGGAACTGGCCCTGAAAAAAGCCCGGAGTCTGGGAGGGGAAGGACAATCTACGGGCGGAACCGCGACAATAGTGAGTGAACCATCGGAGAATAAGCCGGACAGGAATAGGTCCCGCTCACTCCTTGCAATGCTTGATCCCAAACTCGGTTCGGAAAGACTGGAGGATCCCCGCTCGCCGTTTGTAAGGATTCCAGAGCCCGAAAACGAGAGGATCAAGGTATCAAGAGGCATAGAAGCAGAGGCGGATACCGCATTTTCCGGTGGAGACTTGTCTCATGCGGTTCTTGCTTACAGGGATTCATTGGCCAAGCATGAGGCGAACTTGAGTTCGAGGTTCAAGTTGGCGGCGGTTTATGCAAAGCAGGGACGAATGACCATGGCGGTGCGTCAGCTAGCCAAGTTATTGGATATAGACCCGGCTCATCCGCAGGCAAGGAAGGCACTCGAAGCAATGAAGGAAGATCCCGCGGTATCCTCGGCCGCCGGAGCCGTCCTTGAAAAGGCCGGCAGAGTTTCGAGCTTGCTGTCCAGGGCATCCGATTATTGTAGCCTGGGAAAGTACGCGGAAGCGATTCCAATGCTTTCGAATGCTCTTGAGATCGACCGGAAGTGTATTCTCTGTCAAGTCGAACTGGGCACGGCCTACGCAGGACAGGGAAAATTTGCCATGGCCGCCGTCCAGTATACCAAGGCATTGTCATTCATGCCCGGAATAAAGTCTGCAATTTACGGATTGGCTCAGGTGGAGGCAAAGGCGGGCCATAAGGTACGTGCCAAGAAACTATTCGAGTTATATATCAGATTGGAGAAAGATCCCGCCATGAAGGATCGAATAAACGCCGCCAGACAGGCCTTGCAGTCTCTGTGATATGTCCGCCGGGCGGGAAGAGAATTTCAAAAGCGGGTTCGTGGCTCTCTTGGGTAAACCCAATGTGGGTAAATCCACTCTCATCAATACCTTGTTGGGCGAGAAACTCGCCGCAGTCACTCCAAAGCCCCAGACTACGAGAAACCGGATCCGTGGAATTTTGCACAGGACAAAATCGCAAATCGTGTTCCTGGATACGCCGGGAGTTCACGATGCCATGGATGAATTGAACAAGAGGATGGTCAAGGCCGCACTTGACACGATCGCCGACTCTGACTTGATTATGTTCATCGTCGATGCTTTTGACAAAACGAGGAACAGCGATCTCGACAATACGCCGGACAAAAAGGAACGGATATTGATGGACTCGCTTGACAGTACAAAGCACAGGGTCTTGCTCACAATGAACAAAATCGACAAGGTCAAGGACAACACTTTACTTGAAAGGCTTGAAAAGCATTACAGGAAAATATTCGGGTTTTACGCCGGATACAGGATATCGGCTTTAACCGGTCTGGGGCTCGATGACATGGTTGCGGACCTGGAATCGATGTTGCCTCCCGGCCCGCAATATTTCCCGAGCGACATGTACACCGACTCCGACCTCAGATTCCTGGCGTCAGAGATTATTCGAGAAAAACTCATGATACGGCTCAAGGACGAGATTCCTTACCAATTGGCGGTTACGATTGAGCGCTGGAAAGAAGGAGCTTCCAAGGCCAAGGGAAAGAGTGTGACGGCAATCGGTGCAACCATCCATGTTGAGCGCAATTCACAAAAAGGAATTGTCATCGGAAGGCGCGGAAACGTGTTAAAAGAAATCGGGGTACAGGCCCGTAAAGATTTGGAAGAGTTGATCGGCAACCAGGTATTCCTCGAACTCATCGTCAAGGTGAGCAGGAATTGGACACGGAACCCGGGTGCATTGGAACGATTCGGTTACAGGGAATGACATGGTTCATCTCATAGCAATAGTCGGAAGGCCCAACGTGGGAAAGTCGACCCTATTCAACCGGCTGGTCGGATCGAGGAAGGCCATAGTGCACGATAAACCGGGAGTTACCAGAGATAGGCATTATGCCGGGACTACCATGCATGGGAAAAAGGTTATCCTCGTCGACACCGGAGGATTCGAACCTGAAACAACGGATTCCTTGAAGGCAAAGATGAAGGCCCAAGTCGAGCTGGCTGTGGAAGAGGCCGACCTCGTGCTGTTCGTGCTCGATGCAAGGGATGGACTTACTCCGGAAGACAGAAACGTAACAAACATGCTTAGGAGATCGGCAAAGCCTGTTCTTTATCTTGCAAACAAGGTCGATTCCGGCAAACAACGACATGATGTATTGGAGTTTTACGAGTTGGGAGTGGATCGAGTGATCCCCATATCAGCGGAACACAACATTGGTATTTCCGGCTTGGAGGATGCTATATCCAAGTCTCTTGAAGTAATGCGTCCGGCCGGCAGGGCCAACGGTTACAATCGTCCGGCCGCCGGCGAGCCGCGTGACAACAACGATGGATCAAGCGAACAAGAAAGCCGAAAAAGTCCGAAAAACATTGCAGTGGCTGTCGTCGGTTTTCCAAACGTCGGGAAGTCGACCTTGATCAATCACTTGCTTGGAGAGGAAAGGCTGGTTGCCCACGATAGACCTGGTACTACCATCGATCCCGTGGATACCGAACTATCCTGGAGGGGAACCGATTTTCTTTTTATCGATACGGCTGGTATTAAGAAACGGACCAAGACCATAGGGCTTACGGAAAAGGTATCGGCCATAAAGGCCCTCAAGGCAATCGAAAGAGCCGACATAGCCGTGCTGCTGGTGGATGTTACAAGGGGAACGGCGGACCAGGAGGCCCGGATAGCACGCCATGCAATAGACAGGGGATGTGGACTGGTCCTGGCTTTGAACAAGGTTGATAAGCTGAAAAAGGGCGTCAGCCTTAAAAAAAGCGAACAGGCAATGCTTGACAAACTTCGGTTTGCCTCTTTTGCCCCGGTTGTGTCGATATCAGGCCTGACCGGCAAGGGTATGAACAAGCTCCTGGACAATATCAAAGCCGTGGCAAAAGAGAGGCTTTACCGTGTTACGACGGCAGAACTGAATCGTTTCTTTGCAAAGGTGGTCGAATGGCATGATCCCCCGCTCTTCAGGGGCCGTCCGGTCAAGATCTATTACATCTCCCAGATTGGTGTAGGGCCGCCCAGGTTCGCCCTGGTATGTAACAAACCCAACGGCGTTTCCGAGCAATACAAGAGGTACATAGTGAATTCCTTGCGTAGTGCATATGGATTCAAGGGATCGCCGATAAGGATCGTTGCCAGGGGAAGGGGCAAGAGATAATCAAATTCATCCTACAGGTTGATTATTCCTGTTTTGTACAGCAGTACGAGGAGAACCGCGAGCGGCGCGATGAACTTGATTGAAAAGAGCCATAATGGGTACAGGGCCGCCCATTTCGAACCTGACTTGAATTCATCTTCGAGTTTCTTTCTGGGCATTATCCAACCTACATAAACGGCCATCAAGAAACCGCCCATGGGCAAGAGCCAATTGGGCGCCAGGTAGTCCATGGTATCGAAGAAATTCTTGCCGAAAATATCCTTCCATTGAGCGAGAAGGGAGCCGCTTCCCGCCAGTGCCGATGGGATGCCGATTATGAAAATCGCAGTTCCCGTAATAAGCGTGGCCTTCTTTCTGGTCCATCCCTTTCGGTCCATGAAGTTGGACGACACCACTTCCTGAAGAGAAATAGCTGACGACAGAGCTGCAAAAGTAAGCAAGGCAAAGAAAAGGATGGCCAGGATCATTCCACCGGGAATGTTTGAAAAAATAATCGGCATAGCCTTGAATACCAATCCCGGACCTTGCTGGGGTTCCATGCCGTGTCCAAATAAAATGGGGAAGATAACCATGCAAGCGAGCAGCGCCACCATTGTATCCAGAAAAGTAATGATAAATGCGCTTTTTACCACGTCCTCATTTTTAGGGAGGTAAGAACCGTAAGTGAGCATCGCGCCCATTCCAAGGCTGAGAGTGAAAAATGCATGCCCGAGAGCCTCGAGAGCGCCGGCGGATGTAAATGTTTCTATTTTGGGTGCGAACACGAACTTGGCGGCCTTGATAAAGCCTGAATTCGGAGAGAATACACCGTATACGAGCAGGAAGGCCAGGATCAGAAACAGTAGAGGCATAAGGGTCCTGCACCATCTTTCAATGCCTTCTTTTACGCCGCTTAGAACAATGCCGACCGTGATGGCCATGAACAGGAAATGCCAGAAAATATTGAGGCTTCCCGAAGTGTACAATTTATCGAATATACCACTTATTTCCTGTGGTGACTTTCCTGCCGTGGCATCCACGATGGACATGAGCAGGTAGTTCAAGGACCACCCGGCGACAACCGAATAGTAAGAAAGTATTATAAAGCCTGAAATAACGCCGAACCAGCCCACCAGCTTCCATGCGCTTTGTTCTCCGGCCAGTTCGGAAAAGGCGGCGACAGGAGAACTTTGTGTCGACCTGCCGATTACGAATTCTGCAAGCATTATCGGAAGGCCTACCAAAAGCACACATAAAAGATAGAACAAGACAAAAAGGCCGCCGCCGTTTTCGCCTGTTATGTAAGGAAATTTCCAAATATTCCCAAGGCCGATTGCAGACCCTGCCGCAGCCAAAATGAAACCGAGCCTGGATGCCCAGTGCTCCCTGCCGTTCAATACCTTGGCGTTCAATGTTCCATTCCTCCCGTTCAGAGCATATCAATACGCCAACCGAGCTTTATACCGAATGTGGCAACAAGGTGTTCCACGTCAGTGACAAGAAGGTGGTAACGCGCCTCGATTCCAGCCAGGAAATCATCCGTAATGATCCAATCGAGTCCGATTGCAATATAGGCCGACAGGTTAGGCTCGAAGCCCGATCCGCCCGTGTTGTCCATGTACATTTCAAGGCCGCTGGCAAGGTAAGGTACGAATTCAGTTGCATCCAAACCGTACTTGGCACCCAAACCCAACCTGATCGAATGGCTGTTGGAATCGCTGTTTTTTTTCAACCAGGAATAATCGTAACCTGCGATGAAATCCAGGCTTAGGTATTCATCTATTCCATAATCGATATCAAGGGCACAGCCGATCCCATGCCAAGTCGACGAATCCTTTTTCTCAACCGAGTATTCGGGACTGACCTGGATGGTAAGGATATCCTCCTCGGCCAGGCAGGTGGATGCCGGGGCCGACACCGAAAAAATTAGGATAAAGGCGACAAGCGGCTTGATAATTCCACCTCCATAGAGTAACAGAAGACTAGGTAACCGCTTGGGACCTGTGCTGTCAAGTTAATGGTATTTGACATTACAGTACCAGTGAGCCTATAAGAATCGGCCAATGGTTGGCCTGTGGCTGTGTCTGTAAGACCATGTTTTTTTCGGCCGGGCAAGCAGAGCCATCGGCATTATTCAATGTTCCGGAGGTGATTCCAAGTTGGCTACAATAAAGAAGTTGAAGAAGAAAAAATCCAGGAAGGATGTCTTAAAGCCGGATGAGTTCCTTACAAAGTCTAAGGATGTGTTTGACATCATCACCGAACATTGGAGACCTGTAACCATAAGTTTCCTTACCGCAATAGTACTGGTAATAGTCTCCATTTCCTGGAGATCGTGCACTGTCGGTCAGGACGAGAAGGCAACCATGGCCCTGGGTGACGTGATGAAAACACTCGACGCACCGGTTGTTCCGGAAGGCAGCAAGCCACCCAAGGGACCTGACGGCAAAACCGTGAAGCTATTTTTCCCTGATGAAACTTCGAAGAATAAGGAAGCGGAAAAGCAGTTGGTGAAACTCGAAGATGATTTCAGTGGAACCGATTTGGCAAAATCATCCAAGCTGCTTCTTGCAAATATCCAGGTACGCTTGAATGACCTAGACAGTGCAATCGAAACTTACAAGAGCTTTTTGGACAACCCGGTCGATGTGCCGTACATGCGGTTCCTGGCAATTCAAGACTTGGCATATACATACGAGCAAAAAAAGGATCTGGATTCGGCATTGAACCAGTTCCAAAAATTGGCGGCCGAGATGGAAAAGAATCCCCTGCAAGATGAAGGCTTGTTTCAGGTAGGGCGCATTCAGGAATTGAGAGGCGACAAGGAAGCTGCAAAGACGGCCTATACTCAACTCGTGGAAAATTTCCCGAATTCGAACAGGAAAAAAGAGGCGGAGGTCCGCCTTATCGAACTGAAGGCAAAACCAGGCGCTGACAAGACCGGCAAGCCGATCGAGAAAACCGGCCCTGAAAGCCCCAAGCCGGAACCAAAGACAAAAACCGGGGACAAGTGAATATGAAGATTGGAATCCGCTATGATTCAACGGAACGGGATATCGGAAGATATTTAATTTCATTCCTGCTGCCCGCGATAATGTTATCAATGGCTGGTGAAGGATGCAGTAAGGTGTATCTTCCAGACCAGGTGCATTTCGAACCAGTTCAAAAAAGGACAGTACTCGGGCTGGACTGGAGATACGAGGTCACCAATCATGAAGGCGATCCTTTCCAGCCGTTCTTACCTGAAGAAGAAGGCGGCCCGGCAACTGATTCCACACGGGGCGTAGTGGTAGTCGGTTCGCGGCTCGGATATATTACTTGTCTTGATGCAATCAATGGAAGATTGATGTGGAGAACAAGGGTAAAGGGCAGGGTGGTCTCAAAGCCATTGATAGACAAAAGGCGCGTATTTTTCGGCACGTCAAGCGGTAATCTCGTAGCTGTCGACCTCGACTCGGGAGAACGGTTGTGGAAATATTCGGCAAACGGCGAAATAATGGCCCAGCCCATTGTGAACGGGGATACCCTGATTTTCGCCACCAATGCAAATACCGTGTATGCACTGAACAAAAGAACAGGCAGGTGGAAGTGGCATTACAAAAAAGAACGGAATAAAGAAATGAGCATTCGCGGGCTCTCACGTCCGACTATTATTGGAAAGCAGGTTGTCACAGGATTCAGTGACGGCACATTGGTATCACTTGATTTGGCTGATGGAAGCCTCTTGTGGAGCAGGGATCTTTCATCCAAACAAACACACTTTATTGATATCAACACCACTCCTGTGTTGGAGGATTCGATGATTTTCGTTTCTTCTTTTGCAGGTGGACTCTTTTGTGTGAAAGCAAAAGACGGCTCAATCGTATGGTCGGATTCGACGCTGACCGGTATAAGCGGTATTGTAAGAATTCAGGGGCTGTTGTGGGCAGTTTCTTTTGAGAACGGCATCGAGGCATTCAAGGTTCGCGACGGTTCCAGGGTTTTTTCTTATAAACCTGAAATCTGGTCAATGCCTAACAAGCCCATAATTGCCGACAACCTGTTGATTGTATCTACATTCGAAGGCCCTGTGTTCGTTTTCGATGCTTTTTGTGGTAAACTGATACAAACATTTGCTACCGGGTACGGTTTTGCATCATCACCCGAGGTCGGTTTTTCAAGGGTTTACGTTCTTTCCAACGGGGGATTCCTGTACGCATTCAAATTGGGGAGAGAAGGATATCTTGACGTAGGAACCGGGACAAGGAACAAGGGAAGAAAGTTGTTTGGGCCGGAGATACTCGAACAGACCGCGTATTACGAACAATAGTTAACACTGTTTCTTTTCGTTTTCTTTTGGTTTTTAGGCAACCCGGGCTAAGTAGGTCAGCTCTTTTAACTATTTTGAATTGGTCTATGGATATAGCCCTTGATATTACGTGTCGAATAGCTTCTTGATATTATGCCAAATCGGATTTTTTATATTATGTCAAATCAGGTTATGAATATAGCCTGATTTGACATAATATACCTTATGGGACTATATACTTGTCGGCCAAGAAAAAAGCAACCATTACCAAAACCCTACTAATCGTATTTCTCCACCCGGTTTCTTCCGCTGTTCTTTGCCCTGTACAATGCCTTGTCAGCGCAATCAATCAATTGATCCTCATTCTCTATATCATGATGCGGAAACGTAACTATTCCAATGGATACGGTTGCAAGTATCGTCCGCCCCTCGAATACGACCGGGCTGGCTTCTACCGATGCCCTTATCCTCTCTGAAACCAATATGGCTTCGTCTTCATCGGTTTCAGGCAGAATAAAAACAAACTCCTCGCCGCCAAACCTGGCCGCCAGGTCGATTTTTCTTATGCTTTCCATGAAAACCCTTGCTATATGTTGTAACACGGCATCACCTGCCGCATGTCCATAGGTGTCATTTACCTTCTTGAAATGATCTATATCAGCCATTGCGCAAGACAGGTATGACCTGTACCTGTCAGCACGTTCGAATTCATGACCGATTCTCATCTGGAGATACAGCCTGTTGTGAAGGCCTGTAAGAGGATCCGTTATGGACAACTCTTTCAATTTTTGGTTGACTTCTTTCAGCTTTTCATTGGCCGACAGCAAATCATCATTCAGAGATTTGATTCTTAGCATTGATTGCACTCTTGCCACAAGTTCGAGGGGATTGACCGGTTTCGACAGGAATTCATCGGCCCCGGAATCAAGGCACTTGACCTTGCTTTCCACGCTGTCCGCCGCAGTCAGGAGAACTATGGGTATCATCTTGAATCTCTCTTGATTTTTAAGTATGCGGGTCACTTCTATTCCATTGAGTTTGGGCATGACAAGATCAAGCAGTACCAGGTCGGGGCTTAAATCTCTCACCCTTGAAATTGCCTCCTGGCCGTTTTCCGCTTCGAATACCTTGAATTTTCTTTCTTCAAGGATTCTTTTTATGGTTTGTACATTCGTCCTGTTGTCGTCAACGACCAGTATCTTCTTATCTCTATTTTTTTCATCACATGACGGACTCATCTCAATACCCTGACCCTTGCGGTATTAATCCTGTTTGCTCCATCGGTCGACACATTGTTTATAACCTTGAGACGCCTTTCTCCAAGGTAGAATCCCATTCGAATCGTGTAGGTACTCGGTCTCTTGTGCCTTGGTACAGTCAGAGTTACGCTGTCGATAATAATCTCTCCGGGTTTCCACCTGCTCGTTGGATACAACCCCTGCAAAGGCGGATGATCACCATGCAACCTGGCTCCTTCACCCGGATCGTCTCCGTGTATGAATACCTGGTAATCCGCGTCCATTTCTTTCAGGCATTTGAAATAATAAGTTATGGTAAATGATTCGCCCGGCTTCACGGCACTTGGATTAACGTCATAGCCAAGCACGGCTATCTTGTCTTCCAGTATTGCACCCCGGCTGCCTATTCTATGCGATATTTCAGGCAACTTGACAGGTTCGCCGTTTGGCCCGGGTTTCAATACGTGTTCGCTTATTCTTTTTTCTATCTTGGGATTCGACATATTGGATACGAGTAATGTCAAAGGATGCCTTTCTTCAACTACAAATACACTTTCTTTGACCGCATGCTTATATGCCGTGCCGAAAAATGGAAACTTATCCTTGTCCACGAGACAGAACCTTTGTCCCCCCTTTCTCAGGAACTCAACTGCCTTCATATCATCCGTGGCCGGATATATATTCTTTCCAAAATAGAACACTGCAGACGGCCTGGGCCTTTCAGCCCTATCGCAAACGGGCGCTCCTTTTTCAGCCTGAATCTTATAAGAAAGGTAAAGTGGCTGCAGGGAAAAATGAGGGGCGATCGCAGGCACTACTTCGTAATTCATGGCCAATATCAGTCCGCCTGCTGCGACAGCCATTGCACCGAAGTTCACGTTGCCAAGTTTGCGCCGTATTGTGGCGAACAGCAGCAACACACCAAAAACCAGGAACGACACCGCAAAGTACGGGTACGGGTCGATTCCCCTTGGAAACCTCTTGTACTTGAGCTTTGCAAATGTAAACAGCTCGGCAAGAGGCCGGTAACTTGTCATCAGGTCGTTTGCCATGATTGCAAACATGAAGAGAGCAAGGAGAAGTTCCAGTCTTATGGTCCATGCTGGTAAATCCTTCAAGTCTGATTTTGAACCCAGTCGTGCAATATAATCTCCTGTAAATAATGCGAGTAGAACAAGGACCGGCAGAACATAGTGCTGCATTCGTCCCGGTGCTATGTACAATCCGGCCAGCAGGAGAGCTATGATCAAGAACATTATTGCGCCAACCCGAAGATCCTTGTCGCCCTGCCCTGCCCTGTTGGTGAACCACCTGACAAAAGCCACCGGCAAGAATGCTGACCAAGGGAACATGCCGAAGCCCAGTGCCTTTGCGTACAACTCGAATGTCTTTCCGGCACCCGGAATTCCACTGCCTACAGAACCTTCGATATGGCTGAAAACAAGCACCATGAACAGGTGAGCCCAGCCATGTTTGTAACCGATATAAGCCAGCCAGGGCCCTGTGACAAGTAAGAGAATCACTGCTCCCCGTACCAGCCGTATTCTCTTTAGCAGGGTGAATTTCCCGGTGATTGCACAGTAAAGAAGCACGGACGCAAAAATGGCAAGTGCTCCACTTGCTCCCTTGGTTAGTATGGAAAGTCCGAGAAGGAAGTAAAACCATGCGAATCTCCTTGGCGCTGCCCATGACTGGGGTTCCCTAATGCCAAGGAGGAAATTAAGGACGGCACCTGTGAGAAACAGAGTATATGGAATATCCAGCAATGACTGCCTGCCGAGAAGCACAACCTGGGGGGAAGTGGCTATTACAAGGCCTGCAATCAAACCGGATCGCCTACCGAGGAGCTTGCCTCCAAGGTATATTGCCAACAATACGAGGGACAGGTACGACAATGCAGAAAAGAGCCTGGACCCCAATTCGTTCGGGCCTGCAATGACCTGGCCCAGTCTTATGAGCCAGATGCCGAGCATGGGCTTGCCTGCAAACGGCCGCCCCATGTAAGTCGGATCAAGCCAAGAACCTATTGTGCTCCCCATCTCTCTTGCGACCTGGCTGTACTCGGGTTCCCATGGATCGAATAAGGGAGAACCGGAGAGGCCCGGAAGAACCAGTATGCAGCCGATCAGTAATGCAAGGCCGTATGCGAGGAATGCTCTTTTTTTCTGTGAAGCCGGTAATTCATATTTCATGCTTGGCCGAGATAACACGAGCAGGTGCCGATTGACAAGCCGAAGTATTCTCTGGTACGAAAGCGCATCGATAAGCCGGTTCTCTATTAAGGACGACGACACGCGAGGTTTTACTTGAAATGAAATGCCCCTCTTGTGGAAAACAAGTTCCTGATTCAGCAACCATCTGCCCTTTCTGCGAAGAGGTACTTAACGATGATTTTATTTTGAATGACAGTGATGATTCCGAACAAGCTGATGAACCCATGAATCCGGGCCTGGATGTGAACCGTGAAAAGACAGGTAGAACAAAACATGAAGATCCGTTGACAGGTGATTTTTCCGAGCTGAAAGATAGTTTCAATGCTTTTAAGGAAAAATTTTCTTCTCTCGATTCTCCTGGGCGTACAGGCGCAGTTGCCTGTGTGATAATAATTATCGGGAGTCTCATGGCCTGGACGAGGCAAGGCAGATTCTCTTTAATTGCCGGAACGGAACAAGGCGGATGGCTTACGATCCTTGGGGCTGCTGCAACCTTTCTCTTTCTTTTCCTTGGAGAGAAAACAAGGAAACTCGGCGCAATCGCTTCTATGGTTGCCGCCCTTGTATCTATCATCGTGGTGATTGCCGCACTTTCTGAAAAAGGAACCGCCCTGTTCGGCCTGTACCTTACTCTTGGCGCGGGTGCAGCCCTTGGTGCAACAGGCTTGCAGAGTTTTTTGAAACCGGGATCATCCGGAAAGAATTAGTGACCCGTGACAGGACCCGGAACCGATGGGCAAACTGCTGTTCACGCGGCAGGGATGTGCCTTTGGGATGTGAAGTCCGGGCAAGTAAATTTTATTCTATTTCTTGGACTTGTCCGCATCCATTCCAAGAGCGGCCTGGTGCAGTTTGATCTCCACCTTATCCGTGAGACCTGCGTAGTACTTTTTCAGGATATCCACGACTTCCGGTTTTGAAAACTCCTTGGGCACCGGCTTGTTCTCACTGAGCATCTTGCGAAGCATGGTGCCTGACAGGAGCAGCCTTGCTCCGGAAACATGGTTACCCTGCTCGTCGATGACCGCTTTTTCCTCGTGCGGACAGGTCTTCATCGAGGCCATAGTGCCGCACTCGTAGCAATAGAAGGTCCAGTCGATGTTCAGAGGTTGTATGGCCAAAGAGCCGTCAGGGATGTCATGGAAGATTCTCTGTGCATCGAACGGACCATAGTAATCGCCTACGCCAGCATGGTCACGACCCACGATTAGGTGGCTGCATCCGAAATTTTGCCTGAACACTGCATGCAGCAGGGCCTCTCTGGGGCCTGCGTACCGCATCTCCATCGGGTACCCGCCCTGCACTACTCTTTCTTTGCGGAAATAGTTGTCTACCAGCGCATTGATGCACTTGACCCGGACGTCTGCAGGTATATCACCGGGCTTGAGTTTGCCGACCAATTGGTGAATGTATACGCCGTCACATACCTCGATGCCGATCCAAGCCAGGTACGCATGGGAATTGTGCATGGGGTTGCGAAGCTGGAGCGCTGCCACCGTATGCCAGCCCCGCTCTTCGAAGATCTTTCTTGCCTCTGCAGGCCGCTGGTAGATGTCCTTGAACATTTCCGGATAGTAGCTTTCTGAAAGCACCTTTACAGGTCCCGCCAGGTTGATGTCCTTTTGCGCCATTACCTTGGCTACCCCGGGGTGTTCACGATCATCGGTACGAAAGACCTGCTTGCATTCGTGGACCTTATCTATTGTGTACTTCTCCGTGACCTTCATGGTGGCGATCGTCTTGCCTGTTTCCTCATCCACCAATGCAACCTCTTCGCCGTCACCAATGCTGTCGGCAACATCCTTGTCGGCTGAAAGCGTGATTGGTATGGGCCAAAAGGTGCCGTCATTCATCAGAAAATTATCGCAGACTCCCTTCCAGTCCTCGTAGCCCATGAAGCCTTTGAGCGGGGTGAAAGCGCCCATGCCCATCATCAGGAGATCGGAAGTCTCCCTGCTGGTCATGGATACCTTCTTAAGGGTCTCGGCCCTTTTCCTCTCGTCTTCCAGTGCCGCGCCTTCCAACATGAGAGGCATGAGCTTCTTTTCCTTTCCATGTGGGGGAACGAGTGCCATTTCAAAACTCCTTTCTTTTTTTAAGCCCGTTTGTTAAATTACGGGCAATATCCAGCACAATTTCAAGAGTTACTCGGTAACACAGGCAATGCCGTGCGTCAATACCCAAGTTAATTCTGTCGGGATAGCTTGTGCCGGTTGAAAATCCGTTTAGTTGGAGCTTGGGAATACCACCAGCTTACCCCTTTCGTCTCTCATCAACGGCGTTCTTTCAGGCAAATCTCTCGGTATTTCGGAAATAGCCTCGTCAGGTCTCATTACCACCTTGTACCCATTGGGTATGGCCCTGCCCGGATGCACCAGTGTCTTGCCCATTAGGACCACGTCATGTCCCACACATGATCCCAAAAAATGAGTATCCACCGGCCCCCTTTCTCCGCCTGCCACATCCACCATGATATCACCCTCGAATTTTGCATCGATAAAGTTAAACCAGAATGTCATAAAAGAGCGCTTACCCACCATAGATACTTGTAATTTCAGGTTGTCTATCGTGGCTTCAGGATAAATTACCGAGCCCACGACGACGCTCTTTTCCCGGATGAAAGCTCCCTGTCCGATTACAGAATTGGTAATACCGGCGCCATCACTTATTACTGCGTTATCCCCGACAAACGAGAAGCGTACGGTGGCGTTTGCTCCTACTTCTACGTTGTCACCCAGTATACAGCCCTCCAGGTATGCGGAAGGATGAATCTTGCAATTACTTCCCTTGCGGACCATACGTTTCAAAAACTTGTACCTGCTCCTCCAGGGAAAACTTCTTAACACCACTCCGGTCATCCAGCCCCTGTGTTCCCTGATCGTCTCCATCCAATGTATGCCCAGGGCAAGGCTGTTAAGCCAGAGTATGTGAACCCATGACTTTACATGCATCACCACGGTTGATGTTATGGGAAGTTCGATGAATGACTGGGTCTGGCTCTGCCCGGCATCCACCGAGGGCCGCCTGAGTCTCAACCTTCCCTCCCGTTTCGGAACAACCAGTCTTTCCGCATCTGCAAGCAAAGCGTCTCTGATTTCTCCCGGACCGCCTTGTACAAGCTTGGTTCCCTTTACATAATAGAAATCATAGAGGAAGATCTCTTCTCCATCCGGGCTGACTTCCTCCACTACACCCTGCAATGCGCTTGGTTGCTGCGTGGATAAGCTCTTTGTCAGGGCAAGGACCTTTGTTCCCGGGTCGGAGCGCTTCAGCACTCTCTTGAACATGCGTACAGCCCTTTCGGAAAAGTATACCCAATCGAAGATCAGGAGGTAATCGTCGTCATTTATTTCAGTTGATTTTTCAATGCGAACAGGCTCGAATCCATATTTTCGCAGCGCCCTGTCCTGGGCCTGCGCAAGCGTCTCGTGCACAAAATATGCTTCGGACACGTCATCCATGAAAGGTGGTATGCTCGTTTTGGTCTTGAGAATATATGCCTTCATGTGGAATTTTCCTCCTGACTTTTGTTTGCTTTTTTACTCACCATTCCGGGGGCTGCCACGGTGGTTGTATTTCCTTGACCATGCTCAGGGAGCCTCCCTTGTTATACAGCAGTTCTCCCGGAGGTACGTCTCTGGGAATCTTCACGATTCCATCTCCCGGCCTCAATACCACCATGTACCCGTTCGGCACGGCCCGTCCTCCCATGAATATTGCCCTGGTACCGAGAACGCACCTGTGTCCGACACAGCCTCCAAGCAACCGCCTGCCGCTCTTAACCCATTTTCCCCGGTCTTGAACTTCCAACTCGCCATCGAGCCCAACACCGTAGAACAATACTCCTGTGGTGACAAATGCCTCGCTGCCCACCAGGGTATATTCCAATTTCGCATTTGAAAGCGTGGAATGCGGCATGGATACGACTTGGTTCAGGCAGGTATCCGCTAATGTGTGGCACCCGTTACCCACCACGGATCCAAGAGCCATGTGGAAGGCCGTAAGTCCTACGTTGTCGCCGAGGAAAGCATGCCTGACAAGGCCTTTGATATCGATTGTGACATTATCCCCGAGCACTGCATCTTCGACCAGTGCGCTCGGGTGGATGTTACAATTCTCTCCCACGTATACAGGGGGCTTCTTTTTCTTGCTCCAGCGTTCATATTCCTTGTCGCCGAACAAGAACAACCTGCCCTCTTCTTTTTCAGCCTCTGCCATTTCGAGCAGCCTTGTCTCGAGTGCCTGGCGATTGATCCAAAGGAGATGGACCCAGTGCCTTAGGTGGGCCGCCCCGAAAAGGGATTGTGGAATATCCAGGTCCAACGGACGGCCGTGGAGCCTCAGAGATGGGGCTTTGATAAGGGAAACTTCGGGCTCAACTATGATTCTTTCAGCTCCTTTAAGCAAGTCTTCCCGAATTTCGGTCAAGCCCCTGGAAGGGTCTACCTGCGTATCTTTGACCATAAATAGATCGAACAACACGATTTTTTTCGAGCCGGCATCCTCGACAACCCTATCCTGCAAGGGTCCTGCAAAGCCGGTAACAGGCCCATCGGGTAAAGCCAGAACAGCCTTTTGGGCCTTGCTTTCAGAAGCCTTGTTCAGAAAAGCTTCGAGAGTCTTTCGGGTAATGTAAAGATTGTCGAAAAAGACTATTGCCGGCTCGGAGCCTATCTCCAAAAGATTTTTTACGGGCTCGGCAGGTTCCCGGCCGGCTTGTTTCAGGATCCGCCCGGTATAGTCTGCAAGTGATTCATCCAGGATGAACGACTTACCGATAGGATCGTTGAACGGGTATATCCTGGTATTAGTATCAACAGCGTAAGACTTCATCCAATATCATCTCCACTTTTTTCAGGTCCTGACGAACCATAAGATATCGTTGGTCAGGCCGCCGGTCAAGCAAACCAACAGACCTGCTTACCTGGCATCTTTCCTGTCATTACATTAGTGTAGGTTGGAGAATTTTTTTTATGCTTCCATGCACTTCATGAAACTCTATTGTGAACAGTGAATCGCGTGGCCGATCAACCGGTTTTGGCCCGATGCTGTTATGACATCAGGACACAATAGAAATCAACTTATCTGAAACAGCGGAAGACGGGCCTGGGACCCGGCCGTTTCTTTCAACCATGTTTTCAGGAATGCTCTTTACGAATGTTTCAAATGCCCTGATTGCCGATCCTTGCGCTGCTATGCATGCACTATATATTTCTTCCTTGTTCTCCTTGAGCTTTTCCACTATGTCACTGTCCAGTGCCTGCTCCATTACCATGGTGTCCAGTAGGATAACCGCCTGGTTCAAGCTCATAGCCGATCTATAGGGCCTCTCTTCAATAGCCGCGGTAAATACGTCAGCCACCGCCATCAGTCTCGCACCCAGTGTAAGCTCTGTTTCATCAAGGCCGAATGGATAGCCCTTGCCGTCGAGACGTTCGTGGTGCAGCGAAGCCCATTCGTTGACTGTCTGCAGGGATGGTATTTGGCCCAGCAACCTGTACGAGTAGTAAGTATGGCTCCTGACCAGCGCCATTTCATCTGTTGTGAGTTTGCCCGGTTTCTCGATTATCTCGACAGGTACGGCGAGTTTACCCAGATCGTGCAGGTGCCCTGCCACGGTCATCATCCTGGCCTCCCTTTGGGTAAAACCGCACATCAGGGATAGGGCCCGGGCCGTGGAGGCCACACCAGCCGAATGAGCGGCTGTAAACCTGCTCCTGAAATCTATCATCGAGGAAAGAATCCTCGTGAAATCCAGGAGATTGGACATATCCATGTCCAGGGTCTTGCTTCTCGTGTCCTTGCGTATAATCTCTCCCAGCTCATCCGAGAAAAGATCAAGCCAAAAGGCCTCGTTCGAGGCAACATCCTCGAACGCCTGTACCACTTGTGGATTGAATCTTTGTTTCCGGCCTTCTTTTATCTTCCTGATTATCTCCGAGGACTGCTGCACCACGGGACGGCTGTCATCCAGGAGTACCACCGCCCTGTCCACCAGGTGTATCACGTGGCTTGCCAGGGGAACTTCCATTCCCCTGTGCTGCTCACCTTCTCCGTTTTTCCACGGAACATGATGGAAGCGGATTATATCGGCCGGTGTTTTCAGCGGTTCAAAATTTTTCAACAACTGGTAGCCGATTTCACAGTGCTGGTCCACCTTGTCCTGGTTTCCGGTCTCGAAACCAAGCAACTTGATGCGTTCTCTGGCGGATATTCCGCCCACGTCATGGAGCAGGCCGGCCAACACGATGTCCTGCCTTTGTTCCGCGTTCATACCAAAGGCCCTACCGACTTGGCTTGCAGCATATGCGACCCGCAACTGGTGCCCGCCAAGCTTTTTGCTTACAAGGTCGGCTGCCTTGGAAATAGAGTAAACCAGGTCGAATACCTTGATATAACCGTTGAAAAAGTGCATGGCACACCTCCGTTTCCAACTTCCCATTTACTATTGCAAGAAGGATGCCCAATATTACTAAAATATAATTCCTTGAAAATACTGCAAAAAAGACCCAAAAGGTTTCATGCCTCTTTTTTTCTTGGGGTATTTTGTAACCTACTTTTCTATATCCACCCTTTAATTCCCATTTTTACGATTCGTGTATTACGAACAGTAGGTTTTGGACCTGGTTCAATTATCTTGAGTCAGCGATTTGTCAACTTCTCAAGAGAACACCCGGAGCAGTTTTACAGGCTCTGCAACCAGCTTTGGCGACCCGGGTTTCAAGTCTTCCATGGCTTTCGCCACTGCTGCCAGGTCTCCATTGTGGTCGAGCAGTCGGCAGTACTCGTTTTTTTCTATCTCCTGCGCAATAAGGTCCCTGATTTCCAGGATGTTCGGGTGGTAGCCGTTCCTGACACGCTTGGCAAGATTTTTATCCAAGTTGATAGTGGGAAGATGGCTGGTAGCCTGAACCAAGTCCAGAATATCCGTGCATTCCGCGTCGAGGTCATCCAGTTCCACGGCCTGGGTTTCCTTGAAAGGGCCTGAATAGGTACGACGGAGTTCCACTGTGTGGGCCCCGCATCCCAGTTTTCTTCCAAGCTCTGCCGCTACTTCCCTGGCATAGGTCCCCTTGGAACATTCCATCTCCAGTGTAACGAACGGAAGGGAGAAATCGGAAATGTCGAGTCTGTATATGGTTACTTTCCTGGCTTCTCTTTCCACTTCCTTGCCTTGCCTGGCCAGCTTGTACAACCTCACTCCGTTCTTCTTGAGCGCGGAAAACATCGGCGGGACCTGATCGATCGTTCCTTTCATTGACCCGACAGCCTTTTCCACGTCTTCAATACGGACATTCGAGCAATCGGATTCTTCCAATACATTGCCGTCCGCATCCCCGGTATCCGTGCTGATGCCGAGTCGTATTGTGAAACGATAGCCCTTTTCCAGTTCAATGAAAAAACGGGCCAGCTTTGTTCCCTGGCCTAGAAGTATGGGCAAGACACCGGTTGCCATCGGATCCAATGTGCCTGCATGCCCTGCCTTCTTGGCCTTCAGCCTCCTCTTGACGATTGCCACTGCCTTTGCAGAAGTTATGTTTTTGGGCTTATCCAGTACCAGCACGCCGCTCAAAATCTTTTCTCCACTTCAGCAACCACTTTTTCGATAGCATTCCGCATGTCACCGTCCAATGTCGCACCGCTTGCATGGGGATGTCCGCCGCCCTTGAAAACTTCCGCTATTTCAGCAACGTTCACCCTGCCCTTTGATCGCATGCTTACCTTTATCTTTCCATCTCTTTGGGATTTCAGCAGTAAGGCTACTTCCACACTGTCTATGGACCGTACGAATTCGATAAATTCATCGGTCCAGGATATTTCAGCATGTTCCTCGTCCAACATTTCCTGTGTTACATTAAGCAATCCGATTCGTCCTTGTTTGAAAAGCTCCAACGTAGGCAAAACCCTGGCAAGCAATCGCACTCTACCCGCCGGATGTGAAAAATATATCTGGTTCGAAAGCTTGTCAGGCCGAGCACCGCACTCCACCAGGTATGCAGCAGCCTGCAGGGCTGAAGGAGATGTATTGGAATAACGAAAAGAGCCTGTATCGGTCAATATGGCGCAGAACAATGCCTCCGCACATTCGGGACCGGGCTTGATACGTAAATGGTCGCGTAAAAGTTCCAGAATCAATTCGCCTACCGACGAAGCCCCGGGATCGCACCAGGTAATATCCGCAAAACCATTGTTCGTGGCATGGTGATCTATGTTCAGTATCTTTCCCGCAATTTCTCGCCCCGGCAGTCCGCCGCCGATTCTGTCCAAACTACCGGTATCCAGGACAACCGTAGCATCAAAGACAGAATTTGCTGGCATCCCGGCTATTATCTTCGATATCCCTTTGAGCTTGGAATACCTGTAAGGAATCCCGTCAGGCATCAACACGGATATAACTTTACCAAGTGATTCGAGCGCCATGGAAAGCCCCAGGCTCGATCCCACGGCATCTCCGTCGGGCCTGTCATGTGTCAGAATCAGTACACTTTCGGCGGATTCCAGTGCTTTGGCTATCCCGGCCTTGTCAGTTGCAAATTCCTCGTTCCTAGAACCATGTATCAAGGTTCCTCCAGTCATCCCCCATTATCTTCTTCTCTGTTTTGTTCTTTCAATTCCTTGAGCAGGGTCTCCACCCTTTCAGCCTTGTCGATCGTTTCATCATAGCGGAACTCCAATTCCGGCATGTATTTGAGATACAGCAAGGATGACAGTTCACGCTTGATGAAGCCGGCTGCCTTTTCGATGCCTTTTTCCACTGTTTCCCTCGTACCCTCTTCACCCGGCATCACGTGGTAGTAGATTCGCGCGATTCGCAAGTCCTTTGTCACAACTACATCGGTTATTGACAGGTGGGCAAGCCTGGGATCCGATACCTTTCTGGTCAAGATATCTCCAAGCCTGCGCCTTATCTCGTCGGCCACACGGCTGGCCCGTCTACCCTCCATAATTCTCCACCTCGAAATCTTCCTCTATTACCTCGCCGAGGTACTGGGCCTCGATAAAATCGACTAGTTTCTCCAATACATTCCTCAAGAGATCGCGATCCGATCCAACTGCAGCAAATCCCAATCTCGCCCTGTCTCGAATGTCCTGGTAACCGACCTCGGCGCCGGCAACATTGAACTTGGCCCTGACCCTTCCAAGGATTCGCTTTACAATCGAACGTTTCTCCTTGAGCGAGCTGCAACCCGGCAACATCAATCCCACGCGACAAACCCCGACAACCATGCGCCTTGAACTCCCGGCTTGTCGGCGAGCAAGCCTCGGCCCTTTTCAAATTTCCCGTGCAATATCCTGGATCTCGAAAGCCTCTATAATATCGTTCACTTGCACATCGTTGTAGTTTTCAAGGCCTATTCCACATTCATAACCCGCCGTCACTTCCCTGGCATCATCCTTGAAACGCCTCAAAGACCCTATTTTCCCCTGGTGAATCACTACGTTGTCCCTTAACAGCCTTGCCCGGGCACCGCGCGCCACCTTGCCATCCAGGATATATGAACCGGCGATCACACCAACCTTGGGTATGTTGAACACCTCTCTTACCTCTGCCCTGCCCAGTATATTTTCCCGGTGTTCCGGCTCCAATTGGCCGGCCATCAATTTCTTGACCGCATCGATTGCTTCATAAATGACATTGAACAATAACAGTTCGATTTTGCTCTCTTCGGCTTGTTTCACGGCCTTTGCATCCGGTCTGACCCTGAAACCCAGTACAAGTGCTTCGGAAGCCTGGGCCAGATTGATATCATTTTCAGATACAGCTCCCACACCCTCGTGAATGACCTTGACCGCTACCTCATCTGTTGAAAGCCGTAGCAAAGCTTCCCGCAATGCCTCTACAGAACCCTGAACATCGCCCTTGATAAGCAGGTTTAATTCAGCAGGTCCTGCTGCTTCGTCACCAAACAGAATCTGCCGAATAGGCCTGGACCTCGCCAGTTCTTCCTCCCGTGCTTTTTGTTTCCTGAAATCGACCAGCTTTTTTGCATCCTTTTCGTTTGCAACTACATTTGCATCCTCTCCGGCCACAGGCACACCGGAAAGACCCAGCACCTCGACCGGCGTGGAAGGGCCGGCTTCTCCCAATTGTTTTCCCATGTGGTCCAACAATGCCCTGACTTTACCGAAATGGTAGCCTGCCACGAGATAGTCACCCTTGTGAAGTGTCCCTTCCTGTATCAATAACGTTGCAGCCGGTCCCCTGCCCTTGTCCAATTTGGCATCTATTACAACGCCCCTTGCCCTGGTATCCGGGTCTGCTTTGAGTTCAAGGATTTCCGATTGCAACAGTATCGCTTCAAGCAGATCGTCCAAACCCATTCCGGTCTTTGCAGATACCGGAACGACCAGTGTATCGCCCCCCCATTCTTCGCACACAAGGTCATATTCGGTCAGGTTCTGCTTGATCCTGTCAACATTCGCACCCGGCAGGTCCATCTTGTTGACTGCTACGATTATTGGGACCTCTGCCGCCTTGGCATGGTTTATCGCCTCTACCGTCTGATCCATCACGCCGTCATCTGCAGCAACGACCAGGACGACCAGGTCGGTCACCTTGGCCCCTCGTGCCCTCATTGCAGTGAATGCGGCATGGCCCGGTGTATCAATGAATACGATATCTGCGTTATTATGAGTTACAACCGATGCGCCGATGTGTTGAGTAATGCCGCCCGACTCCTGGTCGACCACTTTACTTTTTCTGATCTTGTCCAAGATCGATGTTTTGCCATGGTCAACGTGTCCCATAACGGTTACAACGGGCGGCCTGGGCTTACCTTCCCTTTCACTCGTTTCTTCGTGGGTGCCAAGAACCTTTTCCTCGTCAAAGGTAATATTTTCGACCTGGAAACCGAATTCCGACGCAACCAGCATGGCAGTATCAATATCAACAGACTGATTCAATGTTACCATTTCACCCATCATCATAAGGCGTCTAATCACTTCCGCCGCCTTTACGCCCATTGTCTTGGCCATTTCCAATACTGTTATCGTGCCGTTTATCTTGATTCTTCTCTTGCTTTCCCTCGGGGTGGTTATTTCCGTCTTTTTGGCCTTTCTTGTCGCTATTCTCTTGCGTTTTCCCCGCTGCAAAGGTTCGGTTATGTCATAGATGTCATCCCTGGAAAGCACCTGTCTTTTCTTCCCGGTCTTTCGCCTAATGGTTTCTTCCTGTCCCGGGGGTTCCGAATCTTTTTTGGTCTTTCTTCGTTGGACCTTGTCCGGAAGAGGAAAATCCTGGGTAAGAATGCTACCCGGGAAAGCACTGCCATTGCGGCCGAAACCGGCAACTCCCTGGGGCTTGTAACCATGGGGCTGCGGTCGATTACCGGCATTGGCGCCTCTTCTGAATCCTCCCCGAAAACCGCCGCCATATCCCTTGTCTTGCGATGGAAATACTTGTCTGAAGCCCTTGCGCATTCCAATGACAACAGCACCTTTTCCATCCTTTGTCGGCCGTTTGCCCTTTTCTCTGGCATTGGTTTTTTGGGACTCTTCTTTTTCTCGAGCTTCTTCAGCCTCGTCCTCGGGTGTCCGGTCTTGGCGGGCTTGTCCGGTTTCTTTTGGAGCCGTTTCCTGCTCATGGGAAATTTCAGCTCCAGATTCTCCAGCTTCCGATGTTTCTTCACGCCGGTCCGCCGATTCTCCGGATGTCCATGTTTCTGCAACAGTTTCTTCTTGTCCATCACCGGCAACCGCAGCCTCTGTTGCAGCACTCGGAACATCGTCCCCGGGAACCTCGCGGGCCTCACCACCTTCTATTGTTTCAGCCTCCTGTGATTCCTCTTTCTTTTCAGACGACAAGGCGGGAGGAGAGTCTTCTTTCTTGGTTCCGGCAGGTCTCCGTATCACTGTCCCTTGAGATTCCTGTGTAGACACGGTGTCCTTTGGTTCCTTGTCTTTTTTCTTTCGCCTTATTATGGTGCGTTTCTTTACCGCAGGTTCCGGTTGGCCGCCCTTCCCGAGTTTTTCGATAACAATCCTTGCATCCACTTCTTCCAATGTGCTCATCTGGTTCTTGATGTCGTAACCCAGGTCGCGGATCTTGGCCACCAATTCCTTGTTGGACATGCCGATCTCTTTAGCAATATCGTAGATCCTGCGTTTGGCCATACCGCCAATCCTCCTGACCAGGAGCCGTTCTTCCGGCTCCTTAACAAACAAACTTCAGTGGAGTGAGACCACCGGTATCACTCCATCAACTGGTTACGTAGCTCGGGCACCCGTACAAGGTCGATTCTCCTCTTGAAAGCTCTCTCCAGAACCATTGGCCTCAAGCCCTTGTCGAGGCAACTCTTACTTGTGTGAATCCACGCGCCTCTTCCCGGTATATTTCTCTTGTCATCCACCAGGACCCGTCCATCAAAGGTAACTGCCAGGCGAATGAGAACGGATACCGGGGCCCTGGACCGACAACCCAGGCACAATCGCGTCGGCACATGGCTACTCGTGTTCAATGTCTTCTCCGGATACTGTTTCTTCATCTCCTTCTTTTGATTCTTTTGATTCTTCACCTTTTGCATCAGAATTATTCGCCGCATTGTCCGCCGCACCTTCTTCAACAGATGAATTTGAAGAAATATCGGCAATATCTCGGCTTCCAGCATCCTCCGGTGTTTCGTGTACAACAGGCTCGGTTTCTTCCGCGGATTTTTCTTCTGATTCAAAATCCTGCATGGTATTTCCCTGGAGATCAATCGGCGGCAAGCCTGACCTTGCCCTTGCCCTGTTTTCACTATCGAGCAGGACCTGTTTTTCCAGGGCCTTTTTCGCGCCTTCAACTATCTTTTCGGCGTTTTCTTTGCCGACACCGGGTACGATTGCAATATCCTCCACCTTTGTCTTTGCAATATCCCACAGGGAGTAATACCCAAGCTTCATCAGTGAATCCACCATGTCACCGGTTACACCGTCGATGCTAACAAGAGCTTCCTTTGCCTGTTGTTGTTCTTCGACTATCCTGCTCTCGCTCTTTATCTCGATTTTCCAGCCCGTAAGCTGCGCGGCAAGCCTGACGTTTTGTCCCTTTTTGCCTATGGCCAATGATAGTTGATCATCCGGCACGATCAATTCCATGGTCTTCTCTTCCTCGTCGATCAAGACCCTTGCCACTTCCGCAGGTGCGATAGCATTACAAACGAATTTCGCCGGATCTTCGTCCCAAGGCACGATATCTATCTTTTCGCCCCTGAGTTCCTGCACCACGGCCTGGACCCTGGAGCCCTTCATTCCGACACATGCGCCAACAGGGTCGACATCAGGATCGCGGGATGCAACAGCGATCTTGGCACGTCCGCCCGGTTCCCTTGCAGCGCTCTTGATATTTACAATGCCTTCATATATTTCCGGAACCTCCATTTCGAAAAGCTTGATGAGCATACCCGGATCGGTCCTGGAAAGAATGACCTGTGGACCTTTGGAGGTTTTTTGAATATCAAGCACATAAGCTTGAATGCGATCGCCTGCCCTATAGCTTTCCCTGGGTGCCTGTTCCCTTGCAGTCAGAATCGCCTCGACCCTGCCGAGATCGACTATTATGTTGCCCCTTTCGAATCTCCTGGCTATTCCTGTCACCAGCTCGTGTTTTCTGTCCTTGTATTCATCGTAGATGCGATCCCGTTCAGCCTCGCGGATTCTCTGGACGATTACCTGCTTTGCCGTTTGGGCCGCGATCCTGCCGAATTCTTCTGTTTCAAGCTTCATCCCAAGTGAGTCGCCGATTTCACTGTCGGGATCCAACTGACGCGCCTCCTCGATGCTGATTTGCGTCAGGGGATCGTCGATTTCCTCCAAGACTTCCTTGAACTGGAATAGCTCGACTTCCCCCAGGTCCTCGTTGAAATGGGCCTCTATTTCAGCATTCATTCCGTATTTCTTTTTGGCTGCCGTAAGCATGGCGGTTTCAAGCACCTCTGTGAGGATCTTTTTATCAACGCCCTTGTCTTTCGCCACCTGCTCCAGAACTTGGTTTAGATTAGAGAACATTTTGTAAACCCCGTATAAAAATCATGATCTTTTCTCCTTCCGGCGCGATTTACGGCCGGATGTCCGTTCCAATCGGTGATCCCACTCAGGAACGAGCCTTATCTCTTTTACATCATCAATGGGAAACGAGAATGATTCCCCGCCTGTTTCGATTTTCAACTCACCTCCCTTAAAACCGACCAGCTTTCCACTGAAGTTTTTTCTTGAATCGATTGACTTTGCAAGCCTTATCTTAACCTTCCTGCCGGAATAGTTCTTGTAATCTTCTGGACCGTATAGTTTCCTGTCCATTCCCGGTGACGAAACCTCGAGACGATAGCGCCCTATCGGCAAATCTTCCCGATCCAACTTTTCACTGACCAACCCGGATACATGAACGCAATCATCAATGGATACGCCCATATCATTTGCAGTGTCAATGACCAATCTCAATACCCAACCCCTGCTCTGCAAATAATTTACTTCCAAAAGCTTGTACCCTGCCTGCTCGATCACCGGGGCAACCGTTTCTCTTGCCAATGAAACTATATTCGAGGCCTTTAACAAAATGCCTGCTCCAATAAAAAGGCGGGCCTAAAAGCCCGCCCTGGAATGCCGCCCTACTGCGACCCAGAGTTTGGTTCCTTTGTGTATCACGGCGAATTATCTTTGTCAACATGAATCATTTGAATGCAGTAGCCGAATTAAAATGTCAGTAGGAAGGGGATTCGTCCCATTCGGATTCAGGCTGGGTGAGGGTGGTGGAAAGCCGGCCTGGTCCAGGAGACAAAAATGCAAATTATTGGGATTGGATCTCGTAGGTATGGTTCGCGAACCGCTCCTACTTCATGAAATAACAGCATATTTTAGGCACCCTGAAAATCAACCTGGGTGGGGAGGCACCTAGAAATCAACCTGGGTGGGGAGGTAGGGTTGTGCGATCACTTTACCTGTTCACCAGCTCCAGGCGTTTGCGGCATTCTTCGGCTGTTGCCGTTTCGCGGCCCTGGTCTCTCACCATGCGGGCCGCCTTTTCAACGAGTTCGCCGTTCGACCTTGCCATGCGGCCGGGTTGCACGTAGAAATTGTCTTCCAGTCCGACCCTGATATTGCCTCCCATGGCTATTGCGCCCGCCACCAGGCGCCACTGGTCGTGTGATACTCCGATTACTTCCCACTCGCTGTTTTGCGGTACGCACGACGACATGTGCAGCAACGAGTCAATGGTCGGTGCTATCCCCCCTGTGACTCCCAGTATCAACGAGTACTGGAAAGGCGGCTCAAGCAATCCCATGTCTATTAACGGGTACGAATTGGCCACGTGGCCGGCATCGAAACATTCCATTTCCGGTTTTGAATTCACCCGGTTCATGGTCTCGATCAGCATTTTTATCTCGGAAAACGGGTTTGGAAAAACAAACTCGAACACGAAACTCTTTTTTCCCTGGTGGTACTTGGCATAATTCATCGAGCCCATGTTCAACGCAGCCAGGGCCGGCCGGATTTCACGTACCGGTGCAATCTTTTCCTCGCTGCCAATACCAACCGCTCCGGTCGAAAAGTTTATAACGACCGGGCAGGCATCTACTATGGCATCCCGGATTGCCCGGTAATGCCCCACATTGTAGCTCGGTGAGCCGTCCGCAGGATCCCTTGCATGTATATGCACCACTGCGGCCCCTGCTTCGTACGCCCTTCTGGCTTCTTCTGCATATTCTTCGGGAGTATATGGAATTGCAGGGCACTGGTCACGGTTGGCAACAACGCCACTAAGTGCACAAGTAATTATGCAAGGCCTCTCGGGATCGCGATGAGACGCAACCGGCAGGATCGACATATTCCCTCACCTTCCTTTCCAGGTTGGTTTGCGTTTTTGTAAAAATGCCTGGATTCCTTCTGCTGCATCCTCGCTTGCTATAACATCCATCAGGGCCCGGGCAAGTTCCCTGGTGGCCTGCTCGCTCGGCATGCCGCGTATTTTTGCCAATGCCCTCCTGCCTATTCTCATGGCAGACGGTGAACCGGCCATGATGTCGGCCGTTGTTTCAGCCACTGCATCGTCCAATTCAGCGCGGGCAACGACCTTGTTTACGAACCCCATTTGCATGGCTTCCATTGCAGGCACCTTTCGGCCGCGGAAGATCATGTCCATGGCGCGTTTCGGTCCTGCATGCTTGATTACAAGCGGCGCAATGATCATGGGGAACATTCCGGCGCGGACTTCAGGTGTGCCAAAGACAACATCGTCACAGGCAATGACCATATCGCACGAAAGCGCAAGCCCCAGCCCGCCGCCGAGGCAAGCGCCCGCTACACGTGCCAGCAAAGGCGTTTGCATTGATTCCATGCAGAGCATCAGGTCTCCGAACAACTCAATCACGCTTTTTTTGCCATGCCCTGCGGTCATTCCAGAGGCAAGGTCGCCGCCCGAACAAAATGCCTTTTCTCCTGCTCCTGTAATGCATACCAGGCGCACGTCCCGGTCCCTGTCCGCATCTTCGAGAGCCTCTATCATGGAAACGGTTACCTCGGCGTCCAGTGCGTTTCGCCGTTCTTTCCGATTTATAGTCAACGTGACTACATGCCTGTCGCGCTCCACGACAAGTTTCTGCTCATCCATTGCCATCATGATCCTCCCCGCCAGGCTCTACCTCAATCAGGATTTGTCCCGGGGAAACCTTGTCGCCCTCGGCGATATTAACGGCCGTAACCACACCGTCTCTGGGCGCTGCCAGCGTGGTTTCCATCTTCATCGCCGAAACCACCACCATGGCCTGTCCGCGTTCGACATGTTGCCCGCGTTCGACAAGCAACCTGGCCACGACTGCCGGCATAGGTGGGGTGACGTCTCCGGCCGGCCCGAAAGATGCCGGCCTGCCCGCAAGCGTTTCTATTAATGCCTGGTTCCCGCCATTGAAAATCCAGTAATTACGGCCGGCCTTGACGAACCTTATGAGTTCTGTTTTATCGCCGAGCACAATTCGCAGGCAGTTATCATTCACAGTATGAACTTCGGCATAAAATTCTTTTCCATCGATGCGGGCCTTGAGTCCGGCCGGTCCGCCTTTCCTGCCCGGCAGGTACTCGATTACCTCGAGTTCGTGCTCGGCATTGTTCATCATCACGCGTCTATTGTCGGTCATTATTGTTCTTGTCCCCAAAGGCGGAAGTTCCGGAGCTTTTGCCATGGATCACCACGGTGTCCAACTCCTCCCGGTCCTCCGGGCGGCTCCCTGCCGCCTTCTTGTTCACTATTTGCAAGTTGCGCGGCCAGCCATCCGAGCAAGGCTATTCGTCCACGCTCTTCGGACGGCCGCCAGTTCTTGAAATATCGATCCATGAAATCCGTGCTCGTCTCTGCTCTCATGAACTCTTTCGATTTGACAATGTCGATCATCATCTCGACAGGAGTCTTCACTCCCAGGATACATGTCTCTGTGAGCGCCCCGGCCATGCGGGCCGCAGCCTTATCCCGGCCGGCTGCAAATACGATCAGCTTTGCAAGTATCGGATCATAGTCGACCGGCACGATGCTGCCGGGCATTATACCGCTGTCGAATCGAACGCCGGGACCATGGGGAGCCTCCATCAACTCTATGGTTCCAGGGCTTGGCAGAAAGTCATTGGCCGGGTCCTCGGCATAAATGCGGCATTCGATTGCATGGCCGAGACACGACAGATCCTGCTGCGACAGCGAAAGCGTTTCACCTGCTGCTATGCGGATTTGCTGCTCAACGAGGTCGACCCCGGTTATTAATTCCGTGACCGGGTGCTCCACCTGGAGCCGGGCGTTCACTTCCATGAAGCTGAAGCCGCCCTTTTCATCAAGCAGAAATTCCACCGTGCCTGCATTGGTATAACCCGCGGCCCGGGCCACGGACATTGCGGCCCGGCACAACTTTCCACGTAATTCGTCATCAACGGCCGGTGAAGGCCCTTCCTCGATTATCTTTTGGTGACGCCTTTGTATGGAGCACTCGCGTTCGAACAGATGCACCATGTTGCCGTACCGGTCGGCAAGGAGTTGCACTTCCACGTGGTGCGCGTTCTCGATGAAGCGTTCCAGGAAAAGCCTGGAATCACCGAATGCGTTTTCAGCCTCGCCTGCTGCAAGCTCGAGCGCCTCGGCCAGTGCTTCAGGCCCATCTACCTTGCGCATGCCTTTTCCGCCCCCGCCGGCCGCAGCCTTTATCATCACCGGATATCCGAGCTTCTCGGCCCGGCCGATAAGATCTTTGTAATTGGCTCCCGGCGTTTCTGTTCCGGCAGTCGGCTGTACACCCGCCTCCTTTGCGAGCCTGCGGGCCGCCAACTTGTCTCCCACAAGAGCCAGCACGTCGGACCGCGGGCCGATGAAGGCAATACCGGCCTGTTCGCAGGCAGCGGCCAACCGTGGGCTTTCGGCAAGGAAACCGTAACCCGGATGCAGGGCTTCGGCCCCTGTGTCCTTTGCCGCCTTTATTATCTTGCCGATGTCCAGGTAGGTCACTGCAGGTTCGTCGCCTCCAAGAACAACGACCTGGTCGGCATAACCTGTATGCACGGCGTTCTTATCGATATCTGAACATACTGCAACCGTGGCAATACCCATTTCACGGCATGTTCGAAATATTCTGACCGCTATCTCACCACGGTTTGCAACCAGGATCTTGGAAAACATGGGCCTCCTCACATCCTGAACAACCCGTGACCCAAAACACCTGATCTTAAAGGCGCACAGAACGCAGCGGACAGGGCAAGGCCCAGGACATCCCTTGTCTTTGCAGGGTCGAGAATACCGTCGTCCCAGAGGTTGGCCGTAGAGTGGTACGCACTGCCCTGTTCCTCGCCTGCCTGCAAGATAGGCTGTTTTATGGCCTCGATATCGTCTTCTGAAAGCAATGGCATGCCCTCGCGGGCCAGTTGCTCGTTCTTGACGGAGACGAGCACGCTTGCAGCCTGCTGTGGCCCCATCACCCCTATTCGTGCATTCGGCCACATCCAAAGGAAACGCGGTGAATAGGCCCTGCCACACATGCCGTAGTTTCCGGCCCCGAAAGACTGTCCCATTATGACGGTAAACTTGGGAACAGTAGCGGTTGCAACAGCACAAACCATCTTTTGACCGTCCTTGGTTATTCCACCGCGTTCGTATTCGCTCCCGATAATGTACCCCGCGATATTTTGCAGGAAGATCAAGGGCACCTTATCGCGGTCGCAAAGTTGGATGAACTGTGTTGCTTTGAGAGCGCTCTCCGAAAACAGCACGCCGTTGTTCGCCAATATGCCGACCTGCATGCCGTGCAGGAATGCAAAGCCGCAAACAAGAGTCGGGCCGTATTGTTTCTTGAATTCGTGGAAGCGGCTGCCGTCGACTATCCGGGCAATCACCTCGCGTACGTCGTATGGCGTGGCGAGCGATTTTGGAATTACGCCGTAAATTTCCTTCGGATCGTAGAGCGGTTCCTCCACTTCGCGAAGCAATGGCCACTCCTTGCGGGCCGGGGGCAGCAGCGCTACAATGTCCCTGATTATATCCAGTGCTTCCCTGTCGTCCCCGGCCAGGTAGTCCGAGACGCCTGATTCCGAGCAATGCAGTTCGGCCCCGCCAAGTTCCTCTGCCGTAACCTCTTCGCCGGTTGCAGCGCGAACCAGCGGCGGCCCGCCCAAAAAAATCGCGCCCGTGCCCTTTACGTGAACCACATAGTCCGACATTGCCGGGATATATGCAGCCCCGGCAGTGCACAGTCCCATGACAGCCGTAATCTGCGGGATTCCCATCTTGGACATCACGGCTTGGTTGTAGAATATTCGGCCACCGTCATCCACATCAGGAAATATCTCGCTCTGCAGGGGAAGAAAGGCTCCGCCCGAATCGACCAGGTTGATCATGGGCAGGCGGTTCTCCATGGCGATTGTCTGGCAGCGCAATGTCTTCTTGACGCCCATTGGAAAGATCGTTCCTCCCTTGATGCGTGCATCATTGGCTGTCACCAGCACCTCGCGTCCATGAACAAGACCTATACCCGCAATGCTGCCGGCGCCGTATACACGGCCGTCGTACATATCCTTTGCGGCAAGCGGCGCAATTTCGAGAAACGGAGAATCACGATCAAGCAAGAGTTGGATTCTTTCCTCGACCGGCAGCTTGCCGAGTTCGGCATGGCGCTTTTGTGCCTTTTCGGATCGATCTGTTCGCGCCCGGACAAGTTCGCGGTTCAGGTCGTCGACCAAGGCCTGCATGTGATCCCGGTTTGCCTTGAACTGGTCTCCTTCGATGTCCACGCGGCTTTCAATAATTTCCATGACCAACTCCAAGCTGGATTTTCAGCAATGCCGGTACCTGGCTCAAGTTAATATCGGAGAGCCGGCAAGTCAACCCGGCCGTTTGAAACCTTGGGACCAATTTCCAAACTTCGGCAGGCTTGCCTGAGTAGTCTCGATTTTGCGATAATAAAAATATATAGGTTTTGTTCGCTTGCTTGTGCAGGCGGAAACCATGTCCCAAGGGTGAGACATGTGAAAGCACCAGGGGGTATTATAGATATGACGGATAAAAGGGCGGAAAGCGGAAAAGAAGAATCCAAGATTGAGAAGCGTAACCGGCTGGCACAATGGGCATTTGATACCCAACCCATATTGGCCCGTTTACATCTATGGCTGGAGGACGTGGATTGCAAGTGGCTGCGTGGTGAACCAAGGATTGGGGAAATCGGCACCATATCGTTCCTGGATGCACGTATGGAGCGGCTGATGGCGATGAGCGCCGGTGTAACGGCCCTGGGCACACAACTTTTCGGCCGTTACGGCGAGGGTGCCGGCCTGGACAAGTCCGGCCTGAACCAGGTGAAGAAGGATGCAGATGCGATATCAGCATATGCCTTGGCCGAAAGCCTTTGGTTTGCCTCGCGCCAGCTTCCGGAAAACCATGCAATCATGGTTTCCCTTGGTGAAGGATTGATGCCAAAGGCAGGTGAAACACCCGAGATGGGCTCAAACCCACAGCTTGGTTTTGGTCGCATATATGCAAGGCCACAGGTGGCCCAGTGGCTCGACCAGCGGGTGACGCGCATGCTCAACGATCCTGAATACGGGTGGGAAGAATGGTACCGCGAAATAAAGGCCAGTGGAATAACGGTATGGGGCGCTGCCATCGACACCCTGGAGAACACTTCACGCTTTGCCAAGGGGGCGGATACAGGGGCAATGACCGTGTTACACCTTTTCGATCAACCTCTCGGCATCAACCGTCCGTATGAAGGTTACATGGGCGCGCTTTTTTTACCGAAAGAAGTGGTGGAGAAAGCAGCGGCCCGCTCCTTGTTGGTAGACTATCGAACGCCACGGTCCAAGGTGATGGAGGCAATTAAGTTGACCTACCCCGGTATTAGGCCGGAAGATGTGCATGTCTGGACTCTTGGCGGCAAGAGCCGCTTGGAGCGTATTGGCTCGTTATGGGATGAATGGCGGGCAGTGGGTGCGCATCTTGTGGAAGATGGCTGGGAGTTGCCCGGCGGAGGCCGGGCCTTCACCGAGTCAGGCACATATGCACCGACCTATCTCGTTGGGCCGTTCGAGCGTGACAATCGAACCCAACTTTTCATCACCGACGGTTACGCGGCGTCAGCAGAAGCCATGCAGGCCGCAAGCCTGGGTCCGATGCTCGGACTCGATGCATCCCTGGCAGTATTCACATCCAGGTTCAAGCTCGACTTTCGCAAGGAATTGCAGGTCATGCAACTGGATCCCGGAGCACAGGACTTTGAAGTGCGGCTTCGCGAGCTTGCCGGTGATGATGCAGGAAAACTTGATGCAGAAGCATATCGCAATGCAATTCTCGATGCACACGAAGCCGGGCTGCCGGTCGGTAAGCCGGTGATCGGCGTGAACGATTTCTTTCCGGAAAAGAGCTGGGATGTAGCGGCCCTGTGCGGGTACATGCTTCCGGACCCTTACTCCGGCGCACCCGGTGTGCAAGAGGTGGAGAAGGGATTGTTCCGGGTCACCGTGAGGATGGCGACACCTCGAGGCGACAAGCTGGTCACCTTTACATTACGACTTATGGAAAACATGAATCAGGGACGGTTGATATTCAATCCCTTGCTGATTCGTTTTTTCTATGGCGAGGATTTCCGGCGGCGGGCCGTCACTATTTCGGATTCGGGCCGTATCCGCAACGAGTTGCAGACACTCTGCTCCGAGGCCATTGATTACACTGGCAATAACCGGTTGCGGTTGCATCTCGAACGTATACCCGGCGAGGTTATATCGCCTGAACATCAAAAACTTTTGCGCGAAGTATTGTTATGGTACAAAGAGCAGCATCCAATCTGGTTCAAGTGGCTTGAAATCGTGGAACCATAGGCCGGTTTGAGTCGGGCCGACGGGACCCACTAGTTCCTCACTAGTTCCTCACTAGTTCCTCACTAGTTCCTCACTAGTTCACTAGTTCCTCACCCAGCAACCGGAAAGAAGCAGCTCGAACCTTTCGCCTTGACAGGCATACTACCGCCACTAGAATAAGCTTTGCATTGCGGAGCCTTGTGGATTGAAGCATCTACCCAGTATCAGCCAAAGGAAAACTTATTGAAAGCCAGAGGCGCATTCATTGATTTCATCTTGAAAAAATGGCTTGCAATCGCATCCGGTGTAGGCTTTACCCTGACATCGCTATACATAGGTCATGTACCAAAATACTCGACCCAAGAGATAGAAGTCCTGTTCATCCTGTTCACACTCTTTGTCGCGGTCAAAGGGCTTCACCAAAGCGGATTGATATCAAAGGCAGCCAGGGCCATTGAAAAAGGAACGGTCGTCCCCTTAAAGTTGGTGGTGACAACGTTCTTTCTCTCAATGCTTGTTACCAATGACATCGCACTGATTATCATGGTGCCGCTCACTCTTTCGATCAATATTCGCCGCAAGGATCTCCTGGTCATCCTCGAGGCCTTGGCAGCCAATGCCGGTTCGGCGCTAACCCCGATCGGCAATCCACAAAACCTGTTCCTTTACTGGTTCTACCAGCTTCATCCGCTTGCATTCATAGAAACTATTGCCCCGTTCTCATTGACATTTCTCGTCATCCTGATAGCTGCATCGCTCCTGATCAAGGCCAAGAGCGGCCTACGGAGAGACCCGGCGACGCAAGAAGTCAATAACAAGGCATATATCTACAGTGGGCTATTGTTTGTGGTCCTCCTGACCGTTTTTCATGTGTTGCCGGTGTGGGCGGCTCTCCTTGTTGTCTTTTTTGCATTGTTGTTCGACCGAAAATCCCTTGGTGTCGATTACTCACTCTTGCTCAGCTTTTTCTTTTTCTTTGGTCTGGCCGAAAATATGAAGATGCTGCTGGCGCCCGAGATATCCCGTTCCGGTCATGTGTTCCTGTTCTCCGCCCTGTTAAGTCAATTCATCAGCAATGTTCCGGCAGCCCTGCTGTTCGCGAAGTTCACGAACAACTGGAGCGCCCTGCTATGGGGCACGAATGCAGGCGGATTCGGGAGCTTGTTCGGTTCGCTTGCAAACCTTATTGCATATAAGGTCTACCTGGCACATGAAGGTACGGAAAATGCCGCACGCTTTACACTGAAGTTCATCATCCTGGGATATGCCGCATTCTTCATTTCCATGGGGCTGTATTTCAGTCTTCACTAGCTAGCATACTATTTTCGCGGCGTCACCCCACCGAGGTTGATATAGCTTCTCCCAAAAACATTCGTGTATACAAACAGATAACCTGTTGCTAAAAATCCACGGTACCCAATTGCCCGGAAAATCATATCAACATGCATGGCTCAGCTTACGAGCCTGGTCGTCTCTGATACCGGTTGAAACCGGTATCATGAAATTTAAACATCTGTATTTTTTTCACCCTGATGCGCGCGGGGATTTCAAGCGACTTGCACTTGACCAAAATCACATTACTTTTCGGCTGCCACGAAATCAACCTGGGAAAGGTCAGGTCAAGGTGGGAAAGGTCAGGTCAAGGTCAGGCCTTTGTCAGACCGGTATTACGTACGACTCGTTCAAAACCTTTCGAGCACATTGTCTGCGATCGCCATTTGGGCTACTTCCGACGTGTTTCCCATGATAGTGCCCAAACGGGCGTCTCTCAATGCACGCTCCACCGGGTTGGGCTTGGTGTACCCTGCAGAGGCCATGATCTGCAATGCCTTGTCTGCGACCTCGCAGGCATTCTTTGTGGCAAAAACCTTGGCGCAAAGGCCAAGTGAGGCGGCCTGTGGATCGCCTGAAGCCGCTGCCCAGGCCGCACGTAAAACAAGGATTTCGGCTGTCTGTGAAAGGGTCAGCATCTCGGCCAGGCTGAAACGCACGCTTTGGTACCCGGCCGGAGGCTTGCCATGTGTCCGCTTTACATCAGCGGCGGCCCTTGCCTGGTCCAGGCATAATCGCATGGTTCCGCAGGCAACCGCGCCCATGACTTGATCCCAAGCTGTCCGTAGTTCCTGCAAAAGGTCCACCTTTGATGAATCAAAGGGACCAATTATTCTTTCCGGCTCGATAATCACATCGTGCAGTGCGATTGGACAGGTACACAGCTCCCTGTAACCAAGGGTTTCAAGCGGATCTCCGGCTTCCACACCCGGCTGCCCTCTATCAACAAGAAATAGGGCCATACCCTCCTTGATTTGACCGAGCACACCGATGATATCCGCCATTGGCCCCAGACTCACCGTGGACTTGGCGCCTGTCAATAAAAAGCCGCCGCTGTTTTTTACGGCTATTGTATTCATGGTCTTTTGGACCGATCCCGAAAGTGTTTCAGAAGCTGCAACGGCCGCAATTTTCTTGCCTTTCAGGATTGGCTCGAGAAACGCCTTTTTTTGTTCATCCGAGCCATGCCTTGAAATAAGATCGCAAAGCACGTGCGAACCGATGTCCGAAGCCAGGGCCAGCCAGGGCGATCGATGAGCAAGCTCCAGTTGGGCCGCAAGCCTGCCCGGACCGGCCGGCTCCGCTAAAAAACCTGAATTCCCCAGGCGTTCGAGCCAAGCCCGCAAGACAAGGGCTATTTCGTTCGGTTTGGCATGTCTTGAAATATCAGGGTTGGGTAAACTCTCGTCCTTGATGATTTCCTCTATTTTACTTAACAGATCTCTTTCCAACTTATTAAAATCAAAGTCCATTTTCCCATTCCTTGTTTTCACATAAGTTTTGAGATGATCATCTTTTGAATTTCTGATGTTCCGCCGCCTATTGGTGCCAACCGGCCATCTCTGAACATGCGTTCCATCTCGTACTCGTGGCAGTACCCGTATCCGCCCATTATGGACATGGCTGCATTTGCCGGCTCAAGAGACCAGTCACCGATAAAGAGCTTGGCAACAGCAGCCTCGAGATGATTGAGGGGCCGTCCCTGGTCCTTGCACCATGCAATACGGAAGATCAAGCCCTTGGCTGCTTCGATAAATATCTTCATCCTGGCAAGCTTTTCTTTAACAGCCTGGAACTCGGCTATTGGCCGGCCGAATTGACGCCGCTCGCTTGCATATTGGGCGCACTTTTTCAAGGCATAACTCATGGCGCCCACAAAGGGAGCTACGAGAGCCGAGCGATCCCACTCAACGGTCTGCATGGCCATCAGGAAACCTTCGCCTTCCGAGCCTATCAGGTTCTCGGCAGGTATCTCGCAATCGTCGAAGAACAGTTCCGAAGTTTGCGACGTGCGTACGCCCATTTTGTGTAATGGAGCCCCTACACTGAATCCCTTGGTCCCACGCTCTACGATGAAGGCGCTGATACCCGCATGCTTGGCTGCCGGATTCACCGTGGCATAGACCACGGCAACATCGGCGATCGGCCCGTTGGTGATAAATATCTTGGAACCGTTCAGCACGTAGCGATCGCCCTTTTTAACGGCCCGTGTGCGCATGGCGGCAACATCCGAGCCTGCTCCGGGCTCGGTGAGTCCCATGCAGCCTATAAGCTCTCCACTGGCCAGCTTGGGAATATAACGCCTGCGTTGCTCGTCATTGCCGTGGGCAAAGATCGTGTCTGCACAAAGAAAAGTATGGGCTCCATATGAAAGCGCCAGGCCACCGTCCACCCCGGCCTCGCCCAGTGCTTCACCCACGAGCACCGTGGTGACTACATCAGCCCCGCTGCCGCCGAGTTCCTCTGGAAAATGAAGCCCAAGAATACCGAATTCACCCAGGCGTTTAAATGCCTTCCGATCGAACTCGCTCTTGAGGTCGTGTTCAGCGCAACGTGGCACGATCTCATGGCCGGCGAACCTTATCACCTGTTTCTTCAGTGCCATTTGCTCGTCTGTAAAAGCAAAATCCATGAAACCTCCCTGTAAAACAAGAAAGCAGTAAAATTTTCCAAGAAATATACAGGGAGATATTTTAATTTACCAGAGCATTCTGCCACCGACTCCAATAGTGATATCTGTCTCCCGGCCGATGAAAAACTGAAATCCGGATTCAAAAAGTGACATGAAATCTTTACACCATTATTTTTGCCGGTGCGACGAAGCTTGCAAACAGAGCAGTAATATCACAATATTAGATGATAGTTGTTATGAAAAGACAACATGGAACAATTTTTGCTTCGAGACCAAGAATGGTGTTATTGTTTTAAATAATTTTTCCTGGGAGGTGCAAAAGATGCGCATCAAACTTTTTTCCAGTCTTGTTACTTTCTTATTTGTTTCACTGGTCCTTGCCGGGGTCTATGGTTGCGGTGTCGGAAAGAGCATTTCCGGGGACACGGATGTCGACACTGATACTGATACAGACACCGACACTGATACCGACGTGGACACCGATACTGACACCGATACTGACACCGATACTGACACAGACACTGATACCGACGTGGACACCGATACTGATACAGACACCGACACTGATACCGACGTGGACATCGATGTTGACATAGACACCGATATCGACACTGACACTGACATTGATACCGACACCGATATTGATACAGACACCGATACCGACACTGACACTGGTTGCGAATGCATTCCAAGAGGTCCTGATTCGTGCGGCCAGGGAATGTGGTGCAAGCCTCAAGATAACGGGACCTGCGGCACCTGTGAGAAACTCGGTGTTTGCAAGGTTGCAACTGATTGTTGGGGCCAGCCACTGGACCATCCTGAATGCTTTGGCTTTTGGGACTGTGATGACGGCACCTGCAATTGGCATTGCTCAGATCCCTGCGGAGACGGGCAGTCATGCAATCCAAACGAAACTTGCAGAAAGGTCTTCTTTGCAGACTGTGCTGCAAGCAATTCAAAGGGCATTTGCCTGCGTGTCGGCGAACAGACTTGCAATAATGTCCAAGACTGCATGACCCGTTTCGGGATGCCCAATATGCTCGGGCAATATGCCTGTGACAATGGCGACTGTATTTTCAAGTGCATCGATAAATGCGGCCCATGGCCCGGCGGTGATTGCAGTGACGGAAAAACATGTAATACTCCTGATTACAAGGGAGACTGTAGGCCTGACGGAGGAGGAGGAATCTGCTTGAATCCAGGATCTCCTGTATGCAAAGATCCGGAAGACTGCAAGGCTTTCTTCTACACACCGCAAGATGACGGACACTGGGATTGTATGAACGGACAATGCACTTACGAGTGCGGGAAGTGCCAGGATGTCAACTGTGACCTATGGTGCCCTTATGGCTTTACCAAGGACGAAAATGGCTGTGAAATTTGCGAATGCGCATTGCCCCCGTTTTGTTATGATTCACAGGGAAAGACCATACCGGGCTGCGGGGAAACTTGTGGAGACGGCGGATGGCCGCCTCCAAGCAATGTTCAACCAGGCAATGAAAAACCAGCAGGACCACCGTATAAAACATGTGAAGACGGCTTTATCTGCCAGGAACCTGCTAACCAGCCGGGATTCGGCGTCTGCGTAACACTTGAATCAGGCGTGTGCTATGATGGTTTCGACTGCAATACGTTGCAATCACCCTATGATTGTGATGGGCACTGGATTTGTAAGGACTTCATTTGTAACTTCAAGTGCGGCGAACCTTGTCCTGACCTTCCTTGTGATCCAAAGGATTGCCCGTTTGGAACCAAGCTGGACCAAAATGGTTGTCCTACCTGTGACTGCATCTGGCCTGATTTTTGCCGGGACAGAAATGGTGACACCATTAAAGGCTGTGGCATGGAATGCGGGGGCTACACAGGAAAACAATGCACTGACCGTCGTCTAGCCTGTGCCGCGCCATCCTGGCCGGATGCAATGGGAATATGCTTGTCCAAGCGCGCCCTGGCCTGCGATTCCAGGTCAACTCATGCATGCGAGGGATTGCCGGGGCTTCCGGAATGCGGGGGTATTCAGTACACTGGTTGGCGGTGCCAGGATTTGCCTGACGACAAGGGCATTTGCCAAGCCGATTGTCTTGACTGACAACGCCCCTAACTTTTACCACGTATCTTCGCAAAAGTGACGCCAAAATGGATTCTACTCCGTAACCTCCTGTTATTTTAAATCATTTTAGCATTTCTGTGGTTTTTGGTTCCCAGTTGTCCACATTTATGTGGAGCATTGGCCCTACTAATTCCATGTAAAAATTTTTAAATTTTCATATGTGCTTAATTTTATTGAACATTAACTATTGGCATGAATCTAGCATTATTTCTGGATGAAAGAAGGAGTAAGGATTCATGGAACCAGGGTCTGAAAATACCAAAAGGAGGCACGTCATGAGAAAGGGATTATTTTTAATGGCAATAGCCATAGGGGTGTTCGTGGCAATGGGAGCATCCGCACAAGATGAAGCACCGGGCGAATGCACCGGCGGTCTTTGCGGAACCCCGAACGAGTCAGGCGGCGGATGCGGTTGTGGATGCGGAAGCATACTCATCGCCAATACAGACATGGGAGACACTTACCAGTACGCCGACGATTATGATGACGATGGACTGGAAGATGATTTCGACAATTGCCCGTTCGTATCCAACCGTGACCAGGTCGATGCGGATGGTGACGGTGTTGGCGATGCATGTGACAACTGCGTGCAGAGCGCCAACGAGCTTCAAAAAGATGCTGACGGCGACGGCCTGGGTGATGCGTGCGATCCTGACATCGACAATGACGGCACGATCAACGAGGACGACAATTGCCCGTTTGTTCGGAACCCGACACAGGCGGACACTGACAAGGATCTTATTGGTGATGCGTGTGACCCGGAT
>JAADFL010000182.1 GCA_013152945.1 Deltaproteobacteria bacterium | reverse complement strand
CTCCAGCTCTTTTACCAATTTCCTTGCGCCATAGAGCTTTTTCAGGGCTTCGATTATATATGCGCTGTGAACCGACACGGCCCGGTTTGCAGTGGGATCGAAAAAATACCTTCCTGCAAGGCTTTCAATGTTGCCGTCAAAGACCAGCCCAACGAGACGGGCTTTCCGGTCGATGACCGGTGAGCCTGAATTGCCGCCTATGATATCGCAATCCGAGACAAAGTTGACGGGCGTAGAAAGGTCCAATCGTTTCCTTTTCTTCCAGAACCTAGCAGGCAAGCTCCACTCGCCCAGCTTGTCGAAACCCAGCGCCCTGTCGAACAGACCGTACAATGTTGTCTTGTAAGGAGCCAAGGTGCCGTTCATTGGATATCCACGAACCGTTCCATATGTCATCCTCAACGTAAAAGTTGCATCCGGGTATGTGTCCTTGCCGTACACGGCAAACCTGGCCCTGCCAATCTTTTCCCTGGCAGGAGTGATTACGCTCTCCACGTTCCGCTTGGTCCAGTGCTCGTCTGCAACCATTATTGGAACAAGCTTTCTTGCAAGCACGATCAGCGGATCCTTGCACTCTTCAACAGCCTTGGTTCCGCCCTTGACCAGTTTCCTGCGGAAAGCAGGATCAACCAGCCTGGTACCCGAGGTCAGTTCTGTTGCAGCCTTTTCAATATCGCCCAGTCCATCTATTACCTGCAGAAAAGGATCGCCTTTCGGCAGATGGGCCTTTGCAAACTCCAAGGATGTTTCCAATGTGACTGCCTCTAAATCCCTATATAGCGGGGCGGGTGAAAACAACTCGAACTTGACCCTTGCAAGCTGGGAATCGTGAAAACCGTCCAATCTCTGTGAATCCGGCTTCTCGAGTTCACCCACCAACTTGACGATAGTGATCGCCTTTGATGCCAGGTTCGATCCCCACAAGTGGTGCAATACGCGCCGTGTAATTTCGCCCTTGTTCTTTTTAAGCACACGGGAAATATCGGCCCAAGGATCCCCGTAAGTTTCACGTAACTTGGGATTCGAATACACTGCATTACGAAATGCACTTTCCGCCTTTCTGCGCCTTTTCATGAAAGATGGATCTTTTATCGTCTTGTACATGCCCCCATATGCCTTCTTCGAGTTTCTCAAGTAGAATATTCGCACCAGCGCCCGGCGCTTTTCCTCCTTGCCTCTCTTGCTGTAATCTTCCATGGCACGAATAGAACGGTTGAAATAATCTATTTTTAGCGGGAAGGATTCATCTCTGTCCATTTCCAGTTCCTCTGTTGTGTACAGCCTCTGTGTTCGCCCCGGGTGGCCGACTATAAAAACGAGTTCCCCCTTCTTGGCTCCCCTGGTATTCCACTTTAGATAATGCTTGGGATGAATCGGCTTTCCATTTTCGTACACCCTGAACAATGAGAAATCCAGGTCGTACCTCGGGTACGTGAAATTGTCGTGATCGCCGCCAAAGTACGCCGCCTGTCTCTCTGGTGCAAAAACCAACCTAACGTCAGTATATTTCTTGTAGCAATAAAGCCAGTATTCGCCACCCTGGTAAAAATCGACAACCTCACACTCGAGCCCGGTCTTGTCCTCTGCTTCTTTTGATATGCGGGCCTGTTCCGCCCTCCTGGCCTTTATCGCGTCCTCACCTGTCTTTCCCTTGGCAACAGACATTATCCTGGAAGTTACTTCCTTCATGGATTCAAGTTTATTGAGTTCAAGGTCCGGACACTTGATCTCATCCTTGTATACGCGGGCGTAAAAACCTTTCTTTACATAGTCGTGCTTCTTGTCCGACATCTTCTGAAGCTGGCCCACAGCCACGTGGTGATTCGTGAGCACCAAGCCGTTGGGACTGACAAAGGAACCCGAGCCCCCGTCCCTGAACCTGACTACAGAGAGCCTCACGTGCTCAAGCCACTTGGCATCAGGCACAAAGCCATACTTCTTGGACAGGGCTTTCAACGGCGGATTGTCAAAGGTCCACATGCCTTCTTCTGCAACAATGGAACCGGAAAACAGCATTGCTGCAATGATTGTCAAGAGAGACGACATTACTTTCATCCGATACATCCTGCACATTTCTTCTCTTGCCTCCTGGAAATAACCTTTGGTTTAAAAGAGCGAATGAAGCTTAGTCGCAAAATCAAACCGGTGCAACAAATTATAGAAACGAGCCTTTTGGGTCCGAGGCACGCGTCATTGCCTCACCCCGCCGTTGCCTCTGGAGAGGCGACAACGCCTTCAAGAAAGAAACCAAAGCTTGGTGAAAAAATTTCTGAAGAATATATTTATGATAATGGATTCTCAATTGTGTTATTGTTTATTGAAAAGGGGGCACAAGACATGGGAGGTGAATGTATGAACCAGGGATTTTCAAAATCGCGCCATATTTATTGGCAGGCACCTGCAAGGGACGGAGGGGGAATGGGGGGTGGTGGAGGCCGCGGTATGGGCGGCGGTGGAGGCCGCGGTATGGGCGGCAGTGGAGGCCGCGGCATGGGAAGCAGTGGATTCTGCATATGTTCCAAATGCGGCCACAAAGTTTCTCACGGACCTGGAACGCCGTGCCGCGAATTACGGTGTCCCAAGTGCGGTGGCGTCATGCTACGGGAAGGCTCGTACCACCACGAACTTCTCAAGGAACGTAAGGCTGGACGCACAAAAAAAGACCAGGATTCATAACCGGACCAGCCAGGTATAATGTTTCATGAAATCTTTCTCTAATTTTTACAAAGCCATACTTCCAGGTTTCTTCATCACATCTTACTTTAACATTGCATCTTGTTCATCCACCGGCAGGAGTGACAAAGAAGATGTAGACGATACCGGCCGGCCGGATCTGCCAAATGAATCAACAGAAACCGGCTTTGATTCAGAACGGGAAACAGAAACCGATTCTCAACTAGAATTTCATGATACAACCAGGAGTATTGCAAGTACGCTGTTCCAGGATTAAGCTTGACTGGTATGTTAAAAGGTACATGGAGGGGTCTCGTAACAATGAAATTTTCGAATGACCATGGAGAGAAAAACGGGTGCGTACACAAACGATTTATAGTCGCATCACTGGTTATGTCCTTGCTTTGGACAATAGGAGGTTGCGACACTCCTACACCCGATAACTGTACCGATGGAGACCACGACGGATACAGGGCCGCAAGCTGCGGCGGTGACGATTGTGACGACACAAGGGCGGACATTCACCCCGGCGCAATGGAAATCTGCGGTGACTTCATCGACCAGGATTGTGACAACAAGGATCTCGCATGTAGTTGCCCGGACAATGACTCGGACGGCCACAAGGATTTTGCCTGTGGCGGCGATGATTGTGACGACACAAGGGCGGACATTCACCCCGGCGCAACGGAAATCTGCGGTGACTTCGTCGACCAGGATTGTGACGGCAAGGATCTCGCATGCAAGAGCGATGAAATAGAAATGATTGGTGATATTGCGTTGGGCCAAAGCATATATGCCGACATGAAAGGCGACTCGGCCGGTCACGGGTACGGTTTTACCGGGTACAACAGCACCGAGGTAACGGTCCTACTGATAACGACCAATGGCTTAAAAGCCGGCCTTGCCCTCCAAGGCCCAGCCGCCGGCGGTGATTGGGGCGACGAATTGATAAGTGCGGAAGATCCGGGCTCGGGACGCCTGGAACTCGATAATATCGCAATCCCTAAAATGGGACGCTATCGCATCGTAATCTACAACCGGAGCCATACAGCCGGAGGATACCAACTCGTATTGAAATGTTCGAAGGGCTGTGCAATCAACACCTGTCCTTCCCGCACCGATTTTGCGCCTCCCCCTGTCGGGAAAAAGCTCAAACTAATCCGTGACCAGGAACTAGCTGTGACAGACACCCAGTCCGACGCACTTTACATTGACTATTACGGCCAGACAGGTGCCGACTACCTGGGCTCGGGCTCAACCGACAAAATCGATGCGATAGATCTTGCTTCCTTCGATCCCGGCCGGGGGAATTCTCAGGAATCTGCGGTCGTGCTTCTAAATCAGGATGGATTCGGCGGAGTGGTGGACGTAGTTCCGCCCGCACCGGACGATCAGATCCAGGGCTTATACGGAATTCCAGGTGATTCACAAGCAGTGGGCATGGTTGCAGCGGATTGGGACGGCGACGGCGACGATCAATTGTTCGTGCTGCGTCAGGATGGATCGATAATGGGAGTCGATCTTTCAAAAGACGCATATTGCTGGAACATCGACGCGTCACTCGATGACGTGGAAAAAGTCAAGTCCATTACTGCCGCGGACTTCGACATGGACACACTGGAAGAACTGGCTGTATTGTATCATGGGCACGACGGGGACAGAATCGCCATCCTGGACATGGATGCCCAGGGCAAGGCGCACGTAACCAACACACTGTCACTCGATGTTAACGGCATGGTGCTTGCGGCAGGGAACCTGGACGATAAAGGCGGTGTCGACATAGCAATAGGAGTTGAGGGCGGCCTCTTCTCCCGTGATTCGATCCAGGTATATGGTTACAAACCCGGAGGTTTCTATCCAATCGTGAAAAGTTTCACCACGCCGGATGGTGTCCGTGACATGACGATGTACGATCCTGTACATGAAGGCCGGGACCGCCTGGCATTACTCGACAAGAGCGGCAAGATCGAAGTGCTCACACCATGTAACGGCGATCTCTGCACACTCGAACAGTTGGAACTTTCCAGGAGCGATGATGCAAAATTCGTGACCGCCGCAGACCTGGACGGCGACACCCCGTACCTGGAACTCAAGTCCGGGCCGTACCCCACAAAAGGCGCTGTGGTGCCTGCGGTGGTGCTTGTATTCACACCGGCATACCAGGGTATCAACACTGATTGGCCCACCACGGTTGGGTTTGGACGAAGCACGGCGCATGGCGAGGATTTATACGATGAAACAGTCACCCTGCACTCGGATGTCAGCTACGGCTTGAACGGCGAAATCCCAGGATTGTTCGAGGCAGGCGTAAAGACAAAGGTGAGCCGTGCCGTAAGCCAACGCGTGGCTGATTTCATTACCTACAAGAAAAGCTTAAGCTACAGCCTCATGCAGGCTTACCCCGGTTATCTTTCCAAGGGCGGCGTGGTATTCTCCTGGACCTGCTACGACAGCTACCTGTACCGCCTCTGGGATCCTTCGAAAATACTGAAGGGCAATGCGCAGGACGAAAATGTGGCAATCAATGTACCGGTGTACATCGGTGACGTGGCATGGGATGTGGCACGGTACAACGACAATGCCGAGATGCTCGGTGTAAAGCCCATTTCCATTAATATTGATCCGGGCGATCCGTCTTCTTACCCCCAAAGCCCTGTCGACTTGCGCGGCGACCCTGTTGCCGAGGAAGACTTTGTCACCCCAGATCCTCTCAAGGTCACTGTTTCCGACTATGCCGTGGTCGATTGGGAGTACGTGCTCGGTGAAGAAGTCACGCACGAAGAGTCTCTATCCATAGGCATAGATGCCGAGGCCGAATTGAAAGTCGGACCGGCCACCTTTGGCGCATCGGTCGGAATCGAGGGCGAATCTGCACACACCATCGTTGCAGGCCGGGAAACCAAGTTCGACGGCACTGTCGGCCCCTTGTTCGATCTGCCGGACACCGGTATCGACGAGTACTTCAATTACTATTACGAGTTCACGCCATTCGTGTACCGCGAAACAGACAAGGAAGGCGGATACTTTGTTCAGAGTTTCTATATCAATGCCTTGGGACCGGGATACAAATAGAATATAAAAATTGAAGAACCTGCTCATTGAAATCAGCTCATCCTACAGTTGAAGAAGGCCGGAGCCGACTCTAGAAAACAACGTTTCCGGCAACGGTGACAAGCAATGTGATCAATATCACCCCCATGATCTCCATCCACAATCCGATCTTGAACATTTCCGCAAGCCTGATCTTTCCACTTCCAAATACAATTGCATTTGGAGGGGTAGCCACGGGCAGCATGAAGGCACACGACGCAGCCATGGTCGCAGGAACCATTAAGAGTAATGGATTCTTGCCCGTGCCAAGGGCAACGGCAGCCAAAATAGGCAACATGGTCATGGTGGTTGCGGTGTTGGATGTCAATTCGGTAAGGGCTGCCATGAAAGCAGCTACTATGAACACGGTAAGGGGAAGCGGCATACCCTTAAGAACCGACAACTTGTTGCCCAACCATGCGGATAACCCGCTTTGATGCATGGCTGCGGCCAAGGCGAACCCACCTCCGAAGAGTATGAGCACTCCCCAGGGAAGATGGCTCGCCTGTTTCCAATCCAATATGAATTCCTTGAACTGTTTATCAGCAGGTATGATGAAAAGCACCAACGCCCCTGCCATGGCAAGGCCTGCATCCGATATACCGGGCGCCAACTTTGACAGGACAGGTTTTCTCAAGATCCAACCAAGAGCCACCAGTCCGAAAACCACGAGCACGGACCATTCCCCCCTCGACATCGGGCCGAGTGAACCGAGTTCAGCGCTTAAATCCACTTTCTCTCTATCAGCCGGAAGTTTTACAATGACTCTGGTCAGCACCAGCCACATCAATGGGAGGAAAACGATCACCAGTGGAACACCTATCTTCATCCACTGGGCAAAGCCGATTTCCGGCGTTCCCGGGAGGAGTTTCTTGACAGTACCAGCCAGTACTATGTTTGGCGGAGTGCCGACCAATGTCCCTATGCCGCCAACCGAAGCAGCATAGGCCACGCCCAAAAGCAGCACTGTTGCCAATCGATCTGATCCTCGCCTGTTTTCAAAGTGTTCGATCACGGCCAATGCCACGGGCAACATCAGCATGGTTGTAGCGGTATTGGATATCCACATGGACAAGAAAGCGCTGGCCAGCATGAAGCCCAAAACCAACCTTCGTTGGCCGGTCCCCAATATTTGTATTGTGCGGAGGGCAATGCGGCGATGCAAACCCCACTTCTCCATGCCAAGCGCCATCATGAAACCGCCCATGAACAGGAAAACATTCTTGTCCGCGTACTGGATCGAAGTCTTACCGATGTTCATGATTCCGAAAACCGGGAACAAGACCAAAGGAAGTAATGAGGTGGCCGGGATGGGAATGGCCTCGAAAATCCACCAAACCACCATCCACAGTGCAACCGCGCCTGTCATTCGGGCTTGCACAGGTAAATCCACAGGACCGGGCCAACTTGCCAAGGCTGCAAAGGCCAGCGGCCCAAGCAACAATCCTAGAAATTTCGATTTCAAATGTTCACCTTTCTTGGCACATACATCCGAGTCAGAGTCATAGTCAAGAATTGATTCAGCAATTGTGCCACGTCCCCTCCGCCCCGTCCCGTCCCTGCCGTCCCCTCTGCCGTCCCCTCCGTGGTTGATTTTCCGGGGGCCGGATATTAGCGTGATATCAATAGGATATAAGGATGGGAAAAACTGGACTGTGCACGATATGAGTGTCGGGAGGTGCCAGGCTGGTATTTTGGGGGCAATTTCAAGTGATAAATTTGGCTCTGGTACGCGAATCCAATATAAAGATTTTTGTATCATATATATTGAGCATGGTGAGAGTGACCGGTGTTTGCACGCTATGGTATTTTTCGCTGATGCGAAACTTCATGAAATGACAGCAAGTTTTTGATGCCTTGAAAATCAACCTGGGTAGGGAAGCTGGGGAAGCTGAGCTGAGCTGGGGGGGTAGGGAGGCTGGGGGGCTAAAATCAAAACTCTTCGTCATCCTTTATCGGCGACAATCCAAGGGCTCTGTTCAATACCATTTCCAATTCACTTCGGTCGAAAGGAGTTTTCAACATGTCAGCAGCCCCAAACCTCGAAACCCTTGAAGCAAGTTCGACCGGGAAATCTCCGGAAGTTATTACCACAGGCACTCCGGGTTGCCGCATCCTTACCTCTGCCAGAAACGACAATCCTCCCATATCAGGCAAGAATGCATCGGCCAGGACCAGATCGTACCTATACATCTTGAGCAACTTTTCCGCATCAATACTGGTATTGGAAACATCCACGATAAAGCCCATGTTGCTCACAGCGCCCCGAGTCATCCTTGCCCTTATTTTATCACCATCTGCAACCAGAATCCTGAAGGGCGTCACGCGTTCATCCAGTGAAGCCCCCCTTGCCAGAAGAGAGTCCAAATCCTGGGGTCCATCTCGGCCCATTACCTTCCACGAAGCCATTGTCATGCCTCCTGTTTCCAATCCTGGACAGCAAGGCAATAAATCAATAGCCTCGTATTCGCCTGGTGATTGTTTACCTTTCTCATAACCCACCACTCCCGGCCAAGCCGGGATTAAAACCTGTACCAAAATGAAAGCAAATATTACGCCATAATTGATGACCCTCTAACTTCCTATGATAACCTTACTTTTTATGGAAGTCCATCGATACGCGCCTTGGCAGCATGCTGATTCTAGTCTACACCTATTTAATGCCTGTTCTTGATATACATTATCATATTTACTTTATATCATTATAATTGCTTTAATACCAATTGCTTGTATTTAAGTAGACTGGTGTCTACATGAACGTCATGAGGTTTTTTGTATTCAATAATAAAATTTTTACATTAATTTTATATAATTAATTCGCTCAATCGGATTGGTTCACGGTTATTTGTGTAGACACCAGTCTACACAACCTGATTGTGCCATAAGCCACACTGTGCCATATTTAACAGTTGGCATCATTCTTCAATAAAAAGGTATAACCACGCAATAGACTGTAAATATTAAATAATTATAAATAATGCCGATAATGTCGCCATCGGCACACATTTTGCTTAAGGCACTTGACGGAGATGAATACTACATGAACCAAACTGTTCACCTACCTGATCTCGGCCCTTACAGGCCTATTAAACTGCTTGGTGAGGGCGGCATGGCCAGTGTTTATCTGGCTATGCATCCCCACTCCAATAAAAAAGCGGCTGTCAAGTTGCTACATGAAGAAGTGGCCCGGAACGAAGAAGCTGTGAACCGTTTCCTCAACGTGGCAAGGGCCCTGAAAGGAGAACATAATCCACACATTGCGGAAGTGCTCGGATCCAAGCGACTTGCGCCTGACAAGGTAATCCTTGTCATGGAGTACGTCCAGGGACAAGATCTGGGCCAGGTCCTGGTTCAACAGGGAGGCCGTTTCCAACCTGCCCGCGTATTGGATATTGCAATACAAATTACCGACGGGTTGCGAGCCGCTCATGAGAGGGGGGTTTTGCATCTCGACCTTAAACCCGAGAACGTATTTGTCTTGTCGGATGGTGACCTCGAAAATAAGAAAGAGAAGAATACGATAAAAATCCTTGATTTCGGCGTAGCTTTGCTTTCCTCTTCTTTCAGGGGTGGCGCACCTCCTCCTTCACTGGGGGACCAGATTTTAGGCACTCCCGAGTACTGGTCACCCGAACAGGCCAGTGGCGGGCCGGTGGATCCAAGGTCAGATATGTACTCGCTGGGTGTGCTCATGTACGAGCTGTTGGCAGGTGAAACACCGTTTCGTTCTCACAGCGTCTCTGACGTAATCGCCCATCACATGCGAACACAAGTACCACCATTGCCAAGATTCGAAGGAGAGCCTCCTATCCCGGCGGAAATAGAAGAAGTAGTGCTCAAGTGCCTTGCAAAAGACCCTCCCGACCGTTTTGCCACGGCTGCAGAGCTTTTGCTCGAACTTCGAAAAATCACGGAAAGGCTAGAGCAAAAGAAATACAGGTCATCCATTCCAAACGGAGAACCGGAAACCTTTGAGGTTGAAAGCAACGGCATGGCAGACGGTAAAAAAGGTAGAACAACTGGAGATTCCTATATCGGCAAGCTCCTTGACGGCAAGTATAGACTCCAGTCCCTGCTGGGCGAAGGCGGTATGGGCAAGGTGTACCTGGCAGAACATATATTGCTCGGCAGGCGCGTAGCCGTGAAGATGCTCCGGCGGGAGTATTCAACCAACAAGGCCGCGGTCCAACGTTTCTTTCAAGAGGCCCGGGCTGTAAACCGAATTGCCCATCCCCATATTATCGAAGTCACGGATTTCGTACAAGACAAAGAAAACGACAATTACTACATCATGGAGTTTCTGGACGGCCAATCACTTGACAGGCTGCTGATGAGACAAAAAAAACTCTCTGCCGACAAACTGATATCAATAGCCCTGCAGGTATGCAGTGCACTGGCATCGGCTCATCGTGCAGGCATCGTGCATCGTGACCTGAAACCCGAGAATATTTTCATAGTCAAGCGTGACGAAATAGACGATTATGTAAAATTGCTCGATTTCGGGGTGGCCAAGCTGTTGGATCGCCAGGGCGAGTCCATCCAGACCACGAGAGCGGGCGCAATCCTCGGGACACCTGAATACATGTCTCCGGAGCAAGCGGCATCCAAGCCCGTGGATCAAAGAACAGACATATACGCCCTGGGTATAATAATGTACGAAATGGCCACCGGTAAGCCGCCTTTCAAGAGTAAGGGAATAGCTGAACTCCTTGTAATGCACTTGAGCGTCCCGCCTGCTCCTCCAAGCGAAATTGAAGACCCGGGTTACCCGGTAGATCCGGGGCTCGAACAAGTAATCATGAAATGCCTCGAAAAAGAGCCTCAAAACAGGTTCCAATCCATGGAGGAGCTTGCAGATGCCTTGAGACATGTCCGTGATTACTTACCCACGAGAACCGGCCAAAGAAAATCGAACAAAAGAGATACCGAGCCGACAAAATCCACGTCCATCATCAAGAGGCCGGTCACCTTTGGATTGGCTGCTCTTGCGCTTATTGCACTTGTTGCCGGTTTCTTCCTTGTGAAAGGAAACCTGCCGGCAACGGCACTAGTCAGCGAAACCAAGGATCTGCCAACCACCAACAACCCACAGTCACCGGGCATGAACGTTCCAACCCTGAATGAAAAAACAAGAGCCGAAGACGCCAAGGATGTTGCCGGCCGTTCGACCAAAATGCAGGAAGGTGAAGAAAAACCGGAACATGATAATATGCATGGGATCGAAGCCGTACCTGGAAAAACCAACCTGGATTCAAGGTCGGAAAAAAGGGCAACCGCCCAAGTTTTGCCGAAGCAGAAAAGCCTTTTCAAATCTTCAACTCAAAAAACGAAGACCGGCAGATCGATTCACAAGAGCCGCACTGGAAAAACAGCATCCATACCTAGACAAAGGAAGAAAATTATAAGGAAAAAACATTCGTCACGGGTAAAGCTTACTTTTTCTTCCACTCCTAAAGGTGCCCTGGTATTCTGGTCGAAAAGCAAGAAACCCCTTGGCAGAACACCTTTTTCATCGACTCTTGCATATTCACCGAGAAAGATGAGCTTTACCTTTAAACTCGCCGGCCATGCCACGGTTGAGAAAAAAGTGCCCTTGCGTTCGAATGGGCAGATTCATGTAGTGTTGAAACAATTAAAATCCGACAACACGGGGAAAAAGAAAAAGGCCAAGCCATCATCGAAAAAGAACATCAAGAAATCAAAATCAACCAAGCCATCGGGAAAAAAGAAGAAAAACATGAAGAAGAAAGCCAAGGGGAGAAAAACCACGGCTGACCCGTTTTAAGTCACAAGCTCTGGAAAATTTTTCTGGTTTGTCCGGATTTTCATTCCCCTGCCAACTATATGGTTGATCCATAGTTCCAAAAAAAGATCATAGGAATTTTATGTCATTGCTTCATGCTTTTCACTGTTTCAGGTTTCATTCAAACCTGCGAAGCAACGGATGGGCATTAAATAGCAAATATGGAACGTCAGTCTAGTCCCCAAGGAACTTGACTACAAAGTTGTAGAACTCTTTTGGAAGTAGGAACAGCAGGTTTACTGCGCCGACCGATACCCGGTCGCCGGATGTTAGAAGCGTCTTCTCGCCGCCCCTCAAGGAAACGCCGTTGACCCATGTCCCTGCAGTGGATTTTTGATCCATTATATAGTAATCACCCCTTGCCAGTTCTATCAATGCGTGTTTTCTCGATACAGTCGCATCATTAACGAAAATATCACAGGTAGAGCTGCATCCGAGCAACATCGGCTGATTCTTGCCATTGGTTTTCGGCTCTATTGGAAACACCAGATAAGCCTCTTCCTTTGCTGAACTGCCGGGAAGCCTATTGCCTGCCTGATTTTCCAACACCAGCCTGTTCCTGGTACTTCCCGGCAGTCCGGAAAGGATTCCCAATCCGCTACCGGCCGAGTGATGCAGGAATACGGCCGGCGGTTGTCTTTCTAGGAACCCCTCCAGTGTGCCTCCATCACATAACGCCTTGTAATCTCCTATGAATCTCACTTCTGCTACTCCTGTCCCCCTATTTCGATAATAAACTCCACCCTCCTGTTGGCAGCATAGGCACGCTTGGATTTTCCTTTCAACAACGGGCGTTCCTTACCAAAGCCGACTGCCTTCAGCCTGAAAGGAGAAATTCCTCTATGTATCAGGTACCGCCTGACTGCATAGGCCCTTGCCTCGGAAAGGCGTTGGTTGAACTGCCTGGTTCCTCTCTCATCGGTGTGTCCCTCGATGCGAAGCAACTTTATCTCCATGTGGGCCTTCAATGTAGCCGCAAGCTGGCTCAATATCGAAAAACTCCTCCTCCGTATTCTCGCAGAGTTCGTTTTAAAATATATCTTCTGATGAAGGGCTATTTTCCTGCCCATAATCTGTACTTGTCTTTCACCTTCGTCAGGGCAACCATCCTCGTCATCGACTCCGTTTATTACCTCCGGATCCATGGGGCACTTGTCATCCTTGTCTTCAATGCCGTCCTTGTCGTTGTCAATGTCAGGGCAGCCGTCCTTGTCCATGAACCCGTCCTTGTCCTCCTGGTCGACCGGGCACTTGTCGTCGATGTCGAACACCCCATCACCGTCACTGTCAAATTCAGGACAGCCATCCAGGTCATGGACCTTATTCAATGTCTCGGCTTCGTTTGGACACTTGTCGTCACTGTCCTTTATGCCGTCCTTGTCGTTGTCAATGTCAGGGCAGCCGTCTTCATCCTCGAAACCGTCCTTGTCCTCGGCATTGTCGGGACACTTGTCGTCACTGTCCCTTATGCCGTCCTTGTCGTTGTCAATGTCAGGGCAGCCGTCTTCATCCTCGAAACCATCCTTGTCCTCGGCATTGTCGGGACACTTGTCGTTACTATCCTTTATGCCGTCTTTGTCGTTGTCAATGTCAGGGCAGCCGTCTTCATCCTCGAAACCATCCTTGTCCTCGGCATTGTCGGGACACTTGTCAACTCTATTCCTTATTCCATCATGATCCCTGTCGTCTTGACCCGGTGATTGGAAGGTAAAACCGAGCCTTGCCCTCCACTGCGGAGAGCCATATCCCGGCAATACTCCGGCTCCACCAGCAACCGAAATCTGCAGAAAATCATCAAGCATGAAGAATCTCAGGCCGGCCAAGGCGTCTAAGGGATTTTGCGCCTCTTTCTTCCATGGGTTTGCAGCAGCAGTTGCTCCTGCCAACTCAAAACTTGCATACATGAAAGAAAAAGCCTTGATGCCCACTCCAAGGCCGTAACCCAGTTCGTCACCCAGGTCGATCCCTGGTTCAATAACGTTCTTTCTCAATGTATATGATAAATTCACTACCATGTCCGCCGGACCTGTATGAAATCCGAAACCCATTACAGGCCTGAATGCGGCCCCTGCTTCACCGGCAAGATTGCCGCCTGCGGTAGGAGCCACAATATCCGCTCCTGCAAAAAGTCCGAAAGAGTCATAATCCAAGATAGCCGCTTTTGCACCTATCGAGAGATCTCCCAGGCTGTAGGATGACAAACCGGAACCGCCGTACATTCCGGAGCCCGAGCGATAGGGAAGAAAAGGTAGCCTTGCCGTTACCTCCAACATGTCGAAGAAACCGATTCCCGCAGCCAGGCTAAGCTCGGTCTGACGCTCAACCAGTGATGAACGTGCACCTCCTCCCTTCTCGCGTAAAACCAGGGGCCTTTCCTGGTAATCACCCCAAAGTGACAAGGACCATCCCAGGTGTGACCGAATCCTGTCGCTCTGCAAAGACATGAACCACAACCCGGAGCCTGGAGGCATACGCTGTAGTGATAAAGCAGGCTCCTTGCCGAAAGAAGGTCTTGGAATCACCAACAAGACCGTCACCGCCAGCCAAAAGATACCTGCCCGTAGCCCCCCCGGTCCTTGGCAGAGCGCGGTGTTCTCAACCGCACGGATCATGGATGCCTCCCTGCTGCAAGGAAAGCTGAAAGCAATATCAACCAGACAAGGAACGAAGCAAATCCTGTGTCTCCTGCCGGGACACGCACCGCCCAGGACCAGCATCGAGGTAAGTTCATTATCGCAGGCATCCCCCAAGCCATCTCCATCCAAGTCTTTTTGATCCGGGTTGAATATGTCGGGACAATTATCATCAGTGTTGTCAATTTTGTCGCCGTCCCTGTCAGAATCACCGGCATCACCTATGCCGTCGTTGTCCATGTCTTCCTGGCCCGGGTTTGAAATACCCGGACAATTGTCGGCGATATCAGGCACGCCGTCGCCATCCGAATCATCCATCGCCAAATCGTCTAAAGGGTCGTTGGGATCGCTTTCACCTGGATCGATTGCACCGTCGTGATCAATGTCTTCTTCCCCATCCGGTTTCCCGCCGTTATCGGTATCCGGCATGGCCGGATTCGTCGTAGAACCCGGGTCTTGATCCGGCACGAAATTCCCTTTTGACGTATCCGTATCGCGCGCCGGTTTTGTACGGCCCATCTCCGTCCCATCCATTATTCCATCGCCGTCCGAGTCAGGATCAAGGGCATTGATCAGACCATCCCCGTCTGTATCTGAAAACGGGTTCACCTCATCGCCGTCGATTACACCGTCATCGTCGCTGTCCGCATCATGAGGGTCAGTACCCCAAGCATCTTCCACGGCATCACTCAAGCCGTCATGGTCTGAATCCGTTTGAGCCTCGTCGTCGCCTGGAAAATTTGGGTCCGTCTCACCCTGGTCGACCGCACCGTTCTTGTTCAGGTCTTCCGCGCCGTCACTGGCACCGCCCTTGTCTGTATCGGCTTCCCACGGATCTGTTGTTGTTGTTGGATCTTGATCCGGGACAAAGTTTCCCTTTGAAGTGTCGGTATCACGACCCGGCTCTGTTTGCCCCATCTCTGTTCCGTCCAAGATCCCATCGCCGTCCGAGTCAGGATCGAGTGCATTTATCAGGCCGTCGCCGTCGGCGTCAGCACCCGGCTCACCCTCTTGCCCATCCAACACACCGTCATCGTCGCTGTCCGCATCATGGGGATCTGTTCCCAGAGACCATTCAGCGGCATTGTCCAGGCCGTCCTGATCCGGGTCTTCCGTCGCTCCGACCACGACCGGATCACTCGGAAAGCTGGAAGCACATCCCGGCGCCAAGGCAATTGCGACAATGATGGTCCCGCCGGTCAGTGCCTGTGTTTCAAGAAAAAATGACTGATTCGAGGTGGCGCTCACTCCCAGGCTGATATTGTCCCCGAATATCTCCACCAGGGTGTTGTCAGGCTCGGGCACAGAACCCTTGATCCCGGTGGCGCCGGTTTGAATCGGACCGGAGATGATCGGCTTATTGGTCCTTCTGCGAACCACCACAGGAGGGCCCGGAGGTGATTCCGCTTTACCGGGTGCATATGCCGTTGCATTGACCGTATCCCCTGCCTGCAACAAATCCACCTTTGTGCTCCACCTGCCTTCCAGGGACAGTGTTTGACCTGCAAAACTGCCATTGATGGTGACTGTTATTATCGTTCCATTCCTTTCGGCAGTGCTTCCTGCAACCTGCTGATCACCTTCGATTAACGGTTGATCAATCACGGGCACCTTGCTTATATCTCTAACCACCACCGGCCTGCTCTCGCTGCTCGGCAACTTACCTTCCGCCTTGGCCTTGGCCGATACGATTTGGCCGGGCATTAGAGGCGGCACCTGAAGTGAGAATTTACCTGCCTTCAAATTACATTCACCGGCCTTGGAACCATCCACCAAAACACTTATTATTGTATTAACCTCTTCTTTGCAGGTTCCACTAACCAGGGTATCACCACTTGTAAGGGGAGAATCAACAACAGGCACGGATGTAACAGATGCGATGACATTTTGTGAAAATAACAGAATGTATATTGATAATAACTTTTTGAAAGGCAATCCCCACCCCCGGCCGCACTGTTTCCGAGTTATTGGATGGAAATCCAAAACAGCATTCGAATCGGTCTCCACATCAAGAGAGATCATCCATCCTGGGACGAACCCTCGATCCCCTTGGCAATACCACCGGCCGGCCGTCTCAACACGCGCTTTGCGCCACCCTTTATCTGAAATGTTCCCCTGCCGGCACGTTCGGTCTTGGGAGAAGTGTAAAGGAAATGTCTCACCCTGGCTCGTAGCACCCTGGGCTCGGGAAGTTCGATGTCCTTGGCACGACTCCGAACCAGTTCACAAATCCTGTCTATTGTCATCGGGGCTCCTATCTCTCTTAAAATATCCAATGTATACTGAGGGATGGTAGGCCCCCTGAATTGTCGCGAAGTCCTGTGAATACTTTCCCCGCCACTCCTGGGCCTGTATTCCAGCCCCATCGATCTCCTGCTCTCGGCATACCGCATTTTTCTATAGTGTCTCACACACAATCCCTTGACTTTAGCAGGTTCATTACAACCTGATACGGCACAAATGCCCGGTTTGTCGGAAACCGGAGCCACTGAAATCTCCGGAGTAACACCTGCGCCGCTTAGCAAGGCAGCCAGTACACTACGGCCTTCCCCCAGGCCCATTTCCCATGCCTTTCTTATCACCATGTCCTTGATACCGGCCATGGAGGCTACATGAATCAATGCCGCAAGGTCAGGATGCTCGTCGAGATTTGTTTCATCCCGTGTCATGTAATTTTTTTCTTTGTCACCTGTTTCGCCTGCTCCCCCGGCTTGTTCACCCTCAGTAACAGCCTCGTCATCGCTTCCTTGAAGCCTGTTTTCGGATGCCCGCTGACCATTCTTGACTGCAAGTCCTGCTGCATGAGTCCTGGCAAGACCACGCAGCATCTGGGCAAATAAATTCCTAGTCGGTGTAATCCATTGTTTGGCAATCATTTTAGCTTTCAACCTCCGGAGGAAACCGCATCTCACATTTTTATATACCAATACACTGTTGGGTTACACATTGCAAGTAATGGAGCCAGTAAGCTATCCAGTGCAATTGCCGATATATTCACGGGTCCAAGCACCGGCTATGATAAAAACATGGATGGGACAGGCGGGACAGGCGGGGGACAGGCGGGGACGACAGGCGGGGACGGAGGTTGTGGGGGACAGGCGGGGACGTAAAGACAGGCGGGGACGGAGGTTACTGGAGGTTACTTGTAAAGCTACGCATGCCCGGGATAACCAATTAAGATATTGTCACTTTTTAAGGTTTTGACCATCGCGGAGCCAACCTTCGTACCTAGTCTGTTCATCCCTAGTCTGCCTGTCCAGTCTGCTTTCCAGGTCCGTTTCTGATGCTATTATAATCTTCAGGTGATCGTGATGCAGGGTGCTCAACCAAGACGAGGCTCGTTCAGGGCGTACAGGCCAGCCTTATATCGACAAGCATCAACTGTGAGTCACCCGCATTGATTGGATGCATGTA
>JAADFL010000181.1 GCA_013152945.1 Deltaproteobacteria bacterium | reverse complement strand
GAAGCAAATGTCGGCACGGTGGACGGGATCGCTTACTTTGCCGCCATGGCGCGGAAGGTCCCCCAAAACGTTTTGCATGAGGATTCCAAGCCCCTCATGTGGTACGACCAGGCGTTTACCCGATTTGGGGAGGATGTGTGATGGCCATTAGAAAGATTACACGAATGCGTGACTATGTGGTGTTTCGAGATTTTACATGGCCGCAAGACCTACCAGAGTTTGGCCGTTATAATCTCTTATATGGCTGGAATGGCACAGGAAAAACCACGCTGAGCCGACTTTTCCGCCATCTCGAAAAACAGCAGAATCCGACCAAGGGGAAGCTGTCAGTAACAATCGGCGACACGGACTATTCGGAAGAGCAGTTTGATATGTGCTCGATACCGGTTCGCGTCTTCAACCGCGATTTCATTGCCGAAGCAGTTTTTACCACGAATGGCGAAGTAGCACCGATATTTATCATCGGAGAACGAAATGTTGAAAAACAGAAAGAAGTCGACAAGTTAAAAGGCCAACTCGATGATGAGAAGGACAAGCGGGATAAGGCTCGAGCAAAGCTAAGGGAGGCCGAGGGGACTCTTGATCGGTTCTGTATAGACCGTGCACGAGAAATAAAGAACGTTCTAAGCTCAAGCCCCGCCAATCGATACAACAACTACAATAAAGGGGATTTTCGGGCCAAGGCGGATTCCTTCCTGAAAGAAGAGAGCATCGACCACTATCTACTCGATGACGTCGCCAAAGATCGTCTCAGGAAGCAACATCTTGCCACACCAAAGGCTCGCCTTTCTGAGATTACTTATACCTTTCCAGACCTGAAAAGGCTTTATGAAGAAGTCCGCGGTATCCTTTCCAGGACCGTTGTTTCATCGGTTATAGCAACTCTACGGGAAGATCCGGCTTTGGCCTCCTGGGTAAGGGATGGGCTTTCCAAGCACAAGGATCGCAAAGCACAGACCTGCTTGTTCTGTACGCAACCGTTACCGCCACAGAGGTTAAAGGAATTAGAAGCCCATTTTAGCGACGAGTACGAAAGATTCATCTCAGAGATCGACAGAAAGATCCATGACATCGAGAACCGTATAAGAGGCTTCGATAATCTTACATTACCCAACAAAGCAGAGTTTTACGACGACCTGAGTAGCGACTTCATCCGAGCATCGGATGCGTTCAACCAGGTAAGGGGGGTAGTGGTATCGGCGTTGCAGAAGCTCAAAGGAGCACTTAGTCAAAAGAAGGAGGCGGTTTTCGAGTCGTCCGACTTCACCGAGGAAATCCCGGAGTACGATTCAAACGTACTGGAAGTCATTAATGCGGTCATACGCAAACATAACACTACGTGTGATGAGTTTTCCGCTCGTGTCTCCAAAGCCAGAGAGGAACTGGAGAACGATGCCGTGGCCAGCTCACTTGATGAATACAGGAAGCTAATGGAGGCTGTCGCCACGGCTCAGGAAAAGGCGAGAAAAGCCGAATCATCCGTGAGTTCTCTTGAGGAGAAGATTGGAGCTTTGGAACGCGAGATTATTGAGCACCAAGAGCCTGCAGAGAGATTGAACGAAGATCTCCAGAAGTATCTGGGGCACAGTGAGCTGCGTTTGGAAGTCGAGGAAACAGGGTACCGGATCACCCGTGCCGGCGAGATTGCAAGCGGTTTGAGCGAAGGGGAGCGTACCGCAATTGCTCTTTTGTATTTCTTGAGATCCCTTGAGGATAGAAGCTTTGATTTGGATCAAGGCGTGGTCGTGTTAGACGACCCAGTTTCGAGCCTTGATGCGAATGCGTTGTTTTCAGCATTTGGGTTTATTCGTGAGCGCACTCAGAACGCTGGCCAGCTGTTCATTCTCACGCACAACTTTACGTTCTTTCGCCAGGTCCGTAACTGGTTTCACCATCTCAAGGGCCAAAATAAAAAGGACGTCAATCTGCGGCCAGCGCGATTCTTCATGCTCGATTGTGCTATCGAGCAGGATGGCCGATGTACAAAGCTCCAGTGGCTCGATCCCCTTCTTGAGGAATATGAATCCGAGTATCACTATCTGTTTGCTTACATATATCGAACTGCAATGGGAAGCCGCCAAACAGAACTACAGCAAAATTATGTATTGCCAAACATCGCGAGGCGACTCTTGGAAGCATTCTTGGCGTTCCGTCAGCCACAGAAGGCAGGTGAGCTTTGGCAGAAAGTTAAATCCCTCAACTTCGATGAGTGCAAGAAGGTGAGGATACTGCGATTCCTACATACGCACTCTCATCATGGAGAAATCGGAGAGCCAGAGCATGATCTGTCAGTATTAAGTGAGGCACAAGCAGTCTTGAAGGATTTGTTGAATCTCATGAGATCAGAAGACGAGGAACATTTTTTGGCAATGGTATCCCTGGTTACAGCGGGCAACCAGAATGAGAACGAAACTAACTGATCTCAGTGACGAAAAGGTTCTTGAAGAACTCTTGCGTGAATTCAGTACCGGAGGGTTGGTTCCTGTACAGGTGATGGAGCGCTTGTCCCAAAGGCCTGTGGCGAGTATGGCACAGGAAGCATGAAGAATGGTAGTGTAGATAGGCGGCATCATAAAAGAAATCGTCGACCTTTTCCCGGACGGCTTCGTGGACTCGGAGCTTATAGAGATTCCGAAAGTGTGGAGGGCGAAACCAATTGGAGATGCTGTTAAGATGTGTCGTTCGGATTTTCCCGCCGCAGACGAACAGGGAAAACATCCCGGCACATGAGCCCTTGTTCTCCCATTCTTCTGTTTCCCGCGGCTGTTAATGGTAAAATAGAGAAAAGGGACCTGCCTGCGCCGCAGAGCGACCTGTCTGCCGTGCCTGGCACGGCAGACAGGCAGGAGCGGCGTGGCAAGCAGGGGAGGCGGCATGATGAGGGTGGAGGTCCTCTCAGGCGACATCGAAGAGTGGCGGCTGATGAATGCGCTCTTGAGCGGACGGCCTGCTCCGTTGATGGATGCCGAATCCAGAACAGCAAGAACAGGCCAAGGCGAATTGTTTCAGGAGGC
>JAADFL010000180.1:4536-19070 GCA_013152945.1 Deltaproteobacteria bacterium | reverse complement strand
TTTATTTTGACATTCATCTTGTCTACGAGATATGTTTAGGTTGGTACATAATTTGCTTATAATATGTTCGATATTTTGTGGTAATTTATTTGTAACATATTTTGGTGCGTATTATCAGGAGATTAATTGAATGAAATAAAGGTGGATGTCGTTTTGTGTAGTAGGTGAGTGTAACCAAGTGTGATTGTGAGGCAACAGAATGGAAAAAATGTATCCACGAGATAACGGTAACACAAGAACCGGGATTCGGTTGGTCAGGGGTTTTCGTCCTGATCCTGCAAGGTACGTAAGGGAACTTGAACCTTACGATGTCGTCTCATCCAGGCAGGACATGAAAAGGCATGCAGAAACTCTTACTTGTTATAAGCTCGACTGGAACGAGGCAACCGTGCCTCCATCGCCGAATGTTCATGCATCGATTTCATCCTTCCTGACTGAACAGAACCACCTCAATTGGTATCCGACACTTGGAAGCCCGGAACTGCGTGAAAAACTCGTGCTGCATACCATGAGAGAGTTCGACGAGATCCTGGTAACCAATGGTTCCGATGATGCAATCAAGCTGGTATGCGATACCTTTCTGGAAGAAGGCGACCATGTGCTGGCTCCTTATCCGACCTATACACATGCTCTCCTGTTCGCCAAAGCAAAAGGCGCACAGCTTGACCTTGTGGAATACGACGATCCGTTTGTCGGTGATATCAACAGTGTACTGGAAGGAGTCAGGCCGGACACGAAACTTATCTATCTGGTCAATCCCAACAACCCCACGGGCATTACATATTCCAAGGCTGAATTGAACAGGCTCCTTGACTACACAAAGCATTGTATCGTGCTTGTCGACGAGGCGTACATCGAATTTGGTGAAAACAATGGTAGTGTGGCAGAACTGTTGGATGTCCATGATCACCTTATCATTACCAGGACGTTCTCCAAGTTTTACGGCCTGGCCGGTCTAAGGGTCGGTTATATGCTGGCAAACCGCCCGTTGATAAGGGACTTGTCGAGGATCTACAATCCGAAAAGCGTAAATGTGCTCGGTCAAATTGGTGCGATTGCCGCCCTGGAAGATAAAGATTACTATGACCGGTTCAGGTTGCAGGTTCAGGCTTCCAAGGAGATGATGTCAGCCTGGTGCAAAAGAAGAGGTATTGAAAGCAGGAGTACTCCGGCCAATTACTTCCTGATGCGTTTTCCTGATGCAGGAGCAATGTCCAGGTCCCTGATGGACGAGGGCGTTTACGTAAGGGACAGGAGCCGGTTCCCCCAATTGAATGGTTTTCTGCGTTTCACGGTAGGAACACCCGACCAAATGTCTGATGTTTTGAAAAGGGTTGAGCTTTGCCTCTCACGGCTTGGGCAGGCATGAAAACATGTTCGATTCGGCTGCCACGATCATCTGACAATTATTCTTGCCAGGTCTAAAATCATTAGGTTCGTAAAAATCGATCATGCGCTATGGACACTATGATCCTGTGTTCAATGGTTCGATGATTTTTAGAGCCAACAGCTTTGGGTCGCGCCTATATGCTGTCCATGTCAAGTGCTGATTATTACGGCAGGTTTCGACCTCCGTCCCCTGTCTGTCGTCGTCCCCTGTCTGTTGCCTCCATTCGGCAGCCAGGCACAATGAAAAACAATTCAATCTTTGTACAATTTCTCCGCTCTCTGTTTGAAGTTGTTCAGCATTGCAGGAAAGCCCGACTTGATCAGCGAGTTGACTATCCCGGACGGAATTAGGCCCTTGAGCTTTACCTCGAGGCCGTAAGTCGCCTTGGTTCTTTTGCCGTCCAGGTCCTCCAGCTTCCAGTACCCGCTGTTCTCCTTCATCATGTCACCTTTTATCAGGCTCCAGGAAAGGTTTTTCGGCGGATCCAACTCCATCTTGAGTTTAAGATTGATCTTTTTCATGACCATCAAAGTTTGGTTGACGATCTTGGTGTTTCCCTGGTCATCTTCAATACTGCACGCCTTGCATTCGGGCAGGAATTCCGGGTAATTTTCGAAATCCGTTATCACCTCGAAAAACTTCTCCACAGGTACATCCACTTCGATGGAATCTTTGACTTCAGGCATTTTTTATATCCCTCCTGACTTGTTCGGCAGCATGGTAGCTGCTCCTTACCAACGGGCCTGAAAAGACATTTTCAAACCCCATGTTCCCGGCCAATCGGCCGTACTCTTTGAAAACTTTCGGGTCCAGGTACTCGGCCACTGGATATGCCCTTTTATTGGGCTTCAAGTACTGTCCCATGGTTAGCATAGTAACCCCTGAATTTCGCAGATCAATCATGACTTGCTCAACTTCACTCCATGTCTCGCCGAGACCCAACATCAAGCCGGACTTGGTTCTTGCTTTTTTTGCGCTCGCATCAGCCAGTAGTGAAAGAGACCTTGAGTACTCGGCTCCGTGCCTCACCTCACCGTATAACCTGGGAACAGTCTCGACATTATGATTGAAAACATCCGGCCCCTGGGCCAGTACCGTATCAAGGGCTTTTGGATTGCCTTTGAAATCCGGCACCAGGATCTCTATTGTGACAAGAGGCACCCTGTCCCTGACAGCTTTTATCGTGCGAGCAAACCAGGTTGCCCCCTTGTCCTCTAGGTCATCCCTGGTTACCGAGGTAATCACAACGTGCTTCAAGTTCAATGCCTGTACAGCCTTTGCCACAGACTCGGGTTCATCATCTCTTGGTGCTGACGGAATGCCCTTTCGGACCCCGCAAAACCTGCAATCTCGGGTACACGTATCTCCAAGTATCATGAAGGTTGCCACATGGTGGTTGAAACACTCGCCCAGATTGGGACATCCGGCTTCTTCACACACTGTATGCAGGCCATTGGAACGTAATACTTTCCTGACTGCAGAAACATCCCTGCCACGGCCTACCTTTCTTCGAAGCCATGATGGAAGCCTGCCCGGCACACCGTGCAGTGTCGTATTTCCTGTATCCAAAAGCCTGTCCTTTCAAAACCGAAAAATCAACAAACCTTATTTATACAAGGGTATGTCGATACAAGGTACCGCAATTCGGGCACCTTCTTCCCTTGAAAGAGTACCCGCACTGTCCACACCGATGAGTTTCCTTTGAAATCTGCAATTGTTCCCGGTCCAGTTCCTCTTCTTCTTTTTTGATTTTATCTTCTATTTTCTTCGTGGGCGCCTTGGGCAAGGCCAATCCGCACATGTCACAAAATTTGCCGTCTTCCTGTTCATGTCCGCAATGGGGGCATTTCATAATACCACATCTTCCTTTCCCCGCCCCGGCCCTATTTCTGTATACGAATGCATACCAAACGAAATAGTAATTAGCGCCCGGACGGGCCGGATGTCAACCCGGCAATAGTTCCCGTCCCCGGCATGGTTTTTCCCTTGATTGACGGTTGTACCCGACATGTTGTAGGTTCGGTCACCATTGGAGGTGCCTGTTGAGCGTTTCAGGTCTGTCGAATTCCCAAAATACACTTTTCGAACTCTCAAGCAGCCAAAGCGCATACAGCCCGGCCCGGGTGGCCGTGCTTCCGGTTCCATATGATGGAACAGCAACCTACAGAAAAGGATCCAGGGCCGGCCCCGCGGCAATCCTTGAAGCTTCCCAACAAGTGGAAGATTTTGACCAGGATACAGGGGTGCTTCTTTCGGATATCGGAATCCACTTGCTCAATCCAGTGGAGCCGGAGGCAGACCCTGTCCTGATGGCCGATACCGTATCCGTTGCCGCCTCACGCATCATCAATGATGGGAAGTTCCTCGTAACCCTCGGCGGAGACCATGCGGTTGCCACTGCCGGTTGCTGTAAGGCAGTCAAGCAACGCTGGAACGATGTTGCGGCTGTCGTGGTCGATGCACACCTGGATTTGCGTGACGAGTACCAGGGATCCAGGTTCAACCATGCATGTACCAGCAGGAGACTCCTTGACCTGGACATTCCCGTCTTACATCTCGGGGTAAGGTCATGGTCCCTTGAAGAAGAAATTTTTGTTCGCGAAAATTCTTTTTCACCGATAACAGCCGAAGACATTCGAAGTGGTAAAATAGGCCCGGCAAAGATAACAAAGAGACTGCCGGAACAAGTCTATTTGAGTATCGACCTGGATGGCCTGGACCCCTGCGTAGTCCCGAGTGTCGGCACTCCGGAACCCGGGGGGCTAACATGGAGCTTCATGGTGGATTTTCTTGCAATGCTCTTTGAAGAAAAGCAGGTAGTGGCAGCAGATATTGTTGAACTCGCACCAATACACGGCGATATACGGGGTGACTTTACTGCTGCACGTTTGCTGGCAAAATTGCTCTCTTTCAAGTTTCGCCAATTATCCAGGTTTCCAAGCCTGGGGGATTGAACCAGGTTTATAGCAAGCCAAAAAATATAAACCGGGCCGGGCATAAAATTCAGGGCGTGATACAAGAAAACCTTAACGAGTTATTGTTCGTAATTGTTGTTCATAGTGAGGCTGTATCTTGACTCACCGGCTTGACAGTGTTGAAAACCGGATGATAGAAAACATCAATGGATGAACTTTTTGCTGGCTTCATCAAATAGAGATGGATTTCAGTTTTTTGGAGGTAACAAGATGTCAATGTCTGTTCTGGATGGGTCTAAGCTGGGTGCGGGAATACTGATTGTCCAACTGCTTATTCCGCAATCAGCACTGGCCGAGTCCAAAAGCCCTGAAGCCGAAAATCAAACCGTTATTCAGCAGAACAATGCGGATCAAAAGACAGACAAAGACAAGAACCAAACCGATAAGCCTGCCGACGAGGGCAAGACAAAAAAGAAAAAAGTAGAAAAGAAAAAGAGCCAGTCCCCGCTCGACATCCTCAAGCCGTCCGGCGAGAAAAAACCAAGATCAGAGCAGTCACTGTGGGAGCGCTATACCTCTTTTTGGTGGTCCGAGTTGGATCGCCTGGAGCAAATGGACCTGTACGGTGTTACTTCTCAACTTCCAAAAGGCTATTTCAAGGTAAAGTACGAGTACAGCTATATCAACGCTGCATCCAGATGGACAAACGATTACAAGAAAACACAGTTGATCCCGCCGGTCTTTTTCAGTGACAGTGCCGGTAATCCAATAGTGGGCCTCGACCTTGGAGGTTCCGGTTACGGCGAAGGTCACTACTTCCAATTCAGTTACGGGATAACGGATGCCCTTGATTTTTACTTCGAGTTGCCCATGCAGACCGTGCATACCAAGCTTCGTCCCAAGGTAGTGGCCCTGGATCCGGGCCTGGAGATGATACTTCGAAGCCTGCGGCGTCCCGGTTGTTCAGGGAGCAGGTGCTGGCTTTTCGGCAACAGCCAAGCCCAGGTCAACAGTCTGGATCAGACGGAACTTTTCATGAGGTTCATGGAAATGGTTCTTGGCAGGCCAAGGCCAGGCTCGGACTACAACGGATACATGCAATTGGCTGATATCAATACCGGCTTTTCCTGGAACTACTTCAGGACTCCTTACTTTTCCGCAGCGCTCACAGGCAGGGTGCATTTCCCGAGTGGACAATTTGCAGACCCGGACAATACAATAACATTTGCAACCGGTCCCGAGCTTGACCGGGGAACAGGCTCATACGGAGTCAGCGCAACATTCGGTTTCGATGTCAGGCTTCCCAGGTTCTGGAAGTACCTGGACATAGTTTTCAGCTCTGAAACCACGGTAGGATACCTCTTTGAATCCAAGCACGAATATCCCTCGGTATTCGGAGGCAGGGGCACACCGAAATACAGGGACTCGCTTGACGAACTCGGCACCAAAGGCTTTTCAAAGCCCCTCTACGACAGCCAGGATTTTCTCGATTCCAATCCCCTTTTCAAAAGCATGGCCGGCGATCTCAACCTGGGCTTGTACTTTCCGGACCTTTCAGGTATCAAGGGCAAGACATATAAATACGTGCCAGGCACCAACGTAAACTTCACGCTGCAAATGGGAGTAACCTTGTTCGGTGTTGGCCTGAAATTCGGATACGGCCATTTGTATAACCAGGAGCCGGTACTGATAGGTGATCCAAACTTTGTCTCGATGGTCAAGAATCTGGAAATCCTAGGCGACATGGAGGCGGACGAACTCCAGGTCGGAATATCAATACCTCTTTATCTTTTGTACATACCGGTGGAAATCGCATACGGCTATCAATGGAACATCGGCGGGCGCAACTTGATTGTATTCGATAACCATCATATCATTACAATCAATGGTTACCTGGTCGACCTGTTCAGAGCCTTTGGCGATGATTGACCGGCCCGGAAGAAAAACCGGGAAAATTAACTGGGAAAATAACTGGGAAAATAAAAATGATCTGGAAACATGAAGACAGGCCGAAAAGCACGATTCAGTGCACTTCCGGTAAAACAATACAAATCATCACTGCAAAGAATAAGCCGGACCTGGGCAAGACCACGGCGCCGATATTCGCCGACTTGCTGGGCCCCTGTGCCCGGCCATGGGAAATACCCCCGGGAGACGAAATAAAGTCCCCGGTCATTGCGCTGTCCAGTGCTCCGGGTCTCATGCCGATATTTGACGAACTCATTGGGTATTACCTTGAAGGTTGGCTGTCATTCGAGAAAATATGGGCAGTATCCTTGGCAGAGCTTGAAGGCATGTCTGAGAAAGATCCTCTGGGATTCCGCCATAGACTGGTATGGGGTCTGCTTTACCCTGTGGATTTTCCGGCATCCAACTTATTGTGGCCTGAAACCGCCTCCAATAGCCTGGAAGAAGCCGCCACCGCCCTTAGCAAAAGCTTTAGTGAGATAGGAGATAAGCTGGATCTTGCATTGATCGAGGTCGAGCCCGGAGGACGGGTGGGTTTGAACGAACCCGGAACCGCATGGGAGCCCGGCTGGATTACAACCGGCTTGTCACAAGAATTGCGTACATCCCTTGCTGCAAAGTCAGGCGGCAACGATTCTTCGGTTCCAAGCAGGGGAATGACTGCCGGAATAGGTTTGCTGTCAGGCGCGAGGAACGTGCTGGTCGCTTGTACCGGATCAGATGGCGGTAACGTGCTTAGGCAGGCATTACTCGACGAACCCGGGGTCCACATGCCGCTATCGTTCCTCCAGGAAGCACAGGGCGAATGCATTATTATCATGGACCAAGAAGCTGCAAACCAATTACACCGGGCTTAAACGGAGCTGATCATGAAAATCACGATTATCGGAGGAGGAAGCACCTACACACCCGAACTGGTCAAGGGGCTCATAGATAATAGGGACGCATTCGGTTTAGAGGAGTTGGCCTTACAGGACATCCGGCCGGAAAGACAGGAAGCAGTAGCATCATTCTGCCGGCGCCTGATGGAAAAGGAAAAGGCTTCATTTTCGCTGACAACCGCTACGGATCGAAAAACCGCATTGAACAGGGCGGATTTTGTAATCATACAAATTCGTGTAGGGGGCCAGGAAGCGCGAAACCGTGATATTCGAATTGGCCTCGACAACAGCCTAATCGGCCAGGAGACAACCGGTATCGGAGGCTTTGCAAAGGCTCTTCGAACACTGCCCAAAGTCCTGGAGATATGCAGCGACGTGGTCCAGTACTGTCCGAATGCATGGGTAATCAACTTCACCAATCCTTCCGGGCTCATAACTGAAGGCATTATCAAGGCCACCGGGGTTCAAACAATCGGCTTATGCAACATACCATACACCTTCAAGAAAGAACTGGCGGGTGTTTTTTCTGTAGAGCCCAGGGACATAGAACTGGATTACGTGGGCCTGAACCACCTATCATGGGTACGAAAGGTAATGGTCCACGGAAAGGACAGACTCCCCGAACTCCTGGAAATGGCGGATTCATCAAGCGATATCTTGCCCGAGGAGTTAGATTATCCTGTTGCATTCCTGAAGATACTAAAAGCCATTCCAAGCGGATATCTTCGTTACTATTATGATACATCGAGGCTTCTTGCAGAACTCAAGTCCAGTCCCAAGACCAGGGCACAGACAGTCATGGAAATCGAAAAAGAGCTATTCGAGAAATACAATGATCCAGGTGTAATCGAAATACCCGAAGCGCTTTCGAAGCGCGGGGGAGCAGGTTATTCCGAGGCAGCCTTGGGACTTATCGATTCCCTGGTCAATAACAAGAGAGAAATACACGTGGTAAACGTACAGAACAACAATTCAATCCAAGGGTTGCCTGAAGACAGCGTTGTCGAAATCCCTTGCCTGGTAAATTCGTACGGAGCCCATCCCCTGGATGCAGGCGACGTAAACCCTCACCAACTGGCTCTTATGCAACATGTAAAGGCATATGAACTATTGACAGTTCAAGCCGTGATGGAAGGTTCCCGTGAAAAAGCCTTGCTGGCGCTGATAACAAATCCGCTGGGACCGGAAGCTTCCAAGGCCCTGACCATCCTGGATGACATCATCAAGTCCAACCAGCTCGATTTCCTGCACTGAAGAGGTCGTCGCGAAAGTGGATCCCGACACCTATGACTTCCATGTACCCGGCAAAAACCTGGACACGGATGCACTCAAGGTTGTCAACCGGCTTAGACGATTCGGTTACGAGACCTATCTTGTAGGCGGCTGTGTCAGGGACTTACTGGCAGGCATCAAGCCAAAGGACTTCGACGTGGCCACGTCGGCAACACCGGAACAAGTTAAGAAACTATTCAGGAACTCTTGGCTCATCGGAAGAAGATTCAGACTGGCTCACATTGTTTTCGGCAGGGACAAAAAAATTATAGAGGTCGCCACGTTCAGGGCGAAACCATTCAAACTTGATTGTTCTTCATCCAAGACAGAGAAAGACTTGCTGATAAAAGAAGATAATGTTTTTGGAACACCGCGCGAAGATGCGAACAGGAGAGATTTCACAATCAATGCCTTGTTCTACGACCATGTTGATTCCCGGATAATAGACTATGTCGGCGGTTACAAGGATATTGAAAATGGAATCTTGAGATCCATCGGGGACCCAAGGATCAGGTTCAGCGAAGATCCTGTCAGAATGATCAGGGCCTGCAGGTATTCCGCCAAGCTGGAGTTCGAAATAGACCCGGGCGTCAAGGATGCCATGATACAGGTCTGCGAGCATCTGCGTAAGGCCTCACCATCCAGACTGATGGAGGAATTATTCAAGATACTGGAGAGCGGCGTATCCAGGCGAACCTTCGAGTATTTACTAGAACACGGCGTGCTCCGATCCCTAAGTCGTTCGCTTGCGAAGTTTATGCAGGAATCTCAAACTGGTGAAAAAAGCACCTATACCCCGGGCTGGTCACACCTTGGAGCACTCGATGCCTTGGTTTCCAGGAGACCAAAACTTCCTTCAAGGGCAGTGCAATTAGCCACTCTCGTGATACCCATGGCCAGATCCATTGCAAGAAAGAGAATGGCGTCCCATGATTGTTCGACCAGGGCAGCCATGATGTACGGCACGGACATGGTTCTATCAGCGCTGATGGTGAATTTCAGGCTCATTAAAAAGGACTCGGAAAGAATACGGCAAATCGGGATCGCACAAGAGAGGCTCCTTCCAAGCGTACCTCACATCAGGCCAAGTCCTCCCAGCAGGCTCCTGGGCCGAAAGTATTTTCAAGATTCACTGTTGTTCATGTACATTGATTGTGTTGCCAAGGGAACCGGTTGGAACCAATATGCCAGGTGGCGGGCCTTGAGCTTGGCGGCACGCAGCAATCTGCCCCCTGTACCTCCCTGGATTCCAATAAAAACCGAAGAAACTCTCCCTGGTGGGGGGGACAGGAAGAAAAAGACGAAGAGGCGGATCCGAAAGAGAAAACCTGGAATCAGAATTGAAAATTGATGAAATCCGCTGTTTTTTTTTCAGCTTCATGTCGTTCATTAATAAAAACTTCCATATTTTTTCCGGGTTACATTGTACATTGCGTACATTATTTCATGGCGGGTTGTCATGCAACTTGCACTGATATGGACTGCAATATAGACTATATCTTTTAAAAAAGGGAGGTAGCCAACATGTCCAATAAGCTCGCGTACCTTGGCGGTCCGAAAGTCAGATCCAAGCCATTTGCCCCCTGGCCTCCATTCGATGCAGGAGAAGAACGGCAATTGATCAAGGCTCTTCGATCACGAAACTGGGGAGGCTATCCTTCCCCGAACAAATTGGCCTCATCTTTTGCACGAAAATTTGCAGCAGCACATAATGCAAAATACGGCGTGTGCGCGGCAAATGGAAGTGTAACCCTCGAGCTGGCGCTCAAGGCCGCGGGAATCAAGGCCGGGGATGAAGTGATAACCACTCCATACACCTGGGTGGCGACTGCCGCCGCTCCTGTGATGGTAAATGCAGTGCCGGTCTTTGCAGACATAGATCCCGACACTTACTGTATCGATCCGCTGAAGGTCGAACAAGCGATATCAAGTCGAACCAGGGCGATTATTTGCGTACACCTTGGATCCACGATTTCCGATCTTTCATCTCTTAAAAAAATTTCCAGGAAACACGGGCTCATCCTGGTGGAAGATTGTGCACATGCACATGGCGCCAAGTGGATGAACCGGGGCGTGGGTTCACATGGAGATTTCGGAAGTTTCTCCTTTCAATCGAGCAAGCTCATGACTTCGGGTGAAGGGGGTATAGTGATCACCAACAAGAAAGATTATGAGATGCGTTTACAAAGTCTGGTCAACTGTGGCCGGAAAGACCCGGGATACGACAGGTTCAGGGGAGAAATATTCGGCTACAACTACAGGATTACCGAACTGCAGGCGGCAGTGCTCCTTGCACAACTCTCCAAGCTTAATGGATTTACGAAAAAGAGGGAGAAGAATGCCCTGTACCTAACCGGTGAGCTTTCGAAAATAGATGGCATCACTCCTCTCAAGAGAGACAAGAGGATTACCAGGTCGGCGCATTACCAGTACGTGTTCAAGTACGATCCTCGCGGTTTCAAGGGCCTGCATAGGGACGACTTCATTGCTGCAATGGCGGCCGAGGGCATCGAGCTGGACGGAGATTTCTACGAACCGGTGTTCAAAAGTCCCTTGTTTAATGTCACGGCCGACGAGTGGCCCATGATAAGGGAACGTTACGGTGAGGCGATAAAAAATTCCCCTGCCCTGCCGGAATGCCCGGTATCCAACAAAGCAGCCTACCACGAGGCTTGCTGGTTGCATTACCCTGCCCTGATGGGAACCAGGAAGGATTTGGATGACGTGGTTGCGGCAATAGTGAAAATTCAGGATAACATAGATGATATCCTGCCGCGCAAGCGAGACGGAAAGCCCCACCTTCGCAAGTCAGGCGGATTGCGGGCCGGGCTTTCCAAAAGGAGGTGATGGCATGCGCCCCTTGCGAATAGGTCTCACTGGTTCGGGCTTCATAGCCCAGGTCCATTATGATGCGGTCAAAGCCATCAGCAGGGCCGAGAACGTGGAGGTAGCGGCCCTGTACGCCAGAAATGCGAAGAAGGGAAAGGAGTTCTGCAAAAGAAACGCTGTACCCGAGTATTTCGACGACTATGATAGGATGCTGCGTTATGCGAACCTGGACTTGGTGGCAATCGGCGTTCCAAACTACCTGCACGCCAAAATGACCATGGCCGCATTGAGGAAAGGCCTCCACGTCATGTGCGAAAAGCCCCTGGCCATCACCTTGAAAGATGCAGACAAGATGATCGACACGGCCAAAAAACAGGGGGTGCTCATCGGTTATGCAGAAGAGTTGTGCTACGTGCCCAAGTTCAGGAGAATGAAGGAATTGGCCGACCAGGGCGCTATTGGCGACGTGTACTATGTAAAGCAATGTGAAAAACATGGAGGTCCTTACTCGGACTGGTTTTTCGAACCCAAGCTGGCCGGAGGAGGGATCTTGATGGACATGGGATGCCATTCTCTGGAGTTCTGCCGGTGGTTTTTCGATAAGCCAAGGGTTTCTTCAGTGTATGCGCACATGGGCACATACAGGCATATTGACAGGCCGCCTGTGGAGGATCACGTGGTCGTTCACTTGGAATTCGGGAATGGCAAGACCGCTCTCGTAGAATCTTCCTGGGCTCTCCAGGGCGGGATGGACTCGATAGCCGAGGCATACGGGGTGAACGGCGTGGTCTACGCGGACCTGTTGCGCGGTTCGGGTTTAAGGTGCTTTAGTGAAAAAGGTTATATTGACTACGGCGGATTCGGTGACAAGGTGAACGGCTGGCACTTCCCGGGCTACGAGTGGAGTTTCGAGAATGGATATCCCCAGGAGTTCCAGGACCTGGTTCACTGCATAAGGAACGGGGGAACACCTGTGGAAACGGCGCAGGACGGCCGGGATGTGCTGGAAATAATGTTGGCTGCATACTGGTCGGCGGCAACCGGAAAAAAGATAGAGCTTCCCTTCGATCCTCCTGGCGTCAAGGTGCCTGTCGATCTGTGGCTCAGGCCCGGCAGGTATGCAAAAAAGATGGAAGCGAATTAGAGCCGTTGCCCATAATATCTTCGCTCTAGATCACCTTGACCGTGAACCCGTTGGCACGCAGTTCCTTGTGCCTGCCCATTATCCCCGCAGCAGCCTCACGATCCAACACAAGAATAACCTTTCCGCCCCGCTTGGCATACGTCTGCACGTATGATACCGGGACTTCACAGTCCACCGGCCCCAGTAACCCGCGTGCTATTGCATCGGTCTTGCGCGACCCTGATGCAAGGAGAACAACCTGCCTCGCCTTGAAGACCAGGTCTATGGACATGGTCAACGCCATCTTGGGGGCCTGTCTTGAAGAAGGGAAGTGTCCATCCTGGACAGCATGCTCGACCGTCACCCTGTCCAGTTCGACCATGAGCAATCCCTTGAGACTGAATGGGATTCCTGCCTCGTGAAAGGCCACGTGTCCCCTTCCTCCGACTCCCAATACCTGGAGGTCTATGCCGCCTGCCGTAGTTATCAACCTGGCGTACGAGTCCAGCACGTATCTCTTAATCCATGAGAGGTACGGCGATTGCGCCTTTTTCCTGATAATGATTGCATTACCGCTGTCTGTTCCCATCCGGCGCCAATCATCCGGGTTGCCTATTAATTCCTTTTTCAAGGTCTTGTAATCGACAAGGTTGGCCCATGGGACTTGAAAAGATGATGGAGGGTCGTTCAGTTTTGAAAACAAGTGCTTGACCATGAAGTAACAGTAGCTCTCCTTATTAAGCACCCGCTCCTGGGGATTGCGGCCTTTGAGACCGATGTATTCGTCCAGGTTGAACGTTTTAAGTCGGGAAGAGTCTATCCTGCCCCTATTGGCAGCCAAAGCCAGCCTCTCGTACAAGCCGACCGGTGAACCACCGGTTGCAAGGCCGAGAACGAACTCGTGTTTTTCTGCAAGACCGGCCCTTATGGACTTCTGCACCAATCCGGCTGCGTACTCGCTCATCTGCTCGTAATCCCTGGCTACCACAATGCCGGTATTCATCATGTCATTCCTTCGAGGTCCCGATGGTTTTCTCTATTGCATAGGCAATCATCTCGCAAAGATCTTTTGTCTTTTCCTTTGTTGGTCCTTCTACCATGACCCTGCACAGATTTTGAGTGCCCGAGTACCTGACCAGCACCCTGCCCTCTTCGCCAAGCTCGTGTTCCGCTCTGGATATTGCCTGTGTCACGCCGTCCAAAGTCTCTATCACCGGTTTGCTTTGTACCTCCACGTTTATCAGCTCCTGGGGAAATACCTCCATCTGTTGGGCGAGTTCGGACAAGGGCTTGTCCTCTCTTAAAATTGCAGCGATAAGTTGCATGGCCGTAACGATTCCATCACCTGTAGTGTGATGATCCAGGAAAATGGTATGTCCAGAATCCTCCCCACCCAAGCGTGCTCCCAATTGCAACATATCTTCCAGTACATACCTGTCCCCGACCTTGGCTGCATGGTGAGTAAAACCGTATTTCTTGCATGCCAGTTTGAACCCAATGTTGCTCATAACCGTCGTCACAAGGATATTGCTGCTCAATTGGCCGATTCTTTTTAAAGAATTTGCGATTATTATCAGGACCTGATCGCCTGTAAGCGTATTTCCTTTTTCATCCACTGCAATGAGCCTATCTCCATCTCCGTCAAAAGCCAGGCCGACAGCGGCTCCACTTTCCTTGACCATTGCTTCCAGTCCCTTGTCTGTGTGCTGGGAGCCGCAATTCAAGTTTATGTTCAATCCGTCAGGCTCGTTATTGATTGTCGTGACATCCGCACCCAATTCGAAAAATGCCGCCGGCGCAGCCTTGTAAGTCGCGCCATTGCCAACGTCCAGGACTATTTTGAGTCCTTCCATGGAAAGGTCACGCGGAAATGCGTTTTTTGCAAACACGATATACCTTCCCCGGGCATCCTCAATGCGCCTGGCCCGGCCCATGTCCCAGGGCCCGGGGAGGAGGTCATCCAGGTTACCTTCAAGAATGAGTTTCTCAAGCTCGTCTTCCTTGTCATCGGGCAGCTTGTATCCATCGCTGGAAAATATTTTTATTCCATTGTCCTGGAAAGGATTATGAGAGGCTGAAATAACTATTCCTGCATCGACTCGCATGCTCTCTGTAAGAAAGGCAACAGCAGGCGTGGGCAATACGCCTACCAGGTA
>JAADFL010000180.1:0-4410 GCA_013152945.1 Deltaproteobacteria bacterium | reverse complement strand
GCATTCGTTGCATCCAGGGGAGGTTTATTTGCCTCACCCCTGATTCCATCTGTTCCGAACAATCTTCCCATCACGTTTCTCCTTATCCCTCAAATGCCAGTGACAGGGCATCATACTTGATTTTGTCTGTAATCGATTGCAGCCAATCGGTTCCTTTCTTCTTTTGTAGATCCGTCAATCCCTTGATGCTTTCCAAATAATTATCCGAGTGATGAACCAACAAGGATTTAAGGAATTCATCCCTTTGTTTCTCACCCACGGATTCGACATTATCCGGGCTTGAAAGATACATTAATAGGCCGTCTTTTTTTGCGTATAGATCATGTACATCACCTGGTCCCTGCTTTTTATCCGCAGCTAATTTCTCCAGGAAATCCCCGAATCTTCTGACCCTCTCCCGTATGCCTGATTCCATTACTCCGGCAGCGCCGTTTAAGACCAGCTCCTCCATTTGATCCTCACTTGTGAGAAATATCCGGCGCGCATGGGAGTACCATTGCGCCAGGGCATGTATGTTGGCGATATATTCCACATTTCTTTCGAAAATCCTTTTCCAGTTCGGGTACATCCCAGGCGAAAAAGACATTACCCCACTCTTTGGCGTCCTTGGTATTACCAGTTTTCCGGGTTCCGGTAAATCTCCTCTTTGGACATAGCCTGCAGCCACAACAACACCAAATTCTATCTTGGCCGGACCTACCAGGCCGCCTTGACCGCCCAGGAAAATCCTTTGCCGATCCAGCATGACTCCTCTGGGCACATCACCCAACAGGGAAGCAGTCGCCTTGTCTGCGTTCGGCGTATAGTTGAAGTGTATATACGAGCTACCGACCTCTGTATGGTCTTTTCTGCTGGTTCCTCCCGACAATAGGGCATCACAAAAATTGATAAGGCTCCCCAATGTGACGAAGGGAAACAGGATTGTCTGTTTCAGGCCTACTGCATGGGCAATCGACGACTCTTCTTCCAGGATACATGCTTCCCTAACATGGGCTCCGGCACCGGCCGACGATTTGTCAAGAAATACGGAATTTTTGAAATATCCGCCTTTAAGCTTCACGTTTTTGCCGATCTGGCAGTTTTCTATGGTTACCGGCCCTTCAGCGCCGATTTCGCAGCCTTTGGAAATAACGGTGTCCTTTCCAAGAACACGGCATCCTGCATGTATTTTCAGCCCCTTACAGGAAATACGATCCAAGTCAACTTCCTCATCTATCTCCAGGCTAAATGGAGATGGAACAATGGCTCCCCTGTCTATCAGACTTTTTACTTTACGAGGTATCTCAAGCATGTATTTTTCTCCATGTCAGCGTTGATTCATGTAACCTGGATCCAAGCTTTTCTGGTGTCGACTTGTCCCGGTCGTAGCATTATTATACCGAATTTTTTATCAAAAGGTTCTTGAATCACGTGATCATCCATTCCCTGCCAAGGTTCTATACACAAGAATGCCGCACCTGCGTTCGACCAGATACCCAAATGGGGATAGTCTGGAAAAAATACTTTCACCCCGAATTTCCTGTCATGATCAAAAAGAGATGCCACTCGATCTTCGGGCTTAACGGAAGACATATCAAACATATAGGTACTTTCCAATTCCTGTTCGGTGAATTCAAAATCCTGTCCCAGGTTGATTTCCTTGCTTTGACCAGTAAGGAAGCATTCGGAATTATTTAACATTATCTTACCGGGGCCTTTTGGTAGGTCGAGATGACAAACCGATTTCTGACCTGAAATAAAAGGAGCGTTGAATCCCGGATGCCAACCCACCTGAAACGGCATTGCACAATCGCCTACATTGTGAATCTTGATTAGCTGTATTATTTTAGTATGTTGCATGACATACTTGATATTTAGCTCGAAGTTCCAAGGGAAGCCTGAAATAAGCTCATCCATAGCTTTCAACTTGTAATCCAAACAAAAAGCGTCTTCATCGAGGTACTTACATGGCTCCGCCATTACGAGAGTGAACTCGCTCTCCCGGGCAAAACCATGGCCCCTGTTGAACCATACCTCGATCCCATCACTTGTCTTTGATTTCATATTCTTAAGTCTTCCTACGATCGGGAAGAGTACAGTGGCATGATTCGCCCAGCCGTTTTCAGGTGCCTTGACTACTCCGTTTCTCCACAATATCGGAACATCGCCGAAGGCCGGATGATGCCGGGTTATCTCCACTATTTCACATCCAAGCCTGCTAATAACCATGGTAATATCATTGGAAGATATCCTATCCAAACCCAGGTTGATATCAGTCTCGTGGCGAAAAGCTTGTCGTGCAAAGGACATGCGGCTGCTCCCCTTAGAATTTGGCGCACTAAACAGGTATCACCCGGTGAAGGCGTTTCTTACCCACTGAAATAAGTATCCTGCCACCAATAACGTCAGACATCGTTACTGTCCTCATCTCATCTCTGATTTTTTCCTGATTGACGGCAACACTATTGCTTCTGATAAGCCGCCTGGCTTCACTCTTTGACTTGCAGAGGCCGGTATCCACGAGAAGTTCTGTAAGCGGCTTTCCCGATCCGTTCAAGGCGACTTCAGCTATTTTTGTAGCCGGGAGTCCTTGCTCGCCCTGCCTAATGCCTGAAGAAACAATCCTCGATGAGGTGGCCACTGTTCCATTGGGGTCGGCAGGCCCAAACTGTTCAATTGAGGCTGCATATGCCTCTCTTGCAGACTCCTCGCCGTGACACATACAAACTACCTCAAATCCCAGGATCTCCTTTGCCCTATTTATGGCATTACCCTCCAAAGATGAGAGCCTATTTACTTCCTCCATGGGAAGAAGGGTGAACAATGACAGATTACGTTTCAGGTCCCTGTCATCCATGTTCCTGAAAAATTGATATAATTCGTACGGGCTTGTTCTCTTCTTATCGAGCCAAATTGTGCCGGCTTCCGTTTTTCCAAATTTTGTGCCAGAAGAGTTCAATAACAACGGAAAAGTTGCTCCATATGCCTGCTTTCCCAATTTTCTTCTGATAAGATCAATACCGGCAACAATGTTTCCCCATTGATCTTGTCCGCCCATCTGCACAAGACAATCCCTATCTCTCGCCAAAATATAAAAGTCATAAGCCTGAAGAAGTTGATAATTGAACTCCAGGAAAGAAAGACCTGAAGTTGATTCCAGCCTCAGTTTGATGGATTCAGTGGTCAGCATGCGATTCACTGAAAAGTTCACACCAATATCACGTAAAAATTCAATGTAATTTAGGGAAACAAGCCATTCAGCATTATCAACCATGATTGCCCTGTCATCCTCGAAATCAAGGTAATGAGCCAGTTGATTTTTTATGCCGAGCTTGTTCTCTTTCAATTTGTCATCGCTCAGCAATTTCCGAGCCTCTGTTTTCCCTGAAGGATCGCCTATCATACCGGTACCACCGCCAACTACTACGATTGGTACATGTCCCTGTCGCTGCATATGAACCATGGCCATAATCGGTTCGAGACTTCCTACATGGAGACTATCAGCAGTCGGATCGAATCCAATGTAGAATTTTGAAGACCTATTTAGATGTTTTCGTAAATTCTCTTCATCAGTAACCTGGTAGATAAATCCTCTTTCCTTGAGGATATCAAAAGCATTGCTCATGGAAAAACTCCAAACTAATTCTAGTCAATACCTTTTTCCTTGTCTTGTTGCATATCGAATCTTTTTTCCATTTCATAGCGCACCGGCATAAAACCACATGATTTATACAGGAATAAAGCAGAATCATTATCCAGTGTAACATTCAGTGAAATCTTGTTTACAGCATGCTTCTTAAAAAATTCTTCCAACTTTATGACAAGTTTTCGTCCCACTCCCTTTGAACGCCATGGTCGCGAAACATAATTTTGCAGCACCATGCCCTCAAAGCCTTCCAAAAGATTGTCAAAAACTTTACCCCAAATGAATCCAATATTTTCTCTGCCTCGATGAGCAATAAAAAATGCACTTCTCTGCCCCAGGTTGAAATGCTCTTGAATCCATTCTTCCTGGCTGTGAAGAAATCTTTTCGTTATTTTAGCCCTTGGGAAATTACTGGAGTACAGATCTTGCTGACATGAAACAACCCATTTTACGTCTTCAGGAATCAACTCCCTTATCACAACCGATTCCAAAAATTCCAATTTCCTGGTTTTCATCGTCACTACCTTGTCACTACCCCAAGTTCCATATCATTTGTCAAAGGCACCATATTCCATGACAATCTCAAGGGTCAAGGCATGTTTAGCTGCTTTTATCTGCTTTTATCCGACCGAGGTTGGGGAGAGGGGGAGCGGGAACAACGCGCCGGCATACGCAATACATGGTAAAAATTGGTAGGTGTGAGCAAAGAAGGAGCTACTATTTCCTTATTCATGCCTGGAGATATGTATCTATTATTATTTTTTCTGGCCTTTGGGCGGCCTTTT
>JAADFL010000179.1 GCA_013152945.1 Deltaproteobacteria bacterium | reverse complement strand
AGGGGACCATGCTTTACCGTTTGTTTTGGTGTCTGGTAAATGCAGGCATCTAAAATTGAAAGCACTTCTGACAGCAACTCATCCCCCCGGCGTTCTATGCGTTTCGCACGGCGAGCCCTGAAATCTATGGATTTGACTTGCTCGACCATTATGAAACCTTTGAGTTTGCTGTCTTTTGGAATAGGTACATGAAAGGGGAAACCACGCCCTGTTTTTGTAACCGGGCACACAATCGCCAAACCCGTTCTTCGGTTGAACAGGTCCTTGCTTACAACATAAGCCGGTCGCCTGCCTTGCTGTTGATGACCGGATTGTGGATCGAAAGTGATCTCAATAATGTCCCCTTGTCTTGGGATATGAACAGGCAATCACCAAGCCTCCTTGCCTGCCGGCCCGCCCCAGTCGACTTCGCTGGTTTGGTAATCATCAGGTATGCGGGCCACAATACCCTCGAGTTTGTAACGCCTGCGTATTCTTTTGTGGATAGAGAGTTCTTTGAGAGTGAGGCCGAGCCTTCAGAACTCCACCACAAAAAGCAAGCCTTTGCCGCCGTTTTTGAACGAGACCGGCACCAACGCGGTTGAAGGAACATGGGTGCCGCCGTATTCCTTGGAGACAGGGACGACCCACTGGGCTATGAGATCGGCTATTACAAATGTGTAGGTCAGGATCATGCCCGTCGTCATCAAGACAAAGCCCGTGAAAGCTTTGTCCTGGGACGTTTCCATATTCATGTCACTCTCTCCTTCAATCTGTCCAATACCAAAGCCGATAACCTTGAGGAACTCTTGAAAAAATAATATTTCACCGATCAAGGCAATACCCATCGTGGCGCCCCTTGCCAATGAAGTGTACGTTCCGTACTTGGACTGGTTCCCTCCCCTGATCCACCAACCCAAAGAAGGTCCGACTATTATGGCGCCGGAGCCCAAGAGCTCACCAGATAAGCTCAGCCCAAATGTATCGCTCCTACTCCCAATCCAGGTCAACAACGCACCAACACCCATTCCCCCAAGGGTCACTCCCGTGGAAATCAGGTTCTCCGTCCAAGCCGTGGACCGCACCACTTTGACAGGACGCTTCTCGATGAGCTTCGCTTGTAACGCCGCAGGCTGGTGCTCTTCTCTCTCCTGGTCCGGGGACGATTCAGATGGTTGCCGCTGCCCCGGCCCCTGCTCTTGTTCATGCTCCTGCCGCCCCTTCCTCGTAGTTGCCGGGACCTCATTGTTCCTCTTTAAAGGCTCCTCGCCAGGCCCGGGCTCGGCGGCAGGGGCCGGCTCTTGTCGAGGTATTTCAATGCCCGCCTCCTCCAGCTTGGACTCCAGGGCCTTTCGCTCCTGCACCAGCGCTCTTCCCCGCGAGTAGTACCCAAAACACATGAAGCCGTGCCTCTTCTCCATCTTCAAGAGCAACTGCAGAACATCCAGTGCCTCCCCAGGCGACAGCTCGGACGCGCGACGAAGGTCTGTTTCGTAATCGGAGAACACCTTCTCACAGTCAGCGGCTGCGGCTGCAATTGCCCAGCCCATCACGACCAGCACTACTACGCTACCCCTGGAAAAAGGCCGCATACCTCACCTCCAATGTGTGACGCATTTGTAATGCATGAATTATAACTTGCCGCATAACATTGGGCAAATTGCAGGGCTCTGTTCCACTATGCTCTGTTCCTGCTGTTCCTGACCCAGGTTGATTTCAGCAAGGCCCAAAAAATCAATTATTTCAATACTATTGAGCCCACGCCAGGATCATTGTCCGCACAATGGATTATCAATGCGCCACGGCCATGGCACAAGGCAGCCTGAAAATAGCTGCTAGGCCTTGTCAGGCAATTCTGTTTGCCTGCTCCCCTGCCCTGCTTGCAACCGTATCTCCTTGATAGTGCGGTACATGCAAAGCTGGGTATGGCACATGGTGGCCATGGCCAATATCCCGAGAATACCCGAGACCCCGATAAAGCACCCAATGGCCACGATTCCGCTGGCCTTTCCAACTCCCATTACCAACGAGCCGATGACCACGAGAACCATTAACAGCACGGCCTTCTTCCAGTAACTGGACCGAAGCTGCTCCACGCGCTTTGGAATGTCGTCCATGCTGTCGTCAACTATCTCGAACCACTTGTCCTTTGCCATTCCCTTTTTCCCTCCATTGGCCCGGGCAAAAGGGCTCTAGGGCCTGCCCTGCCCGATCTTCTCCTTTACGAACCGGTTCATACCCTTCTGCCTGATCATCTCGAGGTTTGCTATGCGGTCAGTCCTGAAGATGAACCCGAAGAACCTGGAAACCATATTGTATAGCTTTTTGCACTCCCTGAAGTCCTGGAAGTCTGTGCAGTCCGCGCAAGTGGTGTAACCACGCTCCATGGCGCAGGCCTTCATCTTACAGTTTCGGTTCATGGGCCGCTCGCTGTGACACCCCTTGCATTTGCCTTTCCTGAGCATGCCGCAGTTGGTGCAAACCAACCCGCAGTAAGCAACGATTGCTTGTCCCATGCCTCCTGTCTCCTCGATAGTCATGCCTTCCTCCCAAAAAAATGCCTATTTCGGATCATTGGCGGCTCCGGCGGACTTGCCTTCCTTGGCGAAGAACCAGGCTGCAAGCCCCACCATGGAGTAGGCCAGACCCGCGGCCACCAGGCTGAACTTGACCAGGGCGCACCACTTGGCAATGGCGGCCAATAGGTCGCTCCCATCTCCTGTGAGCACCTGGATGAGCGTGCAGTTCTCCACCACGTCCAGCAGGCCTGCCACGGGCATAAGCCACGAGAGCAACCAGCCGAGCCTGGAAAGCGTTTTCATGCCGGACTTGAGTAAGTCTGCAAGGAGCGCGCAAGCAAGGCCTATCGCAAGCACGTACGCGGCAATGAACAGGAAGTCCAGGCCAAGGCTCAAGGCCACGTATATCTTGCCCTGGTCTGCCCAGGCCTCAAGCATGAGCTCAACAGTGTGCATGTCTCCTGCAAGCTCGAACGACACGATGCCCATTGGAGATGCGTGGCCCTTGATGT
>JAADFL010000178.1 GCA_013152945.1 Deltaproteobacteria bacterium | reverse complement strand
TACTTGTAGGCATGATGGAGGCCGTGGCAGAGATGAAGCGCCTAATCTTTCAGGCCAGGAGCCTTTGATTTCCGCTTGCCTCTCAGCATGCAGGATGCGGCTTTGCAGGGGATTTACATGAATTTTCGGCGAGTAAAACCGGCTATTTTCTAGCCGTCTTTTTTGTGGCCTTCTTTGCCGGTTTCTTTGCAGCCTTTTTAGCCGGTTTTTTTGTGTTTTTCTTTGCCGGTTTCTTTGCCGGTTTCTTTGCCGGTTTCTTTGCGGCCTTCTTTGCCGGTTTTTTTGTGGTTTTCTTTGCTGGTGTCTTTGCGGCTTTTTTAGCCGGCTTTTTTGCAGCCTTATTGGCCGGTTTCTTCTTGACTGGTATCAAAAAGGTGCCGTCCTTGTTCTTCTGGAGCTTGTCCTTGTAAGTCTTGGCGAGCTTGGTCAATGCATGCCTGACGTACCCAATCGTGTCCTGCTCCACATCGGTGAGCCTGGCCTTGAGGAATCGCTGGCCGCCTGAAAACTTGTCATGCACCTTCTGCCAGTCGTCTTTGTGCTTCTCTTTGAATTTGTCAACGAATTCGGCAGTGGTGAAGTTTTTCTTCATCTCTTCCACGATTTCCAGAAGTGCCTTTTCGGAAAGAATGTTTTTTGCCATGATCACACCCTCCCAGTAGGTTAATCATTTGAATCGCCTTTATCATAAGTCGTGTATCTACTGCAAGCGATGAATCATGTATTTCGAATGATGGATGGCTAAGCTATTTGACATGCCACCTCGCCATGGATAGGCTTACTTTTTGATGCGTATACTGGGACTCGATATCGGTGAGCAGCGGATAGGCATGGCAATCAGCGACGAATTGGGATGGACCGCCCAGCCTCTTGAAACACTGGAACGCAGGAAAGAAAAAGACCTGGCCGCTGCCGTGGGTCGCGTGGCTGGTGCAACGGGAGCCGTGAAGATTGTCTTTGGTCTTCCTCTCAACATGAATGGTTCCGAAGGCCCTTCGGCAAGGTCTGCCAGGGAGTTTGCCTCGAAGGTCAAAGCACTTACAGGCCTGCCTGTCGAACCTTGGGACGAAAGGCTTACCACGGTGGGTGCTGAAAGAGCATTGCTCGAAGCCGACATGTCAAGGCAAAAGAGGAAGAAGAAGATAGACCAGGTCGCGGCCCAACTTATACTACAGGGATACCTGGACAGCCTGCGCTTCGGGAGCAGTGGTTGAAAAAAACCTTGATAATATTCTTACTGGCAATCCTGGTATCGGCCATGGCTGCTTCCATTGTTTACTTGAAGTTCAGGTCATTTGCAGAAACCCCCTTGTCACCCGGTTCGACCAATGAAATCGTATTCGTTGTAAAGCCCGGAACATTGCCATCCCATGTTGCAACAGACCTTGCAGGGAAAGGTTTGGTCAAGAGCCGTACATGGATGAAACTCCTGATGCGCTTCAATGGTCGAGGAAAGGCAATCAAGTCAGGCGAGTATTCCTTGTCTCCTTCAATGTCGCCTGAAGAGATACTGCGAAAGCTGGTGAAGGGAGGAGTAGTCACATACAAGGTGACTATTCCGGAAGGGTACAGGGCAAAAGAGATCGCGAGTCTCCTGGAAAAGTCAGGGCTTGCAAGAGCTGACAGGTTTCTCGCAGTGGTACTTGATAAAAAGTCAGCCGCCAAGTTCGGCATACAGGGTGCGCCCAACCTCGAGGGTTACCTGTTCCCGGACACTTACCGGTTTGCAAAGGGATTGGCTGTTTCTTCAATAGTAAGTGCCATGGTGGACAGGTTCAAGAAGGAATGGACCCGGGATTACGATAAAAGGGCCAAGGAACTGGGTATGACCATGAACCAGGTGGTTACCTTGGCATCTATTATAGAGAAGGAGACAGGCGATCCAAGGGAACGGCCCATGATAAGCGCCGTGTTTCACAGCAGGTTGAAGAAAGGCTGGAAGCTCCAATCCGATCCCACGGTGATTTATGGAATAAGGAACTACAATGGAAATATTACCAGGAAAGACCTGCTTACCGACCACCCGTACAATACTTATACCAGGCAGGGACTTCCGCCCGGACCCATAGCCAGTCCCGGTGGAGATGCAATAAGGGCGGCCCTGTATCCTGCAAAGGTGCCTTACATGTTCTTCGTGTCAAGGAACAATGGAACCCATGTTTTTTCCGTTACTTTGCAGGAGCACAACAAGGCGGTGGAAAAATGGCAACGCCGGTACTTTAATGCAAAGGAAAAAGAAAGACATTGATTTTCTCAACACCCAGGCGGGATCCCTGACAGCACCCGGACAGGCAGGACAGGCAGGGACGGCGACAGGCAGGACAGGCAGGGACGGCGACAGGCAGCGACAGGCAGGGACGGAGGGTGTGACTCAATTGATATCATTATCAAAACCAATGATACCCCGGGTGGGCGCCGCCAAATGAAAACAAAGCCCCATTGACTTTTTTCAAGCCGGTTAATAATAGTAATTAACATATTTCGAACAAGTCTCGAAGGAGGTTATCGCATGAAGAGATTACTATTTGCTACAGGTGGCATGGCGCTGTTCACCCTTGTGGCCTTTGGTTGCGGCCCGCGCTTCAAGGCTCCCAACCTGGCAAATGGAGACAAGGTCAAACTGGATATCGTAATAGACCGCAATGCAAGCGATCCAGGCTTGTCCGAGAGCCAGGTCAAACAACGAAATCAGGTAGGTGACTTCATGGAAAACAATATCGTCCAAATGGCTGTCAATGCCGGGTTCGAAGCTCGGGCAATCAATACCCGTGAGGGATTCAAGCCCGGACAGGACAAGTATCTTCTGATTGTCAAGATAACCGATTACAACCCGGGTTCCAAGGCAGCCAGGATGTTGGTAGGTTTCGGAGCAGGTTCTGCCTCGCTTTCGACACATTCCGATTTGTATGCAACTTTAGATAATGCATTGCTGTCACAGAACCACCAGATATCCTCGGGCCGTGACTGGACCTTTTGCGTCAGAGCGCTAAACGAAGAAACATTGAAGGCAGTGGCAGAACACTTGAGCTCGCCCGGAACAAAATAATTATTTCGCTTAAAACTATTTTCCGTGGTTTATCTTGAAGACCTTGGTAAATCCCGGTGTCATCATTATCCTGTCGTTTGGATCGACAATGAGCATCTCGATGTTTTCAAGCTTGTTAGCAAGTTTCAATGCATCTTTCGGTCCCATGACGAAAAAAGCAGCTTTAAGGGCCCCGGCCTCGATTCCTGTGGGAGCGATAACCGAAACAGCCTTGGTGTTCCTGGCAGGCATTCCAGTCCTTGGATCCAATATTTGGTGATACCTCGGGCCATCCCCGGAAAAGGATTTTTCCAAATTGCCGGAAGTGGCCAAAGCCATGTCTCTGACAGCAACCGTGCCCAACAGTTTCTTGCTGTTACTCGGGTCCTTGATACCTATTTCCCAAGGCTTCGAATCATGACCGCCGAGGGCATGTATATTTCCGCCCACGTTTATCAGTGCTGACTTGCAGCCCATACCGGCGAGAACCTGTGCGGCCCTGTCCGCAGCATATCCCTTGGCGACTTCAGCCAGGTCCAAGGCCATACCTTTTTTTTCGAGCCTGGCCGTTGAATTTTCCCGGTCCAGGATCAATAATTGATAATCAACCAGTTTTACAGCCGAAGCAACTTTGGATTGGTCCAAACTCTTGGAGTTTTTCTTGTCGGAGTGCCGAAAGGGCGCGAGTACGGCCCAGGTCGGGTCGAATGCTCCTCCTGTGAGATCGGCAATTTTCTTGGAAGCGACAAGAACATTCATGAGATCTGTGCCCACCTTGACCGGAGGGCCCCCGGATGATGCGTTTATTTCGGATACCGGTCTTCCTGGCCCGGTAGGACCGAGCAATGTCAGTAGCCTCCTGATTTCCTTGAAACCGGCACGCACCATGGCCACTGCTTTCTTGGGGTCATCCGTTCCCGCCTGGATGGTCACAACGGTCCCCAGCAAGGTCCTGGACGATGTAAAAAATTCATGGTTACCGGTTTGAAAGAAAGCCTTTCTCTGGTTGGTAATATTTTGTTTTTTTGAAACGGAACCGGAGCCAGGCTCGTTCCCGTCATCTTGAGCCGGTGTGGTTTTCCATATATATGCGAGTACGGCCACAAGGGATACGATCATCAAGATGATCGTGTAATAGGGATTGCGTATGATACTATTCTTTGCGTGTTTTTTCGCTTTCAAGTAAATTACCTCCATTGCACATCCATCAAGGCTTTGATAGACCGTATTTCCATAAGGGCTTGGTGTCAACGGCGACCGGCCGGGAATGAGCTTGATGGGGATTAGATTGGAAGGTCAGGACCGCAGCGAAAAAGAGGATCGTGCCGGTGTACTGGTCGATAATCTGTCCAAGAGTTTTCCAACAGCCAGGGGCTGGCTCGATCTCTTGAAGGCTCCGTTTGGGAGAGGGGAATACATAAAGGCCCTGGACGGCATAGATTTTACTGTAAGAAAAGGCAGCGCCTTGGCAGTGCTTGGACCGAACGGCGCGGGCAAGAGCACTTTGCTCAAGGTTCTTTCCGGGTTGGTGGAGCCTGACTCTGGACGCGCCATGGTCATGGGCCTGGACGTCAAGAGACAGACCGACCTGGTGCAGAAACTGATTGGTTTCGCCATATGCGACGAAAGATCTTTCTACTGGCGATTGAGTGCATGGCAAAATATCGAGTTCTTTGCCATGTTGCAGGACCTTCGTGGAAGAGAAAAGAAAGAACGCGTAAACGAGGTTCTGGAAAAGGTACATGTTTCAAATGAAGCAAAAAGGCCTTTTAGGGATCTGTCCACAGGTATCAAGCAGAGACTCGCCCTGGCAAGGGCCTTGCTCAACCGGCCCAAAGTTCTGCTCGTCGATGAGCCTACCCGGAGCCTGGACCCGGGTTCGGCCGCCGGGATGAGGAAGTTTTTGAAGCAGGATATGCTGGAGAATGAGAAGATTACACTTATCATGGCTACACACGATCTCGAGGAAGCGAGCGAGGTTGCCGACCAGGTCTTGTTGTTGAAAAAAGGAACCTGTGCAGCTTTTGGAGAGGTGGAACAGGTAATGCCCGAGGTCGAAAAGGTATTCGGGCAGGAGGAATGGTGAAGATCCTTTCAAAGGCCCTGGCCTTCATGAAGAGGGATTTCATACAAGAGCTGAGTTACCGGCTCAACTTCATATTTCAGTTTACGGGCATGCTGTTCACTGTTTTTTCATTTTATTTTCTTGCAAAGTTGATAGGTCCTTCCGCCGAGCCTCGGCTTGCCAAATACGGGGGCGATTATTTTTCTTTTGCTTTGACTGGAATAGCCTTCTCCAGTTTTTTGACAGTGGCGTTGACTGCATTTTCCCAGCAGATAAGACAGGCCCAGGTACTCGGCACCATGGAGGCAATGCTCGTAACCAGGACGAGTATTTCGGGACTTGTGGCATACTCTTCATTGTATCCTTTTATATTCACATCATTCCGCGTCTTCCTGCTGCTCCTGGTGGGGAATATTTTCTTTGACGTTCCATTGCATGCCTCTGGAATCCCCGTCTCTCTTGTCGTGATGTTGTTGACTGTCATGTCCTTTGCAGGGATAGGTATCCTGGGGGCGTCGTTCATCATGGTGTTCAAACGATTTGAACCCATAACATGGATGGTGAGCGGACTGTCTTACCTGCTGGGCGGTGTGATCTACCCGATTTCGGTGCTGCCGGACTGGTTAAGGCCGTTTTCGGAAATATTGCCCATTACACATGCCCTGGAGGCGATCAGGTTGGTCCTGGTCGCAGGCAGGCCATGGTCCGATGCCCTTGAATCATTGTATGCATTGGTTATACTTACGGTAGTCACCTTGCCGGTTGGTTTGGTATCATTTTCTCTGGCTGTCAAAAGAGCCAAGAAAGATGGAACACTTACTCACTATTGACGCACAGAGAACCATGCTGCTAAACTGCTTGGGTTCTGTTAATAGGAATGGATTATACGAGAAAAAAGAGAGAGGCTCGACTAAACTTGGAGGGTGGTGAAATCATGAGGGAAGGAAGAAAACTTGCTTCCGTCCGGTACAGGGTCATGATTATATCAATTGGTATTGCTGTTTTGTTCTTCACGATTTTTGAAGGAGGGGCTTACGGCAAACGATTGAAGAGACAATTGAATGTTGCAGTGTTTCCGGTTGACGGCAGGGGCGTAAGCCAGAACCTGAAAAACGACCTGGTCAAGTGGATAACCGTTGCTGTGAACCGGCTCAAGGGTTATTCCACCAAACGGGCTGCAGCAAATACCAGGGAGCTGACCAAGGGAGTCTCTGCTGCTTTCGAAAGCTGTACGGATTTGAACTGTGCGATCGACCTTGGAAAAGCGCTGAAGGCGGATCTGGCGATTCTTCCCATGGTCAAGAAGGGCCCCAAGGGATCTTTCAGTATCAAGATGCTTTTGGTGGACGTTGCCAAGGGGCAACCTGTAAGGGCTCATTTGCGTGAAAAACTGGCCGGACGTCCCGGCCTTCGCAGAACAACGAGAAGGGCCGTAAAATATTTGCTCACCGGTGTCGATCCGGCGTTGAAGGGCAGGTTGAAGCTGAACGTGTCGGAGCCCGGCGCATTGGTGTACGTGGATGATATGCTGGTTGGTGTTTCACCCCTGAAAAAATATGTTCACGTGGCGAACGGTATCCGGAGGTTGAAGGTTGTAAAGAACGGCTTCAAGGTGTGGAAAAAGGTCCTGCCGGTTCCAAGGGGAAAGAAGACACTGGCGGTTATCCTGGAAAAAGGTTCTACAGTAACTGAAAACAAAGCGGCATCCGGAGTTGCAAGCGCCAAGGACAATGAGGAGAAACCGGCATTGCCGCCATTGGTGCCCATAAAGAAAAAGGGTGAAGTAAAACGGGTGCAAGAGAAAACTATGGAACAAAAGGCAAACGCCATACAGAAAAAGGCCGAGTCTGAAAAGCATGCAAAGGTGACAAAAGGCGTTTCGGTTCCTGTTTCAAAGGTGGAGAAGAAAGAAAAATCCGGCCCACCCACTGAAGCAACGGTCAGCAAGGAAGAAAAGCGGAAAACTCCCGAAGTTTCGAAGAACCAGGAGGAGCGAAAACAGGTTGTTGAAGCGACAAAAAAAGCCGTACCCGTGGTCGGGCAACCTGTATCGGCAACGTCGTCCGGACCGGGAACGAGGAAAGGGACGCCTGTCTGGGTCATGCCTGTGGCATATGGTCTTTTTGGAGCAAGCGCGCTTTGCATTATCGGCGGCTCGGTATATACGTCAAAGGGAATGTCGGCAGAGGACGACGGCAACAGCCTCTCTGTTCACAACCGTATCAGGGCATCTGCTTACAAGCAGGATGCTGATGATTACGGCCTTGCCGCCACTGTGTTCTGGAGCCTGACAGGGGCCTTTGCCGCAGGAGGCTTGGGGCTTCTCGTATGGGACCTGCTGGAAGGTAATGATTCCGGATCAAGAGACCAGGGCAGAGTGATGCCTGTTACCGGGGTGATCCGGGACGGTTTTACTTTTGGTGTGACTGGAACTTGGTAGGAGGGGCCATGAAGAAGAAAACAGTAATTTTTTCATCGTTGATTATTGTGGCTGTACTGATAGCCGGTCCGGGTTGCAACTTCGATGTGAACAATCCTGCGCTTGGCCTCAACCCCGGTGAAGTAAGTATTATTCCACAGAAGAGTTCCAAGAACGGGGCAGAAAACCTGAATAATTGCCTCGTGAGTCTTGTTACCGGAAGTCAGGTGTTGTCAAAGGCAGGTCCCGGCGGGATGTTCATATTCAAAGATGTCCCTGCTGGTCCGGTGGTCCTCGACCTTTTCGACCCGGTCGAAGGTCTTGCGGCAAGGGTGGAAGGAGTCGGGTTGAACAGTGACTCCGATGCCCTCTACCTGGGGAGGATTCACCTTGAGCCGCCGATAATTGAGATAAGGGGCAAGGTTACGATAAAAGGTGGTAATCCTTCCATCGGGGCAGAGGTTTTTATTCCATTCTCGAGGATAAGTACAAGGACGGGCCTGGACGGTACATTTTCATTGCGTCGAGTACAAAAGGGCGCTTCGAATCTTTTTGCAATAAGACACGGTGAGGGTATTGCAACTATCCAAATCAAGGACTCGAACGAAATGAACATCGAACTGCGCCAGGCTACCAACCTGCAGATTGCGGGTTCGGTCTATGTTAGGGGGAAAGGCCCGGCAGTAGGGGCAATGGTGGTATTCAGGGAAGGAAGTTTGAACTACACTGCGGTCTCCGATTCGAGCGGGCGCTTCAGAACAGGGCAACTCGAAACCGGGGTCTATACGATGTTTGTGTCCGGAACAGGACTTCAGACATTGATTGTGCCCAATGTTCCCGTGGGACTGGGGACTGAAATACCACCTGTCATCTTGAGCGCTACAGCAGACCATGATCTCGATGGTGATGGAGTATCGGACGATTTCGATGAAGACAAGGACAACGACTCTGTAAAGAACGATGAAGATGCATTTCCCTATGATCGCCAACAATGGTCTGACACAGACGGAGACGGGTTGGGAGACGGCCTGGACAACTGCCCGAATATTGCCAACCAGGACCAGGTCGACACGGATTTCGATGGAATAGGGGATGCTTGTGACAACTGTCCTGATTCACCCAACCCTGAGCAAGCGGACGAGGACAAGGACGGTATAGGCGATGTTTGCGATAAATAGGTAAACTCGGCCGGAAAGGATCGCAAAAATTGGTAAAGATAGTAACCGGGTCGGTGATCGCCATCCTTGGTATTTTTTTTATCATGCCTTTTTCATTGGCCGGTCTGGATTCAATAGATATTTCGGCTGCCATAGATAACTACCTCGGTAAGTTCGTAGAGCCGACGAGTTACTCGGACAAGAGACTATTTCCCACCAAGATGCTGGAAGACGAGGTCGCCTCTTACGACATGAAGCAGTTGGAATTGAATAGGAAGTTCGCCACTGCTCCGAATGAACAGGAAAGAAACAAGTGGCAGGACCGGTTGTCCGGGTTGCACAAGGCACATGAGGAAATGAAAAAAGAGTTGAAACGTCGTTCATCTCCAAGGTTCATCGCCCTTGCAAAATGGCGTTACATACTTCTTGGTGTATTCTTGGTGATTGCCGCTCTGTTCATTATTTCCGGGGTAAGGGGGATCAGAGCCCGGGTAGAACCCAAGAGTCTGGACATGGAGGAAGGCTTGCCGCCTCCGCCGGGCAAGCTTCCCATTGAGGAATTCCAGTCCGAAATAAACAAATTGCTGAAGAACGATCCCGGTGACACCAACAGGATAGTGGAAAGGATAACGGCCAGGGCCGTGCGCTGGAGGGCTAGTGATATTCATATCGGCAGGGAAGGAAAAGCCGTTGCCGTCAACTTCAGGATAGACGGCAAGTTGTACAAGGTCATTGAATTGCCGATAGAGCAGGAGATGGCGGTCATAAACGTAATCAAGGTAATGGCCAACATGAAGATATACGAGAGGAGAATTCCACAGGACGGACAGGTGTTGTTCAGGGCCGAGGGAGTGGCCACCGACTTGAGGGTCTCGGTCACCCCGAGCCATGATTCGGAAAAGGTGGTACTCCGTGTGTTCGACACATCAGGCCTGCGATATGACTTGATACAGCTCGGCCTATCCGATGATACCTTGTCCAATTTGAAGGAGATGCTCAACCGTAGACATGGAACCATACTTCTTTGCGGACCTGCGGGAAGCGGAAAGACCACGACCATATACTCGGCCCTGAATTACATAAGGGAGCAGACAAAGGGCACTGTCAACATCGTGACTGTCGAAGATCCTGTTGAACACGAGATAGATGGTGTAACACAAATTCAGATAGACCGTGACAAGGGCTTGACCTATGACAAGGTATTGGGCTCCATACTTCGGCAGGACCCGGAAGTAATCGTTGTCGGAGAGATAAGGGACCCGGAGACTGCAAAGCTGGCCATACAGGCTGGTCAAACCGGTCATTTGCTCATTAGCACTGTTCATTCACCTTCTCCGCCAGGTGTATTCGAAAGATTGCTTGAGTTAGGGGTAGAACCTTTCGTGCTGTACTCATCCGTGCAGGGAGTCTTGTCGCAAAGGCTGGTCCAAAGGTCATGCATGTCTTGCATCGGACCTTCCAGGCCGTCCGAGCCATTGCGTAACTGGATGGCGGAAGAATTGGCCAAGAATGGACAAAGCCTACCGGACAAGACCGAGTGGATGGCCGGACATGGTTGCCAGGCATGTGGAATGGCAGGTTACCAAGGGAGGCTTGTACTGGATGAGCTGTTGAAGATGACTGACCAGGTTCGTTCCAGGCTTAATGCGTCCAAGGGAGATAGGGCAATGGAATTCAGCATATTAAAAGATGCGGTGTTGCGGCCCATGATCGCGGACGGGGCAGAAAAGGCATTGAGAGGCTTGACGACCCTTGAGGAATTGAAAAGGGTTTTGGGGTAAAGGAAAGGAGCATCAACATGAAGAAAATCCGTTTATTCCGGCCCGTGGCCCTTTTTCTTTGCCTTTTCCTGATGGCGTTATCTTGCAAACACGAAAAGGTTGTCCAAACCGAAAAGGCGACCAAGCCAAAAAACAATGCCAAGATCAGTGCCTTGTTGAAGGCGGGCGTGGAAAAATGGGATACGGTGGAGGCTAGGTACAAAAAACTCAACTACAATGATTTGGGTACGGAACCGCACATACTTGGTTTGACCATGCACAAGATGGATATCCGTACGCCTGAAGGAACGCCTTTCAGCGTGAGGGTGGGTGAGGAATCAGGGCTGGTGTCTTCTCACGAGTGGCGTGCCACATTTGAAAAGGGTGCGGAGAAAAGAATCAATGCCTTCATACCAAGGATCATGGCTGCGGTATTCGGCAATTTGAAGGGATATTTAGCCAATGCCTCTGTTATTGTTAGGCAGGTCATGAAGGAGCAGGGAAAAGATGCGTGCGTTGCCGCCAAACTCGGGCCATGGCAGGTTATCGCTATATACAAGTCGAGTGGCCCGGCCGGGTACCATGAATTGTCTTTGTTGTTCGGCGATGAAAGGGCCAAGCTCAAGGGCAGCAGTAAGCTTTACAAGATGCTCAGTGCAAGGGCGATGCGTTGCCACGGCCTCAAGCTGCAGGGTAAGGCTAAGGCTACCAAGGAACAATAAGTCAGGAGATATAGGAGAGGCATAGCCGCTCACCCGGCAATTCGGCATATCGGCACATATTATTTTGATTTCCCGCGTCCTGTTTATGTTAATGCAAGGGCGGGATCGGACCCGAATTTCACAATCAATCAGGAATTTTTCTTATTTCAACGCACAAGCTGATGCAATCTCTTTGATTGTTCAGACACCCCTATGACAATTTTGCTCATGGCCTCTTTGCTTCTTTCCTGTTTGGGTGCTTGGGATTTATCGTTACTTTTGTGAATCCGGGAACATCATGCCGGGGTCCTTTGCATATGCATAATCACCGGGATCGAGGAATTTCAGTCCTTGGTATATCGCGGATAGTGCATGGTACGAGTAGTCGTTTCGTAGCCTGAGTCTGTTAAGGCAATATCTGAATCCTCCGAGAACCACTGCCGGGTTGGGAAGGAAATATGCTGTAGTTTTAATGTCCCTGTATTGTAGTTGCATGGCGAATCTCAAGCCCCAGAGCAGGTGATCACGCAACAAAGGCCTGTTGGTTCCGGTTCTCTTTGCAATGGAATAGGTCGCTGCACATCCCTCTGTATAACCGCAGCTATTGATTGCTGGTTGCTCACCGTGGAACTTGAACGAAGCCCCCAGGTAGTCCGGGTATGCGGAACGCATGGGGGTATATAGGAAGTGACCGTCCATCCAAAGTTGAAGTTCCAAGGCGAAGTCCGCATATTTCTTGTCTTTGCTCCATCCGTACGCGTCTTCCATGGCCATGCATTGCCATGGCACGAAGCCCACCATGTCGGCCCGTTCCTCTTCAGTGTAGGTTCCGTCTTTTTGCTCTTTGGCCTTTTGTAACTTCCACCACTCCTTGTAATATCGGAAAGCCTTTTCAAAGGCGGTTTTAAATCTATCATCCTTGAAATAGGAATAGAGCCTTGACAGGGCAAACATGATTTCGCCTGGGAAGATGGCATTGGTGCAGCCATAATATGGATGATCTGCAGGAACATAGTATTGCCTGAAATGTCCATTCGGATCCTGTATGTAGACCAGGAAATTGCCCAGACTGCGCAGTGTATCCCTGTAACCTGTTGTGAGCTTTTCAAAATCATTGAGTCTTAGCATTGACAGGATAGTAACCGCTACCGTGCCGACCTTGGCGTTTTCATACTTGGCCGGTGTATCCTTGTGCCAGATGTAGCAAATCCTCGAATCTTCCTGACCTTCGCATTTCATGTGATGAAGTGTATAATCAATTCCCTTTTTTGCAGAAGCCGTCCATTTGGGATCGGGTGCAAATTGTTCGGCCATAAGCACCGTGTATGGGTTCAGTGCGTGTCGGACAATATTGTTACCCCTGACCCACCTGTCCCGGTGAGCCCAATATTTGTACCTGAACTGGCCGTCCGGCAATTGGTTGCGAACAAGATAGTTGCAGCCGAGTTTCAGTGCATTGATAAGGTTGTTTCTTGTGACCTGGTGGAGGTAAATCAAGGGAGTGCCTCGATATGTCGACACTACTTTGCCGCCTGGTTCAGCTTCGAGAAATGACCTCGTTCTGAATCTGCCGAAGGTTACATTGTCATCTTTCCATGCATCGGGTGCCAGTTTTGCCCATGCCTGGCTCAAATGTCTGGCTAGTATCACCGGACCCTTCAGCTTCCACTTGTCGCCATAATCGAGGCGCTGAATAGGGTATGCAGGCGGCAATTTGTAACGTCTCAAGTGGCCATTTTTCATATATTCGAGGAAAATACCGTCGACACCCATTTCGATTGCTTCGTGAAGCCTTCTTTCGGTCCGGTCCGTGATTCTCGCCTTGTCATAAACTACATCCAGTTCTATTTCCATACCGGATATAGCCTGTGCAAGATCTTCTGCAAGGTCTACACCATATCGGGTTTTTGCATTTTTTCTTCTTGTCTTCCAACCCCTCTTGAGTCCTGTAACCGCCCTGTCAAGGGCATCCTTTAGATTTGTTCCGGATGCCCATCTGATTATTATGCGTCTTCCATGAAGGCCGGCCCTCCTGTACCTTGGTTTGCCCGTCTTCTTGTTGATTCCCCTCTTGACACTGCCCGGGATCCGGGTGGCAGAGAATTTTCTTAGGCTTATTGCCACTTCGATATCTTCATTTCCTCCGGCGTGGTCCAAAATAGGTGATGTCTTCAATTCTATTCGATTGCCGGACAATGCCGCCCTGGCATAGTCAACCATGGCTTGGCCGTCGTGTTGATTAAGGATGAACGGCGGTGCTATGACGTACAAGAGGAATGTTCGGCCCAGCAGTTTGGGGTGGAATCGGCGGAGTGGCCATCCCCAGCTCATCCTGTGGAGGATTTGGTCGGCATTATCGTCGAGCCAACCAACGGTATGAATCACGTACCGGTCGATGAGCACATATTTCACCCCCTTGTCCTCAAGGTATTTTGCAAGGGCTTTTTCGGAGTCATCCTGACCCGCCGGTTTCGAAAGCATTACAGCGGATTCTTTAACTTTCTTGTCATCATAGTACACGATCCTCTTTTCAAGATCTCCAAAATTTTCACGAAAACCCTTCTTGTAAATGAAGAGAATCTTGCCTTTCCTGTCCTGCATGAATTTGGCGAGTTCCTTTTTGAACGGCTGATCACTGGTTCTCTTGAGCCTCCTCTGCCTTCGTACGCCTTTGGATGTGGGTGCCGAATATGGAGACATGCGCATCGGCGCGCTGGGAGGCGGTCCCATGTATCCTTTGGTGCCTATGGGCGGAGGCGGCCTCCATCCAGGTGGCACCGGCGCTACCTTCTGTCCGGCATAGGGTGATATTGTCGATTTCTTACAGCCCCATCCACCAAGCGAAAGAACAAGGATCGCTGTAATGGAGATTATTTTTTCCATGCAATATTTTTTTTCCATGCAACATTCCTCCGGTGTGTGCTCGGGTATGAAATCCGAAATCACGTGCTTTATACAAATAACAGGTTAAGCCTAAGCAGAGCAATAATGAATTTATGACCCAGAGGGGAGACCCAGAGGGAGACCCAGAGGGGACGGAGGGGGTTCGGGGTGGCTGGCGACACGGGGTCGGCGGGGCCAGGACCCAGAGGGGGACCCAGAGGGGACGGGGACCCAGAGGGGACGGAGGCCAGAGGGGACGGGGAGGCCAGAGGGGACCGGCCAGAGGGCGGCCAGAGGGGACGGCCAGAGGGGACGGAGGGGGTTCGGGGTGGCTGGCGACACGGGGTCGGCGGAGCCAGGACCCAGAGGGGGGACCCAGAGGGGACGGGGACCCAGAGGGGACGGAGGCGGCTCGGGGCGGCGGGCGACAGGGGCGCATCGCAGGCAGGCAGGCAAGGCACTTACAGCATGCAAGTGACCGGATCTTGGTCACCCAAACCGGATTCTGGTCACTTTTAGAGCCAGGGCTCATCTCTAACCTATCGTAATCATTGAAGGCGGTTCTTGGCACGAAAGTTGACATTACTAATCCAACGTAAAGCCGGTCAAAGCCGGG
>JAADFL010000177.1 GCA_013152945.1 Deltaproteobacteria bacterium | reverse complement strand
ATTTGCGCGTCAATGGATTTTTACTGATGCGAAACTTCCTGAAATGACAGCACGTTTTTGATGCCCTCAAAATCAACCTGGGTGGGGAGAGCCCAGGGTGGGGAGAGCCAGAGCGGGATACCAAGGATAAATCGCTCCAATACGCCAACTTTGTTTTGCCGCCCGCCTCACGTACGGGGACGCTAATTCAAGGGCCTGCAGGTGCAAAGCTGCCTGGCGCTAACTACAACGAATCAACCCTGCTTGCATCTTGGATTGGTACCAGGGTAAACGTATGGATAAACAGAGAAGGCCGCGCTCAACATCGGCCGGGCAGGGGAATTTTTTGGGAAAAGGATTATTCGACCTGTTGATGGACAGTGCACAGAGGTTTTCCAACAGGACGGCTGTGCAATTCGGGGATGCAAGCTTGTCGTACGAACATCTTGCGCGAAATGCCCTTGAAATCGGCCAGGCTCTCGCAGAAAATGGCGCGGGTTCCGGTGAAAGGGTCGCCTTGTTGCTGGACAAGTCTATAGATGCCATCTCCGGATTGTACGGGGTAATATGTACGGGAGCCGCCTATGTTCCATTGGATACCGGGTGGCCTGCCAGGAGAATAATGTCCTTCCTGGAAGATGTAAAACCTGTGTTGCTTTTGAGTGACGGGCATGTCTTGGACAGAATCGGCATTAACCTCGACGACATCCCGGCTCCTTCATTGTGTCTGCACAGGAAACCATCTTGTTCAAAAAGGTGCCTCGGTGTGGTGGAAGAGATCGGCGCTACATCATCCTTCAAGCCCAAGCCCGGCCGCGGAGAAGAACCAGCTTACATATTGTACACATCAGGCTCCACAGGCAAACCCAAAGGAGTCGTGCTGTCCCATCGTGCAGCTTTGGCATTTCTGGAGTGGGCTGTAAGAGAGTTTGATTTTTCCCCTGAAGACAAGATCGTAAACCATGCCTCACTTGCATTCGATTTATCGGTGCTTGATGTTTTTGGAACCGCCATGGCCGGCGCTACACTCCTGCCTGCTCCGAGGGAAGTTGTGACCTGGCCCAGGGTCGCCGGCGCCTGGCTGGAACAGGTCGGGGCAAGTGTGCTCTATACGGTTCCATGGACCTATATACAACTCCTCAAACATGGATCGATAAAGACAAGGAAACTCGGGAGCTTGAGACTGTGCCTGTTCGCGGGCGAGGTGTTTCGGCCCGCCTTGCTGAAGGCTGTTATGGATGTGCTCAAAGGCCCGGTTTTCTATAATCTCTATGGGCCTACAGAGACCAACGTCTGCACCTTCCACCGTCTGCCGGCCCCTCCCGACCCGGCAGGAGGCGATATCACCATAGGCACCGCCTGCTGTGGAGACACGGTATGGATCATGGACACGGAGTTGAATCCTGTCTTGCCAGGGGAGCAAGGAGAAATCGTGGTCAGTGGACCAACTCTCATGTCCGGATATTTCACGGATGGTGCCGGCATTGAGACCGCCCTGGTGGAAATCAACCCGGATAAACAACCTTCAAAGGCATACAGAACCGGGGACCTGGCAAAACAGGACGAAAACGGAAATATCATACTCCTGGGCAGGAAGGATCGCATGGTAAAACGCAGGGGCGTTCGTATCGAGCTGGGCGAGATTGAAAGAGTGGCTGCCGCTCACCCGGCTGTCCAGGAAGCGGCTGCATTATTTTCACAGGGAAACGAATCCGGATCCATCGACCTGTTCGTTACGCCCATGTCCCAAAATCATGTGGACTATCTTGACATGATGAGCTTTTTGTCAGAGAGGTTGCCAAGGTATATGCTGCCTGACAAGTTAAGATGGATCAAGGAAATGCCCAGGACTTCGACCGGAAAGCTGAACAGGAGGAAGCTTGAAAATGAGCCGTGAGCTGAAAAAGATGGAAGTCGAAGCAATCGTGGAAAAATTCATTAAGCGCGGCCTCATGGATGGACAAGGGAACTTCGATTTGAAAGCTGATTCTCCGTTGGTCAGCACGGGCCTGATAGATTCGGCCGGCCTCGTGTTGTTGCTTTCATTACTCGAAAAAAAATTCGACATTAATTTTTCGGTCGAAGAACTCGCATCAGCCGAATTGGATACTCTTTCTTCGATAGTTTCCTTTGTTAACGAAAAACTCAATCAACATGTGAGTTGAAAATATGCCGATCAAAGTAATGCTGTTGGAAGCGGCCGGTCCGTGGCTGGCTTCAAGGCCGGACATGAAAGACCTGGAGCAGATAGTGCTGCCGCATGGCTTGATGCAGTTGTCTGCCGACCTCAAAGAACACTTGGGTGACAAGGTCCAAGTGGCAGTAAGGCATTCCTTTGGAGACTATAACTCGGATCAAGAGCTTGCGGCGGAATTGGACCGATTCGATCCGGACGTGGTCGGCATTCGTGGCTTGCATGTATATCGAAAGAGGTTCAAGGAACTCGCATCCTTAATAAAAAGCAGGGGTAAGAAAACCCTTCTGCTTGCGGGCGGTCCTTTTCCCACCATATCACCGCGCCAGGCACTGCAAACAGGAGTGGATGCAGTAGTCATCGGAGAGGGAGACATGGTTCTTCCGTCCTTGGTGCAACGCCTGAATGATGGAAAGGATTTTCGTGACCTTCCCGGAATCGGTTACACGCACCCAGGGCATGGCGTGGTGATAAATCCCGGGAGACGATTCCTCCAGGACATGAATGCGCTTCCATTTCCAGACTATGACTGCCTGGACCTGGGCCGTTATGAAAGGTATTTGACGTACGGCTACAATAGAAGGCGTCAAGGAGTCATTCTTTCGTCAAGAGGCTGCCCTTACAGATGCGCATATTGCCACAACCTGTTCGGTTCCAGGTTCAGGCCGAGGAGTGCCGATTCGGTCGTCGCTGAGATGAAATTGCTTAATCTTGAAAGGGGTATCAAAGATTTCTACTTCATAGATGACGGGTTCAACCTGGATAGGACAAGGGTGGAACGATTTTGCAGCCTGCTGTCCAAACAGGATGAACAATTCAACCTGTATTTTGCCAACGGCTTGAGAGCAGACCTGCTTGATACGAAATTGGTGGACATGCTGGTGGAAGCCGGAATGGTATGGGTGACCTATGCCCTGGAAACCGCATCCAACAGGCTGCAAAGGCTGATAAGAAAAAACCTGAACTTGGAAAAGCTCAAGCTTGTAACCGAGTACACCATAAGCAAGGGAGTCATGGTCAACCTGTGTTTCATGATCGGCCTTCCATCCGAAACCAAGGAGGAGGCCCTGTCCACCTTGCGTTTTGTAAAGGCAATTCAGGGACTTGTCTTGCCGATGTTTTTTACGGTCAAGTATTATCCAAACACCGATATATTTCGCATCGGCTTGGAACATGGCCTGAATTTACCAAAAGACGATTCCGCTTTCGATGCGCCTTACCATGATATCGGACATTTCGGCACCCCGACACTGCCTGCCGGAGAAATACGGGAACTCTATTTCAGGTTTCTGAAAGAAATATTTTTATCAAGGCCCCGGCTTGAGCAGGCCATGGAAATACAGGGCCTGCACATGACCGATCAAGAGATACTGGACATGTACAGCCTATTATTGCGTCGTCGAATCAGGGACGTGGAAAAAGAATTGATCGCCGTTACAAAATAATTAGTGCCCTTGCCAATAGTATTCTCACGCCAAAGTCCTCGATGGCCCTAGAACATGAACAACATGCCGGCATTGGCGTGAATGGTATGAACATTGGGATCAGCAATCAATATCTTGTACTTTGCCTGAACAAAGGCTTCCAGGTTGCTAACCAGGGGAAAGGACAGTCCGGCCAATACACCTGCATTTGGATGATAATCCAAATGGTTGGTCACCCCTCCTGCAACACCGAAAAAGAAGCGCATGAAACTGAACGGTACTATGAACTTGAAGTTGAGGCAGATATCCGTGGCCGTATCTTTTCCAACCTTGCCGCCCAAATCGTATATCTCGGCCGACGGCGTAAGATTGAAGACCCATGCAATGGGGATATCGACCCAAAAACCCCAGTTCAGCCCAACGTCGGACCAGTCAATGTCTTTATCGTTGTTTGGAAACACAGCCCCCACCGAGGCACCCAGCCCTACCCTGCCCTCACACAGGGCGGAACCGGATATTCCAACCACTATTATTCCAGCAGCCATAAGAGTAATTATCCTACGCATCGTTTTCCTCCAACGCCGTAAAAAATCACGAGCCTACAAACAAGCTGTAAAAACACGAAGCCAGCTTTTATGCTATTTCATCTTTCGGACAGGGTCAAAATTTTGCTGCCGTAATTTTTCACGATTTCCTCATAGACACGAGTTCATCCATCATCTTGTTCAACTTCAGAGCATTTCTCCTGATACTCTGAAGTTGCCTGTCAATTTCTTCCTTTGAAAATTTCTTTTTCTTGTCCAGGAGCAATTCTGCATAACCAGATATGGAAACCAAAGGCCCCTTCAGGTCGTGCGAGAGGCGTTTCATTACATTTTCCAGTAATTGTGTTCTTCCATCCAGTCTCCGTCTCAACTCCGAAATCGTGCTTTTTTGAGTGGCTTGGTTTTCGCTTTCATTCGAGATATCTTCCATGGCCAGGACAAAGCCGGCTCTCTCATTCAAATGAGTGACTATCTCACGGCCCCGGGCCCTTACACGTAATTTTCGTAAGTCCGCCGAGTCGAGTTCGAATTCCAAGTGCTCGATCGGGGCACCATCCTCGATCATACGGTAAATAACGGTTCCTGCATCACCCAGCTTTTCTTTTGCTGAATCAAGGAGGTTCTGCAGCCAGGACTTGTAAGCTTCCTTGTCAAGGCCTAACATCATACGCAGCTTGGAGTTGGCGGAGAGAACACCGCCGTCCGGACCAAGGACCAGTATGCCTGTCGGGACTTCTTCCACTATTGCTTGAAGAAGTTCGAATTTCTTGGTTACCGATATGGGAGTCCTTGCAACAATGCCGGAACCCGGCTCCAACCCGGGAGAACCTCCAACCCTTTCGGCAGCTTCCATTACAGCCCTTGCAAGCTTTTTGTACCCGCTGCGAGTCACGCCCTTGACAAGATAATCATCTGCACCCAGGCGCAAAGCCTCGGCCGCAACTCCTTCGTTTCCCCGTGCCGTGAGGAAAATAAAAGGCACTGCATAGCCCTCTTTCCTCAAGAGTGAAAGAAGCTGCAGGCCTGTCATACCCGGTTCCATCCAGTAATCCGCCAGGACCACATCAAAATGCTGGTCTTTCAGTCTTGACAGGCATTCTTCTCCTGACTTGGCTGTCTCCACCTGAATCCCGGATTCTTCCCTGGACAGGTTTTCCCGGCATATCTCCAGAAAATCCCTGTCGTCGTCCACGAGCAACACGCGGACCTCTTCGTTTTTTTTCATGACATTATCCCCCACAGGTCAACTTTCCATAATAGTATCTCTTTGAAAACCATTCCAGGAGTAATGTCAACATAGTTTTCCAAAAGAGCCGTACAACATGAAACACCGGTTCTTGCAAAAAGATGGAAACATCCATTCGGCTATGACAGAAATCTGGCACTAATCCTACATCGGTAGGTGAAGAAAACGTGAAATACTACAAAGAGAATATTCTACTTCTTTGCCTTCTTTGCCTTCTTGACCTTCTTTGCCTTCTTGACTTCTTTTGCCTTGGCCTTTGCTTCGGGCTTTTCAGCCTTTTTTTCAGCTTCTGCCTTCTTTGCTCCAGGTTTTTCAGCTTCCGCCTTTGCAGCCGGTCCACCCTCGGCGGGTTTTGCAGCTTCCGCCTTTGCAGCCGGTCCACCCTCGGCGGGTTTTGCAGCTTCCGCCTTTGCAGGGGCAGGGGCAGGGGCCGGGGCTGTCTGAACTTTCTTGACAGGTGCGGGGGCCGGAGCCGGCGGCTCTTGTTTCTTCTTGCACCCTGCAATGAGTAAGAATGATGCCCCTGCCATTACTAAAACCAAAGTAAAGAAACGTTTCATGCTCTACCTCCTTACAGCAGTTTAGCCAGTGTTCTTTCTTTGGTTTATTTATACTCGGTGGAAGATTGCATGTCTACACGATTTTGAATCCATTTTATTTCTAATTGTAATACCTTGAAATAACACTAATAAAATCGTCCCACCTCGCGAACGAGGGCTGGAATGATGACTGGTTGTTCCTTGAAAAAAGGATGGCCTTGAAGCCGGCCGCTTCAGCACCCTTGATGTCACAATCCTCTCTATCTCCCACGTGGAGTATCTGTTCAGGATCCAGCGCCAACTTTTTAGCCAGTTCTTTAAAAGGCCTTGGATGAGGTTTCAAAACTCCAAAAGACTCGGCTGCCAAAACAACATCCCAGGGCAGATCTTCAAGACCCAGGGCGGATATTTTTTCCCTGGCGGGAAAGTCGGAAAGAACAGCAAGCCTTGTTCCGCCGGCTGCCAGATTTTTTAGCACGTCATGCAGGTTTTCAAAGGCAGGTATTCCACTTAATAATCCAGGAAGTTTCTTATAAACAACTTTTTCCAACCTGCTTTCCACCTTGCTCCTTTGCTTTCCAAGCCGCCTGGCCAATATTGCAGCCTGTGCTCTCTTGAAATCCGGAACCTCGGCGCCTCTTGTTCGTAAAGTTTCCCTGGCCGATATGACTTGACGTATGAAAGGAATAGAAAACGGCATCTTGAGTATTATCCGCTTGCGTAATTTTGCCTTGTCGTACATGGTCCCGTCCACATCCAGTGAAATAGCCTGAAATGGAAATGACCTGTTCAACAATTGCCGCCTTCCTAGAACGGCAGGGGTCTTCGGCATCGAAAACCCATGTTGGCCTGACTCTTGTTGGGATTCTCCAACTGCCTGCCTGCACACCTTCCGTAATCCTTTACCTCGCTATTCCAGCCTGCACCCCTAAATACCTTGACAAATCCCGTGTCAGGGCCCGTAGGATCCTGCAAAGGTGATACATCGTAATATTTCAAGCCATGCCAATCCAGGCACCACTCGGCAACATTGCCTGCCAGTTCGGTTATTCCATATGGAGAGGCTCCGCTGTCCTTGGCACCCACGGATAGGGGTTTGCCCTCGCACTGGTAATAATTTGCGAGCGAACAATCATACTTGTTTGTTCCCCATGGAAACGCCTTGTAATCATCTTTGTCCTTCATTGTCCCGCGACACGACATCTCCCACTGCGCCTCTGTGGGCAGGTCGCCTCCCAGCCACTGGCAATATTCAGCCGCATCGTTCCAGGTTACGCACATCACGGGCAACGAGGCATTGGTGACAGGGTCCCAATCAACCGGGGCGGCACTGTAACAGGTCGGGTCTGGACCTGCATGCCCTGTGATGTCCATAAATGACTTGTACTGAGCCTGGGTAACCTCGTGCTTATCAATTGCGAACATGGATAAATTCACCTGATGTTGGGGGAATTCATCAGTGTCGCAATATAACAAGCCGCCGTTCTGGTCATAGTTGCACCCCATCCAAAAGGTGCCTTGCGGAATCACGATGAAAGGCCCTCCAATGCCGTCATCCCTTGTACATTCTTGGTATCCATGAGAATTTAGATTACATGAGTAGGTGATCTCCGGCTTCTCGTCCGCATCGGCTTCTGCATCAGGCTCGTACACACACTTTGCATCGCCCTGAACCAGTATGCAGATCTTTCCCTTGCCGATGCAGTCATCCCAGTTGGACCACCTTCCCAGAATACAGTGCTGCTCGTACCCCTGGTCGGAACACTGCTCCTGCCCGGGAGAACACTCTGCAGGAGGCTCGGGTTCGGGTTCTGCCTCCGGCTCGGGTTCGGCATCAGGCGGATAGTAACACTCGGCCCCGTTGATTCCTTGTCTGCACGCTTTTCCCTGTGCCGGACATGAAACAATGGTCACGAACTTGCCGGAAATGCATGCCTGGAGGTTGTCCCTGTCGCATCTCGTATCTCCTTTGGAGCATGTTCCCGTATCTGTGCCCGTGTCAGTATCTGTATCTGTATCAGCATCACCTTGTGAATAACATTCGGCTTTTCCTTGAACAAAGACACAACTCTTGCCTTGCTTGAGGCAATCATCCCAATCAATCCATTTCCCCGAGACGCATTTCTTTACCATATCGTCCACGCAAACGGTTGAACCTTCCGTGCACCCTCCGGTATCCGTGCCTGTATCAGTGTCAGTATCAGTATCAGTGTCGGTATCAGTATCCGAGTCGCCTTGCTCCATGCATACTGCCTGTCCATTGCTAACTATACACTTCTTTCCCTGCTTATCGCATTCGTCCCACACTATCCACTTGCCGGACATGCATTTCTGCACCGCGCCATTCATGCATTTCGTCATGTTCTCCGTGCAACCGCTTGTGTCAGTGCCTGTCTCCGTATCTGTATCCGTATCAGTATCCGTGTCCGCATCCGAGTCGCCTTGCTCCACGCATACAGCCTGTCCATTGCTAACTATACACTTCTTTCCCTGCTTATCGCATTCATCCCACACTATCCACTTGCCGGACACGCATTTCTGTACTGCGCCGTCCGTGCATTTCGTCATGTTCTCCGTGCAACCGCTTGTGTCAGTGCCTGTCTCCGTATCTGTATCCGTGTCAGTATCCGTGTCAGTATCCGTGTCAGTATCCGTGTCCGCATCTCCGGAAGACAAGCATCGTGCCTCTCCATGGATCATGGCGCAGATTTGCCCTTTTACCTTGCAGTTCTCCAGGACAAGCCATACAGAAGACCTGCATAACCGGGCCACTCCATCAAGGCAAATCTGCATGCCCTCCAAACATCCTTGCCCAAGATCAGCGTCAGAATGCGGATCCGTTTCTTTCTCAAATTTATTCTCTTGGTCTGAAGCTTCCTGTTCCTTGCCGGTCTCCACGGTTCCCTTTGAACAGGAAACACTTGTCTGCAATGTTATTGTGACTAAAATGGAATAGGCAAGAACCCGCCATGAAGAAAGAAAAAAGTCAAAGACATCCCTGGACATGGCGCACCTCCTGCTTTTGTTCGGCCAATATCCAAGATACACCAAAACTGTATACCAAGCCAATAGGCAGGGTTGATTTCAATCCTGCAATACATGATAATCAATCACAAATGCAACTGTGTAAGAAAATAGTAGCAGCGTTTTTTCTTTCAATTTTGCCTGCCCTGTCTTTCACGAGTTGCATGAAGAACAACGGACAATCATCCGGACATGTAAATTCTGATTATCCCCTTGCTGTTCAGGCATTCGTCGTATTGTCCGATGACCCGGATCAATTCGAAACCACCCTCGAAAAAGCACATGAACTCGGTGTAAATGAATTACAGCTTTCACATTCCATTGTCATGAACGTGGATGAAATCAACCAGGATCCTAAAAAGATGGACATGGTAGAAAATTATGCAGAGCTGGCTCACGAGGCAGGGCTTGATGTTTATATCTGGGCACATGAACTAAACAATGCAGGGCTTTCGGTCTGTTTCAATCCAAAGGATCCTGTTTGGGAAAAGAGAGCTTCGGCTTATCGGACGGCCCTCGGTGAATTACCGGACGTGGATGGGGTGGTGCTCATGTTCGGTTCCTCCAAGCCGGATCCCTGGTATGCGCCTTGTACTTGCGATTATTGTGAGGCCAGGAAAAACGAGGCGGACGACCAGAGCCTGTGGATGTTCCAAGTTCCGCCCGCAGACGAAAGAGTGGAATTGATAACAAGGGTCGTGCATTCCGTAGTAGTAGGCGAATTGGGATTGAAACTCATTGTTCGTACCTTCATCCATCAGCCCCAGGAAAATGAATGGGTCAAAGACGGCCTTCTTGCAGCGAATAACATCGATTTTGCTGTTATGAGCAAGGATGTCCCGCAAGACTGGGAGCCATACTATCCACCACACCCGTTGTTCGGGGTCTATTCAGACAGAAAGCACTTGATGGAATTGGATGGTGCGGGCGAGTACTGTGGACAAACCATACTTCCTTTTTGCGCTGTGCAATACTTTGAGCGAAGATTCATCTACGGTGCAAGCAAGGGTATCGCGGGCTATGCGGCCCGGATATCCAGAGGAGACAAGACTGTCTTTGGCAATCCCAACGAGGTAAACTTATTGGCAGCTTCCATGTTTTCCAAGAATTTTCAGGTGACTTCAGAACAGGTGTGGGCGAATTTCATCTCTTCGAGATACGGCTTGGATCCTGAATCCAACGCAGGGATTGCCCTGAAACAGGCGCTTGAAAGAACTTTCGATATTGGAAGAAAGATGTACTACTTCAAAGGATTTTGGGCACTTGAAAAAGGAAGCGGTCTGCCTGACACCCTGCTTAAAGCCAAACTTCTTGATGAGCGCTCGCTGGCCAAGTGGGATCCGGACTACCAGGATTGGTACGAGGAAATGAAAAATCCTGATGTCCAAACCTTGATAGACTTGAGGCAGGAAAAAGCCGAGGCCCTGGAACTGTCAGACTTCTCTGTCAAGGATGTTGAACAAGCCTGTCCCAAGTTGCGCCCAGAGGATTGCAAGGACCTGGAATACAGGCTTGAACATCAGAACCTTTGCCTTAAAGCCTGGACAGAGGTTGGTGAACTGGTCTGGGGTTATTCATATTGGCAAAAGAGTAAAGACCAGGCTGCTCTTGGATGGCTTTCAGACTCACTTTCTTCTTTCGAATCCATAGCCGGCCAGATAGAGTCCGCCGGTTTCGGGTGGCCTTGTGAACCTGAAAAAATAAGATCTCTTGCCTCTGAATTAAGGGATGCCCTTGGCGAATTGCCTCCACGGTCGAAGAGGAAGCAATTGTTCATATCGCCTCCAACAATACAGGTCACGGGCAATCAGGTCGTAGTCGACTTTGAAACTGATTCGCCGGCAATGACATGGATCGAATGGGGGAAAAAGGTTCCCACTTATGGGAATGACATACAGATTTCAGAGCAGGCAGGTACATCTCACCATGTCAAGTTCAATGTCGGCTCAAGGGGCTGGTTCGTTCTTCGTGCCTGTGCAAAGAGCGAGGATTCGAAACAACTCGTCCATGGAAGCGATTACTGGTTCGTTGTGAGGTGAAATTACTTTATTGAAGGAACTGGTGAGAAATCTCGGTTGGCTTTTCATGAATCCGCGGCTTTTCCAACCACCACCATTGCAGGTCTCAAGACCTGTTCTCCAATCCGGAAGCCATCCTGCACTACGTCCAAGACAAGACCGTTTTGCTCCGGCGTACAAGGCCTGATGCTTACAGCCTGGTGAAATTCAGGATCAAACTTCTCGTTCAACGCAACTATTCGCTCAAGGCCCATGTCTTTTAGCTTGGCAAACATCCTGTCCCTTACCATGGACACACCCTGGATCAACGATTCGAGTGAGCCTCCATTCCTGGCCGCATTTTCCGCTCTTTCCAAGTCATCGAGCAATTCGAGTATTTCCCGTACAACAACTCCTTTGGCCCTCTTGAGCTCTTCACTATGTTCCCTCTGCAACCTCTCACGTAGATCCTTGAGATCGGATTGTTCGACCTTTCGAGCATTGATGTACTCCCTGAGCCTTGTTTCCGCTTGTTCGAGCTTGGCCTCGAGGTCTACTACGTAACTCGGTCGATCCGCTCTTGGGATCTCTGCCGAGGTCTCATCCGCCTCTCCAGTGGCCCAGTAGCGTCTATCGTGTACGGTAAAGCCCTTATTTCCGCCTCCATCAGCCGTCTGGTGATTCTTCTTGCTCACTAAACGCTCACTTTCCGCTAAGACTCTTGCTTGGAAAAAAAGTCCGGGAAACCCGGTGTGGCCCGGACGCTAATAATCCATTCCGCCCATTCCACCCATGCCGCCGCCCATTGAAGGCATACCGGCTGCCGCATCCTGCTTTTTCTCCGGCTTCTCTGTTACAACGCATTCCGTTGTTATGAGGAGACCGGCAACGCTTGCTGCATTCTGCAGAGCGCTTCGCACAACCTTGGTGGGATCAATGATACCTGCCTTGTCCATCTCAACATAGCTATCGGTAGCAGCATTGTACCCGAAATTCCCCTTGCCATTCTTGACCTTGTCGACAACTATTGCACCATCAATTCCGGCATTCTCCGAAATCTGCCGAAGAGGCTCTTCAACGGCTCTCTTTACGATATTTGCACCGAATTGTTGCGCTCCAGGCAACTTCTTTTTCTCGACAACGTCCAAAGACCTGAGCAATGCGACTCCACCGCCCGGGACGACTCCTTCCTCAACAGCAGCCCTGGTAGCATTCATGGCGTCCTCTACGCGGGCCTTCTTCTCCTTCATTTCAGTCTCAGTAGCAGCACCGACCTTTATTACAGCAACTCCGCCCACCAACTTGGCCAGTCTCTCCTGGAGTTTCTCCCTGTCATAGTCACTCGTGGTCTCATCAATTTGAACCCGAATCTGCTTGACCCTGCCGGCAATGGCATCCTTTTTACCAGCACCATCCACTATAGTGGTGTTTTCCTTGTCGATCACTATTCGCTTGGCCTTGCCCAGATCCTTGACACTCACATTTTCAAGCTTGACACCAAGGTCCTCGGATATCATCTGCCCACCGGTCAAGATAGCGATGTCCTCCAGCATTGCCTTACGCCTGTCGCCAAAGCCCGGTGCCTTTACTGCGGCAACCTGCAAGGTTCCACGCAACTTGTTGACAACCAAGGTTGCCAAAGCTTCACCCTCCACGTCTTCAGCAATAATGAGCAGAGGCTTGCCCATCTTCGCCACCTGCTCCAGCAACGGCAGGAGGTCCTTCATGTTGGAGATCTTTTTCTCATTTATCAGTATAAGCGCATCATCGAGTTCTACTTCCATTCGCTCCGCATTGGTTACAAAATACGGGGAGAGATAGCCCCTGTCGAACTGCATGCCTTCCACTACTTCAAGAGTCGTTTCCATGGACTTGGCTTCTTCGACAGTTATAACACCTTCCTTGCCTACCTTGTCCATCGCCTCTGCAATGATGTTACCTATAGTCTCGTCATTATTGGCGCTGATAGTGCCGATCTGGCTGATTTCCTTTTTGCCCTTCACTGGCTTTGCAATCTTTGCCAAATTATCGACAATGGCCTCCACTGCTGCATCAATACCACGCTTGAGATCCATTGGATTATGGCCTGCGGCCACCAATTTCATGCCTTCTGTATAGATTGCCTGTGCCAATACAGTAGCAGTCGTCGTGCCATCACCCGCAATATCAGAAGTCTTGGAAGCAACTTCCTTGACCATTTGTGCTCCCATGTTTTCAAACTTGTTCTCGAGTTCGATCTCCTTGGCGACCGTTACGCCGTCCTTTGTCACGTTCGGAGAACCGAATGATTTGTCCAATACCACGTTTCTGCCCCTGGGTCCCAGTGTCGTCTTTACCGTGTTTGCAAGAATGTTTACGCCGTTCAAGATCAATGCACGTGCGTCCTGTCCAAAACGAATGTCTTTTGCCGCCATGGCTGCCTCCTCCTTCTGGTTATTTCTCGATAACCGCGAGTATTTCGTCCTCTCTCAATATAACATGGTCCTCACCCTCGAGTTTTATATCCGTGCCCGAGTATTTCCCAAAAAGAATCCTGTCCCCGGCCTTGAGTTCAGGTTTCATTTTCTTGCCGTCTTCAGTGGGCTTTCCCTCACCCACTGCAATTACCTTACCCTCCATGGTTTTTTCTTTGGCAGTGTCAGGAATTATTATTCCACCCTTTGTCTTGTCTTCACCCTCAATACGTTTTACAAGGATCCTATCCTGCAACGGTTTGATCTTCATCTCTTTTCCTCCTTTCCAAGACCATTTTTCATTCCAAATCTTCTTTTAGCACTCTAACACCCAGAGTGCTAAGGTGCAGCGTATAATAATCATGTCCGATGATTTGGCAAGAGCAAAAAAACAGCCGTTTTTTAAAATATTCCCCTATATTTAATGATATTCCATAAAGGAAATAGTTTTTTCTAATTTTTTTCCAAATATTCTTACTTAGACTTACTTTCTAGGAGCTATTTGATATTCACATCTTTAATTTACCTGGAGCAATACAAAATGACGCATTACAGGTTTTCTTTTTAGCTCAAGAAAATGACGCACTTTAGTTTTTTTTAGGACATCAGGAAAAAGTGCTGTCCAAGAAAGCGTCTGGCCGCAGTCTTTCAACTGCGGCCAGACTCGTGGTGGGTTATAAGAACGCTCCTTATTTTTTATTTGCTTTCAGCTCCAGCTATTTCCTTCTTCTCAAGAGGCCCAGCCCAAGGAGGAGAACAAGGCCGAGACCAGCGCTGCTGCCGCCTGCCGCCGAGCATCCGCCGCCAAGGTCAACCGGTGAACCCTTGGCCTTCAGCACCACCCGCGCACTTGCATCACGCTTGTCAGGATACTTTTGGTCGGCAAATGCCAGCTTGGCCCGAAGCTCTACCGTGTAGTCACCAGGAAGATCAGGTACCAATTCTACTCTGCGGCCTTTCTTGTAATGATAGTTGAACGGCGTCGACAGCGTTACAGAGCCCACCGGGTGCTTGATTACGGCATGGGAACCCTCCGGCTTGTTGACCAGTATCCACTCGTACTGAATGCCCATGTTCTGCCTGTTGGCCCAGATGAGCAATGGAACCCGCTGCCCGGTCCTGACTGCACGATTCCCGCCTGCATTGACTGCAAACGCCGCATTCGGGTCAAGGCATGTCTGGGCGTCGGATACAACGTAGCAGAAGTCCTTGTCGCATACATCACCGTGTCCGTCACGGTCGGCATCTTTCTGGTCGGCATTCGCAATG
>JAADFL010000176.1:506-3753 GCA_013152945.1 Deltaproteobacteria bacterium | reverse complement strand
CTCAAAGGAATTGACGGGGGCCCGCACAAGCGGAGGAACATGTGGTTTAATTCGATGATACGCGAGGAACCTTACCTGGGCTTAAATGCAGGACGACGTCCGCCGAAAGGTGGATTTCCTTCGGGACGGACTGCAAGGTGCTGCATGGTTGTCGTCAGCTCGTGCCGTGAGGTGTCGGGTTAAGTCCCATAACGAGCGCAACCCCTATCGTTAGTTGCCAGCGGGTAATGCCGGGGACTCTAACGAAACTGCCGGTGTAAACCGTGAGGAAGGTGGGGATGACGTCAAATCAGCACGGCCCTTATGTCCAGGGCTACACACGTGTTACAATGGCCGGTACAAAGGGCAGCTACCTGGTGACAGGATGCTAATCTCGAAAACCGGTCCCAGTTCGGATCGAAGTCTGCAACTCGACTTCGAAGGTGGATTCGCTAGTAATCGCGCATCAGCAACGGCGCGGTGAATACGTTCCCGGGCCTTGTACACACCGCCCGTCAAGCCATGGAAGCTGGGGGTGCCTGAAGTCCGTAACCGTAAGGAGCGGCCTAGGGTAAAACCAGTGACTGGGGCTAAGTCGTAACAAGGTAGCCGTACCGGAAGGTGTGGCTGGAATACCTCCTTTCTGGAGAGATATTTCCCTGATCTCTGATTCGACCAGTTGCCGGCAATCTTTCTTTTCCTCTTTTGTTTTAATAAAATAATACCCAGAGCAGGTAGCCAGTGATCCCGACGAACGACTGTAGGGATCCCCGCCAGTTACGGAAGACACTGTAAAATGCATTAAAATAGTCCCGTAGCTCAGTTGGTGCCGAAAAACAAGAAATCTGCGATTTCATAGTTTTTCGAGCATCCTCGAAAATCTAACAAAATCAAAGATTTTGAGATTTTCGGGATTAGAGCACTACACTGATAGGAATATGGGAAAAAAATAGTCCCGTAGCTCAGTTGGTTAGAGCACTACACTGATAATGTAGGGGTCAGCAGTTCAAGTCTGCTCGGGACTACCAGGCTACTGGAAATCACTCTGGGGAATTAGCTCAGTTGGCTAGAGCGCCTGCTTTGCAAGCAGGAGGTCAAGGGTTCGACTCCCTTATTCTCCACAAACGCCCGATGAAGCTTTTGCGAAATCGGGCCGGAGTCCGGATGAAGTATAAAAGCGAAAAGCGGAAATCCGCCTTCGCCAAAAGCTTCGGCGGACGAATTAAGTTCTTTGACATATTGAAAGAAAGTAATGTAAGGATCACAACTTATATTGAAAAAGTAATGAAGAGCGCATGGTGGATGCCTTGGCTCTCAGAGGCGATGAAGGACGTGACAAGCTGCGATAAGCTGCGGGGAGGTGCAAATAACCGTTAATCCGCAGATTTCCGAATGGGGAAACCCGGTGCCGTGAAGTGGCATCATTCCCGATTTATCGGGGAAGCAAACCCGGGGAACTGAAACATCTAAGTACCCGGAGGAAAAGAAAACAATAGTGATTCCCCTAGTAGTGGCGATCGAACGGGGAAGAGCCCAAATCCGTACAGTTTCGGCTGAACGGAGGTTGTAGGACTGCAATACGAAAGGATCATTGAGAAGTAGAACCTTCTGGAAAGCTGGACCATAGGGGGTGAAAGTCCCGTACACGCAATCAATGATTCATTCTGCAGTATCCTGAGTAGGGCGGGACACGAGAAATCCTGTCTGAATCTGCCAGGACCATCTGGTAAGGCTAAATACTCCTGAGAGACCGATAGTGAACTAGTACCGTGAGGGAAAGGTGAAAAGCACCCCGAACAGGGGAGTGAAACAGTACCTGAAACCGTGCGCTTACAAACGGTCGGAGTCCCGACTTGTCGGGATGACGGCGTGCCTTTTGCATAATGAGCCTACGAGTTACTCCTCACTAGCAAGGTTAATTCCCGCAGGGAAGCAGCCGAAGCGAAAGCGAGTCTGAATAGGGCGTCTAGTTAGTGGGGGTAGACGCGAAACCTGGTGATCTACCCATGGCCAGGCTGAAGGTCCGGTAACACGGACTGGAGGGCCGAACCAGTACACGTTGAAAAGTGTTTGGATGAGCTGTGGGTAGGGGTGAAAGGCCAATCAAACTGGGAAATAGCTCGTACTCCCCGAAATGCATTTAGGTGCAGCCTCGTGGTGAGTCTTGTAGAGGTAGAGCTACTGATAAGGCTAGAGGGCTTCGCCGCCTATCAAACCTTGACAAACTCCGAATGCTACAAGATATACACGGGAGTGAGGCCATGGGTGCTAAGGTCCGTGGCCGAGAGGGAAACAACCCAGACCATCAGCTAAGGTCCCCAAATATACGCTAAGTTGATCTAACGTGGTGCGATTGCTTTGACAGCTAGGATGTTGGCTTGGAAGCAGCCATTCATTTAAAGAGTGCGTAACAGCTCACTAGTCGAGCGATCGTGCGTGGATAATAATCGGGCATTAAGCGTATTACCGAAGCTGTGGCTTCCCGGTTCTGCCGGGAGGGGTAGGGGAGCATTCCAGTTGCGCCGAAGCTGTATCGTAAGGTATAGTGGAGCGGCTGGAAACGAAAATGTAGGCATAAGTAACGATAAGGCCGGTGAGAAACCGGCCCACCGATAGACTAAGGTTTCCTGATCAACGCTAATCGGATCAGGGTTAGTCGGGTCCTAAGGCGAAGCCGAACGGCGTAGTCGATGGATAACAGGTCAATATTCCTGTACCAGCATATGCTGCGATGGGGTGACGAAAAAGTGAAAGGTCTGCGTACTGACGGAATAGTACGTTAAAGGGTGTAGGTATATCCCCGGGTTAATAGCCCGGAGATGCTGAACCTGATAGTACCGTGAGTCTTCGGACAAGCGGATAATGACCCTAATCTTGTTTCCGAGAAAAACCTCTAAGCTTCAGGTATATGCTGCCCGTACCGCAAACCGACAACAGGTAGTCAAGGAGAGAATCCTAAGGTGCTCGAGTGATTCATGGCTAAGGAACTAGGCAAAATGGTCCTGTAACTTCGGGAGAAAGGACCCCCTGACCGTTAAAAGTCAGGGGCGCAGTGAAATGGCCCAGGCGACTGTTTATCAAAAACACAAGGCTTTGCAAAATCGAAAGATGAAGTATAAGGCCTGACACCTGCCCGGTGCCGGAAGGTTAAGAGGGGGGGTTATTCCCGATTCGTCGGGAAGAAGCTCTGAATCGAAGCCCCGGTAAACGGCGGCCGTAACTATAACGGTCCTAAGGTAGCGAAATTCCTTGTCGGGTAAGTTCCGAC
>JAADFL010000176.1:0-473 GCA_013152945.1 Deltaproteobacteria bacterium | reverse complement strand
CTGTCTCAGCCATGAGCTCGGTGAAATTGTAGTTCCGGTGAAGATGCCGGATACCCGCAACGGGACGGAAAGACCCCGTGAACCTTTACTACAGCTTAACATTGATTTTGGGTAAGTGATGTGTAGGATAGGTGGGAGACTGTGAAGCGGCCACGCCAGTGGTCGTGGAGTCAACCTTGAAATACCACCCTTCGCTTATTTGAAATCTAATCCCGATTTATCGGGAGACAGTGTTTGGTGGGTAGTTTGACTGGGGTGGTCGCCTCCAAAAGAGTAACGGAGGCTCCCAAAGGTACCCTCAGCATGATTGGTAACCATGCGTAGAGTGTAATGACACAAGGGTGCTTGACTGTGAGACTGACAAGTCGAGCAGGTACGAAAGTAGGGCATAGTGATCCGGTGGTTCCGTATGGAAGGGCCATCGCTCAAAGGATAAAAGGTACTCCGGGGATAACAGGCTGATCGCTCCCAAG
>JAADFL010000175.1 GCA_013152945.1 Deltaproteobacteria bacterium | reverse complement strand
TTCAATCTTCTTTCCTGATTTTTTACGGCTATATAATTATCGTATGGATCCTGCCTTTTGTTTCCTGTTTTTTTCACTTTTTTCGCCGGCCCCGGGAAATACCGTCACTTACCCCTCGAATATCTTGTGCAACTTTCCTTCCCTTGGGCGTCGCATGCCACCCGGCCCGCATGCTTCCCCTTGTAATCACAAATGATTCCAAACCTCCCCCTCCACAACCTGGGTCAGGGAAAAAATATTGACACTGCAAAAAGGCCGGGTTACTAACTCTTCGGTTCTATTGAGAATGAATTATTGTTTTTAGGCAACAGACTGCTATTCGCTTGGAAAGGAGATGTTATGAAAAAAACTGCATTCGATATTTCCAGCAGATCCCACCAGGTCGTGGAACTGAAGAACCGCAGATCACTGTGGCTTGATATAACCAAAGTTGCCTCGGAGTTGATGGGAAAAATCGATGATGAAAAGCTGGCACTGCTGGAAGAAATCGATATGCTCTATAGGACACTATGCGGTGTCCTATATAACTTCGTACCCACATCAGGGCATCCCGGCGGATCTATTTCATCAGGCAGAATTGTCGAATCCCTGATTTTCGAGAACATGGACTACAACATTACCGACCCTGATGAGCCAAGTGCAGACCTGCTCTGTTATGCTGCAGGGCACAAGGCTATGGGATTATATGCCGCCTGGGCCTTGAGGGATGAATTGGTAAGAGCCGGTAACAGCAACCTACTACCGGCCGACATCAACAAAAGACTGCGTCTTGAAGACCTGTTGGGTTTCAGGAGAAATCCGACTCAAGAAACTCCATTATTCAAAAGCTTGAATGCAAAGCCCCTAGATGGTCACCCGACCCCTCTGGTTCCATTCGTCAAAGTAGCCACAGGTGCTTCAGGAATAGGTGTTACATCAGGTATTGGTTTAGCTCTTGGGGCACTCGACTATTTTGGGAACAACCCACCCATGGTCAATATGATCGAAGGAGAAGGCGGAATGACACCGGGCAGAGTGTCCGAGGGCATGGCGGCTGCTTCAGCAGCCAGGCTGGGAAACCTGGTGATGCATATTGACTTCAACCAAGCATCCATCGACTCGAACAGGGTATGCAGGGATGGGACACAACCCGGCGAATACGTCCAATGGGATCCAGCAGAGTTATCATATCTACATGACTGGAACGTAATCATGGTTCCGGACGGTAAGGACTTCAAACAGGTCTTGGCCGCACAGGTGCTTGCAGCATCAATAGACAATCACCAACCGACCGCTGTGGTCTACCGCACCGTCAAGGGCTGGCGCTATGGCATCGAGGGGAAGGATTCCCACGGTGCCGGGCATCACTTCATGTCTGAAGGATACTTCAAGTACAGTGTCGGCGAGTTCCAGGAAGTATCCGGGTACCAATGCCCGAAACTGGAAGGAACGCCGACTGCAGAGGAAGTGGAGAAGTGTTTCTATGATACACTCATGATGATTCGCCGGTTCATCGAAGAACATTCCGAATTGGCACGATTCGCAGCAGAAAGATTGGAAGAATCCATTAAAAGATTAAAGGAGAAATCCAGATCGCCGAGAGAAAAAGCACCGAATATTGAAGTCCTTTATGAAAAAAAAGAAATACGGTCAGAGCTGGTTCCCGAAGAACTTAAAATAGCCCCGGGAACCAAGACAACTTTGAGAGCTACTTTGGGAAAAGTCTTGAACTACTTGAACAATGAATCCAACGGCGGCTTTTTAGCCGCCGCAGCGGATCTTTTGGGCTCGACCAGTATCAAGCTTGCAGGTGAGGGCTTTGGAGAAAAAGGCTTCTTCAACTCTGTGGACAATCCAGAGGCAAGGCTGGTGGCAATGGGTGGGATATGCGAAGATGCCATGGGCGGCATTATGGGCGGCGTATCGTCATATGGCCGACACATTGGGGTATCATCCAGTTATGGTGCATTCATAGCTGCAATGGAACATGTTCCCGCAAGGCTGCACGGAATCGGACAACAGGCAAAAAGCAATTACAATAATAAACCCTACAGCACCTGGGTTATGGTCAATGCCCATACCGGAATCAAGACCGGTGAAGACGGGCCTACACACGCTGACCCGCAGAACCTACAACTCCTGTCCGGTAATTTTCCAAGGGGAGTTGTCATAACGTTGACACCCTTCGATCCGGCTGAGATTTGGTCTTTGGTTGTGGAGGGATTGAAAAAAAGACCGGCCATCCTTGCCCCCTTTGTTACCAGGCCGGGAGAGATCGTGCCGGACAGAACGGCTCTGAATATTGCCCCGGCCACGGATTGCATAACAGGACTATATGCATTGAGAAGAGCCGATATGAGTGCCAAACAATATAACGGCACAATCGTATTGCAAGGCAGCGGCGCAGCTCTTGCCTTTGTTCAGGAGGTTCTTCCCGAACTTGACAAAAAGGGCCTGAATCTGAATGTCTTCTACGTCTCCAGTGCTGAACTGTTTGACCTGTTACCTGAAGAAAAACAGCGAGAAATCTACCCGGAAGAACTATCAATGGAAGCAATGGGAATAACAGGCCTGACTCTGCCCACCATGTACAAGTGGATAACGGGGTACGAAGGCAGGAAAAGAACATTGTTTCCATTCCGGCATGGCCACTACCTTGGTTCCGGCCAAGCCCACAAGGTAATGGAAGAAGCGGGAATGCACGCAAAGGCACAGCTCGAGGCGGTCCTGGATTATGCAAAAATGATCGAAGCAAAGCATAACATGTGATGCAACGGTCATCCAGCCGACAAACAGCAAAGGAGTTGAAATGAAGCCGTACCAACTCATTGAATTGATGCCTGACGAAATTTTCAAGAATGTATTCGAAGACTCCCCAAGGAAACTGAGGATGGCTATCCTGGGCGTTTCAGGAGCAAAAAAAAAGAAAAAGCGGAAATCATTGCGAACCAGGTTGGCATCAAAAGAAGAAGAACAGAAAAAACTGGTTTCAGCAGCCAAGAAAAAATTATCCGAAGAAGACTTGGACCGTTTCAGCGAGGAGGTGATCAGGAACCACCTGGCAAAAACTCCAGAAATGCTATCCGATTTTCTCGACTTCATGGAAGTCCGGCATCAGAACGGTTATACCGAGGATATGAATTTTACAAAGAGTGCACCTTTTCCAAGGGTAAAGGAAGCGGCTGAAATGCTCCTCTCGAAATATCCTCCTGAAAAAGTGGTTTTGTACCTTTGTTATATTGAACTCAATAAAATAATACAGGTTGTACCTGTTCGGGAAGTTCTATTGTCCTGGGGCTGGGATCCAGACCGTTATCCGGAAGAAGAAGAGCAGGAACAGCAGGAACAAAAAGAAGATGAAAAAGGCAACGAAGCAATTACTTCGGACAAGAGTGAACAAGCCCACGCCATTGAAGAAAATGATTTACCAAGCAAAGCGAACGACTTGGGGCAGAATCAAGACAGCTAGATGGCTCGTTACAAGCGGAATCGTAACCAACCGTACAAGTAAATCAATTACCAGGATTCGGGTTTTTCACGCCAATAAAACCGAATTAAAAATATGTACTCACAAACTCCTTCCTGGATGTACCCAATCGTTACCCCCCAGGGCTCAGCACAACCAGAGAAAACTTTTGCTTGATTATCTACTTCCACAGTAGGAAAATTATTTCTATGAAAAATCAATACCACTTACACGATTATGTATTTGGTGTCATAACAACGGTCTTTTTGATGACAACACTCGGTTGCGGCAACTCGGAAGATCAAAGGACATCTCTGAAAGTCATGACTTTCAATATTCTTTGTTCATTCTGTGACCAAAGCTATCCTCCCTTCGAGGAAAGACTTGCTTACTTCAAAGACATATTCGATAGAAACGATCCCGACCTGATTGGGCTGCAAGAACTTACCTGGCCGGATGAGGTCGACAAGATCCTGAAACTTCACCCCGGTTTCAAGGCGATTTACTACAAGGGTTCCGAGCCCGGCCCAATGGGATTCACAGACTACCCGGATGCTACCATTTTATTCAGAGCCGACAGGTTCACCTTGGTGGACAAGCATTTTTTTTGGTTGAGTCCCACTCCGGACGAACCATGGTCAGCCGGTTTCGCAGAGGGAGGACAATTACCCAGACTTGCTGCAATGGCCGAACTTGTAGATAAAATATCCGGCAGTAAGATTCTTTTTTTAACCACTCACGTGGACAACAATTCGCCAAGTCAGGAAAAAAGCGCACCATTGATCCTTGAAAGGCTTACTCCTTACGACAAGGAAATGCCCTTGATCGTGACCGGCGATTTCAACTCCACCCCGACTTCAAAAGCCTACTCCATACTAACTACAGGAAAATCGGAAAATCGGCCGGGTACTGGTTTGAAACTTATCGACGCATTCGACCTTGCCCTTGAAAAAAAGACACCAACAAACCAAGACCCGGCACCTGAATACGACCCGGCCGAGAGAATAGATCACATCTTTCTCGCAGGTAAGGGAACAAAATGGACATGCGCCAAGTGGTCTGCAGACCTCTTCATGTACGGCGACGGGCCGCAATTTCCTTCGGATCACAGGGCTATCTCATCCGAGATTGAGTACTGACCGTAATCTTGTCCCAGGTTTTCTTTTACTTAAAAGTCTTCAAAAAAAGGAAAAAGTGATTCGTAATTGGTCCTGACTGACCGGGGAACTGCCTTCAGCCTATTTTTATACCAAGATCCGATAAATTGACCGAATCAGGGATTTTTGTTATCTATTAGTCTGAAAATGCATGCTGATTGAGCGGATATTTAGTTGATTACTTTATAAGTAATTAACTCTTTGGGATGGATAAAATGGCGGAAGAAAAAAAACAGAAACATGAACCAAGTGATTCCATTAATATCATGGACAAAAACAAGCTTGAAAAATTGAGACTCGAACAATTTAATACGGCTGTCAAGGCGCTCGAAAGCCTGACTACAAGGCTTGACCGCACTCGGGCCGCGTTCCTATTCTTCAATCTTGCGTTGCTTATAGCCTTTCCAGTAGTCATGAATTTCTGGGATTTTTCATTCACTGGGGGCTGGACGTTCATTGATCTCCGGGTTCTTCCGTTCCTGTTACCTGTTACCGGCATGTTCGCCTCCGTAACATGGGCCGCCTTGACAATGAGATTTCAAATGAGCCAAAGATTACATTATTTTCAACTGCGCTGGCTTGAAAGAGAACTGGGCATAATGGATTCAGGTATTTTTTCCCAGGCCAGCAAGTATTGGATCGGAGAGCCCCTGGAAAGTCCGGACGGAAAAGAAATACTTCGCTATCCAAAAGATGCGGACGGACAAGTCGGTGGAATTTCTTTCAGGTTTTGGGGCTGGTTCCTGCCTATCTGGTTTTTTCTCGTGAACCTGTATCTCTTGACCGCCCTGTACATAGGCCTGCCGACCCTGATAAGCCCGGGACCGGTCCAGATAGGAATGTAGGCCGTCATTATCTATGACACGCCAAGGTGCGGCCACGAAGTAATACGTGCAATTTTCTCCAGGAGGGGCACGTTTCCAGAGCCTGCGGGATGCGGAAAAAACTATTGCAACGGGCCTAACCTATCACTCTTTCGAGCCAACCAGCCAAGCTTCTTTTTCCTTCCCGGGCACGCCTCTTTACCGCCCTGGCCCTGGCTAACTCGACCAGTGCATCCAGCCTGGTCTCGGTATTGGTTTCCTGCAAACCATCGAAGGTGAGAGTGACTATGGGCGGGGCATCTTGCTCTCTTTCAATCTTTGTGAACACTGCCTCGGAAACCAATCCCACCATGCACCCGTGACAAATCGCGTTTATTACTCCGTCACATCCCTGGTCGATAAAATCCAGGGCCTTGGCAACATTCAAGGATAGAGGAGTATCCATCCTGAAACACAGCCTGTTTCCGAGCAACGCCCTTGTATGATTGAACCCGGGTTCCCTTCGAATGGGAGCAACATCTCTGCTCAAAGCTTCCAATCTCGAGCCCAACAATGTTTGCAATGTACCCTTCAACTTGGCAATAAGAGCCCCCAGTATCTCCCCTCTCAACCTTGCCAACCATACATTCTCTTCCACCATGTACCAGCCGATGTCCAACAGGGCCGGTGGAGTCAAGACCGTGCACCCTCTCTCCTGCAATTTGCTCACAAGGTTCGCGTTTGCAGCAGGCACGGCCCTGGTAAATACATCTCCCACCACCCCTATTACGGGCCCGTCCGGCAATTCGTTGGGCGTGGCTTCGACGAGCAGACTCACTGCATCCCTTAATGCATCGTCCATCGCAGCAGAACCATCAAATGCACGATCGACAATAAGGAGCCCTTCCTCCAACGCTGCCCTTGCCTCTCCATTCCTTGCCTCACCCGGTTCCCTGAAAGAAAATATTTTCTGGAGCAGATCTATGGAAACAAGGCCCTCCCAGAATCTAATAACCGACTTCAGTCCCACGAGTTCACTGAACTCGGCAAAATTAGGGCTGTAAAGCAATAGATCATGCAAACCCAATTTCTTTGCAACAAGTTGGTACCCGGGCGCATATTGCGGCAACAAGCAAGGTCCATCGGTAGCCGGCACGAAAAAAGCTGTCTTGGATGGTTCCATGTCAGACCTGTTACAAAGCTTGATCAAATCACCCAATATAAAAGAATACGGGTTACACTCCCTTCCCGAAGAATGAAGCATGCCAAGTTTCAGTGAATCCAGGTCAGTGGCCGGGAGCAAATCGGAATCGAATCCTGCAGATCTGAAAGCTGCTACATAAGCCCTCATACATGGATTTACATCCGGCACCAGTATCTTCCGGCCCTTGACGCTCTGCCGGCCGAATGGTGTCGGCCTGATAGGAGCGGAACCTACCGGCACCTGCCGCAACTTGGCCGAAGATTCCATAAAGGCCTCCAACCTTGTCAATAGACCCGCATCTGCAGTGTGTTCATCCACCTCCAAGATTAATAACGGATTTTCCTCAAGCTCGTTTTCTACATATTTCTGGATAAAAGCATCCGGCCCGCAACCGAAGCCGGTCAACATAATGACCAGCCAATCCGGGTTACGCCGGATGATCTTGGTAGCCCTAATGATATCCCTGCCTGTACGCCAGTACAGGCTGTCCCACTGTGGCCCCAGCCTCTCCTTGTCCAATGCAAGAAGATCCATGGGTACGGCCAAGGCGCCCAGTTTCTTCAACTTCCTGGCTATGGACAAGTTCAATAATTCATCGTGAATATTGTACGGCCTCCCAATAATTACTACCACCGGAAGCTCTTCTTTGTTTTGAAGTGCCTCGTTTCCCAGGGCAGCAACACTTGCCCGAAATTTCCTGTAGTCATCCAGTGCCCTGTCTGCTGCAACCAACACCTCCGATTCCTTGACATCCAGGCTTTGTGCAAGTTCACGTAACCCGGTCCGCCATTCCGGACTTCTTGGGTTTAGCGCCATTCTGGGTGACAGAATCTTGTCTTCGTCATGGTCGAGACCCGCCCTGATCAAATCCGGCGAGGATTGTGTATACAGGCAAGGAAAATCCTTCGGCACCCTCATGGGTTCCTGAATCAGGCCGCCCGCCCTGACAGGACCGGATGGAACTTCCAACAAAGTGGGTAGGAGTATCTTTTCAACTCCTGCATCCAACAATTCCCTCACATGACCGAACAAGAGCTTGACCGGGAAACAGGCTTCCGCCGTCACCATGGGCAAGCCCTTGTGAAGAAGCGATTTACTGCTTTGCCTGGACAATATGGGCTTGTAGCCGATACGCTTCACCAGGGAACGAAAAAACACCAAAAGATCAAATACCTGCAAAGCCCTCGGAATACCGATCGTCCTGGATAGATCCCTGTCCCCGGCCTTACCGTTCCGGTCGAGGCACTCTACTCCATTAAGAAACAATTCGTTTCGTGCCATGAAAAGCCCGGCTCCGGGAGTCGGCCCGTCCACTCCCCTTTCGTACCTCTCGCAAGCGCCTCCGAAATATTTCGGCTTTTCGTTGCCCACAATAACACTGGACACCTCACACAGATTTTCACACCCATGACATTCGAAGGTCCTTGTCTTTACATCCAGTCCTGAAACAGAAAAACCTCTGAACCTGGTTTGAGGTCTATCCCTGGATTTCCATTCTTCGGCAGCCAACAGTGCAGCTCCGAGGGCACCCGAGACCTTGTGCTCGGACGGCACTGTTACTGTTTTGCCCTGTAAGTTGCTGAATGCAGCCACAACCGCCCTATTGGCGGCCACCCCTCCAAGGAACATTATCCTCTTGCCAAGTCTCCTGCCTTGGGCCACCTTCTCGATGTAATTTTCCACAACTGCATATGCCAACCCGGCTATGAGATCCTCCTTGGATTTCCCTCTCTGTTGGTGATGTATCAGATCAGCATCCATGAAAACCGTGCAACGATTTCCAAGCATAACCGGCTTCTTACCGGCCGAGGCCGCTTTTGAAAACTCGTCTTCCACCCTTATTGACAAACGAGCCGCCTGTTCTTCGAGAAACGAGCCGGTACCAGCGGCACATACCCGGTTCAAGGCAAAGTCCTTTACCACGCCATGGTCCAACAATATCAGTTTGGCATCCTGGCCACCTATTTCCACGATGGTATCCACCATGGGGTCCAGGTGCACGGCTGCGGTTGCTTGTGCGGTAATCTCGTCTTTTATTACATCTCCACCGACCACGGACGCGGCAAGTTGCCGGCCGCTTCCCGTTGTACCTACGTATTGAATTTCCGGTTCCCGGCCCTGCACTTGCTCAAATATCTTTTTCAAACCGTTTTTCAAGGCGTTTAGCGGCCTCCCGTTTGTCCTGACGTACGATGTTGCCAAGGGGTTTCCATACTCATCGGCCAACGCCATACAGGTACTCACCGAACCAACATCGATTCCCAAGAAGGCGGTTTTGATATCATCAACAGCAACCTTTATCCCGACAGGGCGCGGAGGCAATACAAGCTTGGCCCGTTCTCCTTCGGGTTCTTCGATATTTCCCCTTGGATGCAGGGCGGATAGCGACACCCTCGCGCCATCGTCCATCGAAGATGCTATCAGTGCGGCTCCCAAGGCCCCTGCGATCTTAGCCTCGTCGACCAGTAATATCTGATCCATCGATAAGCCCAAGAGATCCACAAACGCCCTTACCACTCCCCTGTTTTTCGCCACTCCCCCAAGGAAGAGCACAGGCGGCTCAATTTTCCTGCCCTTGAGCAGCGTGGTAATATAGTTCCTTGCAAGGGCATAACAAAGGCCGCACAGGATCTCATCCTGGGGAACACCCTTTTGCTGGAGATGTATCATATCGGTCTTTGCAAAAACCGCACATCTGCCGGCGACCGCCGCAGGTCTTGAAGCCTTTGCCGCCTTTTCGGAAAGTTCCTGAATGGAAAGAGAAAGCCTTGCCGCCTGTTGATCCAGGAAGGCTCCGGTACCTGCGGCACACAGATCATTGAAGGCATAGTCCCGCACCGGCGCTATCGTTGCATCCGGATCGAGCAGAATGAACTTTGAATCCTGACCGCCTATCTCCACTACCGACCTTGCCTGCGGCGCCAAATCTACGGCCGCCCTTGCATGCGCCAATATTTCACTCCGCCTCACTACCCCGTAAGCAAGAGGCACCAACGCTCTTCCTGAACCGGTTACAACAACCCTGTCCGCAAATTCAAGATCAGGTTGGGCTGTTTCAAGCTCGGACAGAATGTTTGAGAGTACAAGTGACGGCATGCCCTTCGACCTCTCGGCCATGGCAAAAATTCTCCGCCCGTTTCCGTCAAGTGCAACGACCTTGACAGTAACCGAGCCGATATCAATACCCAAAAAACAAGTCAACCGTCCGCCTGCTTTCAATTTGTTCGGATTTTCAGTTCCCGGATATTTCCTACCTAAAGCCTTTGGTTCCTGAAGGAATCAAGAAATCGTGTACTTCCATTACGGCCTCTTGAAGCTCTTTCAAAGTATTTTCCAACTTGTCTATCCTCTTGGTGATGCCCCGCAGTCCCTCGTTCTCCAGTTCTTCGACAAGGTCCTTCAACTCCCCGGCGCCCTCACGGGCGGCGACTTTGTCCGGCTCGTAATGCCGCTCAAGACATTTACTCAATGAAATTTCCGGTGCGATCATCGGTGAAATCTTGAGACCGGTCACGGTCTGTATGGCTTGCCTGATATCCTTGTCGGTCGGATCCGCCATTGCCAGGTATAGCACATCACCACTCTTTCTGACCGGCACCACTGAATGTTTCAACGCCAATTCCTTTGGTACCAAATCGAGCACATCCTTTGATATGTTAATGTTCGAAATGTTTATACAGGGCAAATCGGTTTGCTTTGATAAAAAAGCCGCCAAAACCGCCTCATCCACAAAACCGAGTTCCACAAGGGTGGTACCCAGGCGCTGGCGACTTTCCTTTTGCTCCTTCAGCGCAACCCTAAGCTGAATTTCGTCGATCAAATTCGCGCGAAGCAGTATCTCGCCAAGTCGTTCATGTTTTTTGCCGGTCACACTACACCCCCTTGATGCCTAGTACAATACCTTCCAGGAAGAACCATCGACCGTATCCATGATGTCTATGCCCATCTCCTTGAGTCGATTCCTTATCTCGTCGGCCCTGTCCCATAACTTGTTTTGTCTGGCCTCGGTTCTCTCAACGAGAAGTCTTTCGACCTCGGCCGGATTTATTCCTTTTTCCGCAGCCCGGCGATCTCTAATTCTATTCAAGTAAATACTGGGTTCCATGTCGAAAATACCGAGAACATCAGCAATGGCAGTCAAGTCCTTGTGCAACCGCATTAAAGTCCTGTACGCAACCGGTTTACCAAAAGCCTTTGGTTTGTCCGCAATTTCGTTTGCAAGCCTTAGTGGAACAGACAATCTTCCAAGGGCCGCTGCTGTGTTGAAATCGTCATCCATACTCTCGGTGAAGTTGTTCAGCAGCTCACCGGACACCTCTGGCTTGGCCAACTCGCCCTCTGTATGTACTTGCCCGGCCCTTTTCAATATTCCGCCTATCCTGGCTAAAGTTTCGTATACCGATTCCACTCTTTTCCCAGCCTCCAAGAGACCCTGATCCGAGTAATCCAGGGGTGCCCTGTAGTGCGTGGAAAGGAGGAAGTATCGAATCGCCTGCGGATCGTGTTTTTCAAGAGCATCCCTTATGGTTACAAAGTTCTTCAGACTCTTGGCCATCTTGTCCTTGTTCACTGTTATATGTCCGTTGTGCATCCAGTACCTTGCGAATTCCACGCCCCGGCCCGCCTCGCTCTGGGCTATCTCATTTTCATGGTGAGGAAAAATAAGATCTTTGCCTCCACCGTGTATATCGAAAGGTTGACCCAAGTACTTTGCACTCATTGCCGAGCACTCTATATGCCATCCCGGTCTACCCTCACCCCAAGGACTGGGCCATGACGGTTCCAAAGGCTTGCTGCTCTTCCACAAGGTAAAATCCAGCGGGTCCTCTTTCTTTGCATCCACCTCTATCCTGGCGCCAGCTTCCAAATCATCGATATTCCGGCCGGACAGCTTTCCATACTCCTTGAAACTTCTCACCCTGAAATATACATCGCCGCCGACATTGTAAGCGTTTCCCCGTTTTTCAAGAGCCTGGACCAATTCAACCATGTCATCTATATGATGTGTTGCAAGCGGCTCGATATCTGCTGGCATTATCCCCAATGCCTCGGTATCTTTTCGAAACGCTTCGATATTTTCCTCGGCCAGAGCTTGACACGAAATCCCTCTCTCCCTGGCCCGGTTGATAATCTTGTCGTCTATATCGGTAAAATTCCTCACGTAGGTGACATCGTATCCCAGGAATCGCATGTACCGGACGATCACATCGAAATTTACCAGGGCCCGTGCATGGCCCATATGGCACAAATCATAAACTGTTACACCACAAACATATATCTTGATCTTGCCCGGCTCAATAGGCTCGAATGCCTCCTTTTTCCTCGTCATGGTATTGTATATTTTCAAACTCATGACTTTCCTACCTTTGTTGCTTTTCTTGCCCTGCCATTCCACACAATGTACTTGTAGAGAGTATAGATATTGAACAACAGCAACAATGAAAGAAATGCATATAGCACGGCAAATGTGTATTTGTCTCCCGGCTTTTCATTGTCTATCAGGATATAGCATTGTTCAGGGAACTTGACTGAAAATTTATCGATATAATATTCCCTCAAAACCTGGAAATCGGATGATCTCAGATTCCGCAGCCTGCCGCTGTAGGGTCTCTGCGGTATCACACCTCGTTTACGTTTCTTATTTCTCACCATGCTGATGAATATCCTGTTTCGAGCTCCCATAAGAGGGAAAAAATTCCTGGTCGTTCCCCATACGGTGCTCTTACAAACCCTTGTGATCAAGGGGATTCCTACAACTCTGGCGTACCTGTCGACAGGAAAAACACATCGCTTTTTCCGGCAAACCATGTTCTTTTGACAATCACCGTCCATAGAGCAAGATACGCCGAGTTTGCTCTTTCCGACATCCACTGCATCACCCAAATCTAGTACCTGACGGTTCGAAAAGAAGTAAATCAACTCTTTCCTGAAGTCGGTCATCAGCCATACACAGAGGGCTATCATGACAACCATCAGAATCGGACTTCTTATTAGCAGACCCCTTTTCTCTATAATAGGTTGATCACCTTTCTCCTCATTATTGCCATGACCAGAGAAGAACTCCTCCTCCAGGCTCATTCCATCCTTGCCCTGGCCTTTTTTTTCGTCCATGATAATCCCTCGATTATTCTTGTGTCACTGCCTTCGGCATCCAGGCCAAAAGCGTCACAAGAGCGGCAATTCCCTCTCTTCTTCCTGTAAATCCCATGCCTTCAGTGGTGGTCGCCTTAACAGAAACCTTGGGATGCCTTGAACCAAAGGCATTACCGAGTTTTTCTTCCATCTCCCTCCTAAAAGGCGCCAACTTTGGTTCCTCTGCTACAATCACTGCATCAATATTCAAGATCGTGGCTTCAGCCAAACCCGGCATCTCGATTACTCTTTCTAGTAATTCGATACTGTTCGCTCCACTGTATGCCGGATCCGTATCAGGAAACATTTCCCCGATATCACCGATTCCGGCTGCCCCCAGGAGAGCATCGATAATAGCATGTGTCAACACATCTGCATCAGAATGACCGATAAGGCCCCTGTTTTCCCGGATCCTTACTCCACCCAGCACAAGGGGCCTGTCATCTTTGAACTCATGAGTATCGAAACCAAAGCCGACCCTCAAACCGGACAAGCCATAACCAGGTTCTCCCCTATCTACATTTAATGATGAATCCATAATCATCGTCAACGCCTCGGCCAGTAACCTGTCCTCCTGATTGGTCACCTTTATGTTCGTACGCTCGCCGCGAACAAGAACCGGCTTCACTCCCATGGCCTCCACGAGGGAACTATCATCGGTGAATTCCAGCCCTTTTGTTCCTGCCTCCTTGAATGCTCTATGCAGGAGAGATCTATGAAACACCTGCGGTGTCTGGGCCTCCCACAGACCTGTCCTCGATACGGTCGAACCTACCTCCATTTGCTTGCCCGCCTGCCTCTTAAGCGTATTTGAAACAGGCAAAGCCAATATTGCCGCTCCATGCCTGCGTGCCCCGGCTATTACGCGCTCGATCGCATGTGGGCTGACGAACGGCCGGGCCGCATCATGAACGGCCACCACTTTACACGAGAGCGGCAAAGCGTCAAGACCGTTTAATACGGATTCCGCTCTGGTCGAGCCTCCTTGCACTACCTTCAGTTCGATACCATCAAGGCCGTCCAAAAGGCAATCCCGGATAATCCTCTTGGCCCTTTCCATGTGTTCAGAGGGTGTGACAACAATAACGCCGTTTACAAACCTGTTTGCAATCCACGGATCCAGAGCCCTTGCCAACAACGGCCTGCCGAGAACATCCCAGAATTGCTTGGGAAGCCTACTGCCTGCCCGCCTCCCTTCTCCGGCTGCGGCCAGTATGAGCCAGGTAATTGTATTATCACCGGCATGACCGCCAATATCACCGCTGGATTGATCGAGTATATGGATTGCGTACCTCCAAAACCGTCAAAAAATCAGCGCCATAATAATCTTATTTTTAAACAAGGGAAACAGGTAGTTGACGAAGCTGTCTTGTGAATACACGATTCAGGCGTTGAAAATCCTCTCCAGTTTGCCCTCAACGGTTCTTTCTTCGCAATCGGTTGCAATGGAGAGTTCCTTGATTAGAAGGGTGCGCGCCATGTCAAGCAATTTCCTCTCTCCAAAAGATAGATCCTTGTCAAATTTCAGCAGGGATAGATCCCTCAAAACCTCTGCTATTTCATAAACAGAACCGGTCTTGATTTTTTCCATGTATTCCCGATGTCTTCTATTCCAGGTAGAGTGATCGATCTGAATGTCCTTTTTGCCGAGAATCCTGTATACCTTGTTGACCTCTTTTTTCGATATTACCTCCCGGAGGCCTACATTCCCGACATTCTTTGTGGGAATCATGATCTTCATATCATTATCCAGTATCCTCAAAACATAGAATGTTTCCTTTGAACCCATGATGTCTTTGCTCTCGATGCCCTCTACCTCGCCCACACCATGGGCAGGGTAAACTGCTTTATCTCCTACCTTGAAAGACAGCATCCTGCAATACCTCCTGCTCTACTCTAATAACGACGAACACCTCCGTGTCTTCGCCGAAAAAGTAAATATTAACAACCGATTACCATATTTTTACAGCAAAGTCAAATAAAAAA
>JAADFL010000174.1 GCA_013152945.1 Deltaproteobacteria bacterium | reverse complement strand
CGCGCGGAATCCGCCGGGGGCGGTGTCCTGATTCTTGAATTCCAACAGCAGAGGTCAAGCAGAAGGAGGCGCAAAACTCAACAAAGAGCCGATTGTACTGCACAGATGCAACCCGAAGTTTGAGTCGCATATTTTCTGTTTAATGCAACTCAATGCTTTTTGCAGCTCATGAATGAGCCATAACTGTTTTTGTGGCTCATTTTTCTGCTTTTGTGAGACACAAAGCAGTTTGTGTTTAATCCATGATAATCAAAGCGTATCCCTCCGCAATGCTCAGCAGCTCCGGATAAGCCAGGATCGCATCCGCTGGCCACGCGATGAGAGCGATCCACCCGACTTGCTCAAGTTCAGGGTCACCCCTGGTGCGATTTTGATTTTTCGCAGGAAGCGGAAGCTCATATTTTTTCTTATAGCAACGCTCGATGATTCAAAGCCCCAAAAGCTCTCTCGAAAGTAACGTCAACACATTTGAACCAGTTTGCAAAGGAATTGAAGCATAAGAATGCGCCAATGCTACAGGAATGACAGCATCCTTATAAAGGCTCGTCCCAATACGATCCAATAAGGCAAGTGTGTCAGGCAGAATTGGGTAATGCGTGGGATCGTACGGGTCGTTGACTGGTCCCGCTGGTTTCGGAATCGTTATTGTGAGCATTTGACCTTGAGCTGTTTTATAAAAGAACTTTTGCCCATAATATGTATCCCGACCAAAAGCCGAATTAGAGGAAGACCTAAATGTCAATATGTGTTGGTAAATGTAATCATCCGACAGTGGCATAATATGTTGACGTGGAATACGTCCGTCTATTGCTGCTGCATGCTCTGCGAACTGCCCACCTTTTTCAATTCCTACTATCACAGGAATTCTCAGGCGTTGGTCGGACAGCGTGTCATACAGGTCATGAATAAATGCCAAAATTGCTGTATGCAACCATGCTTGGGGACCAAAAAGTGCGAGTGGACCATCAAGAATAAACCCCACATAGCCTACAATGCGTGCTTGTCGCTGAGACAGAAAATGTAGGTATGCAACCATTGTTATTTGTTCGAGAACGGTCATTAATCTTCCAAGGGCCGTAGCATTCACATGCTCCTCAGAAACTTCTTCATGGATACGCAGTGCATCAGTTGGGAAGATGCGGCCGCCACACGAAGGGCAATAGACGCCCTCTACTGGAACTTCAATATCTCTTGCAGAGCAATCAGGCGTTGCAGAACAGCGCGCCACTATGACGCCTCCGTGTGGAGATTGCTTGTCGCTTTTTCTGACAAGCAGCATATAGATATCTAATAAAGGAATGTCCTCTACGCTATAGTCACGAAAGATATCGTATACTTCTGCTCGCCAGGAATCCTTTACTGTTGCCATGTCAGGCCGACAGACATTTGATCCGGGAAGAACCATAGAGTGTAATGCCTCTTGCGTTGCTTCATGAATCACCGCTGGATCAACCAAATGAGCATTCTGTTGACCAAGCAATTCTTCCAAATGAACCAGCACCCCAGCAACTTGTATGTAACCAATCCGAGTACTCGGGTATTCTTCACGGGCAGCAACTTCATGAGGGGACCCGTCGAAAGATATCACCCACCTAATGGGTTCCCCAGAGGTTCCCAATGTATTGGAGTTAACAATAAGTTCTGAGTTGATCTCTGGGTCAGGCTGCTGCGCAAAGACTCGAAAACTTCGTAGTTTTTCTTTGACTAATTCATTCTCCACAATGGGCACATGCCCGGTGCTTCGAGATCGTTCTAATTTCCCTGATGGATTCTTGTATGGCATTTCTTAATCTCCAATCGTCTCTTGCGTTCTGTCTTGATGAGTCCGCAAAGCCGCATTTCGTGCAGCGTCAATCTTGGAACGATCAAATAAATCAATATGCACGGGAATAATATAACGCCCACTGCGTGTCTTTATGCGGGCGAATCCTACATCCTCAGCTTTCAACGTTAGTTCTGCGAAATCCTGGAAATCATAGTACTTGGACAGCTCCTTTACCTCGGATCGGTTGTTTAAGTGCGTAACTATCCAGTTTGAAGTGTTTGAAAGAATGAGCGGATCTACACTACTGACCTCTTGCGTCGCATATATCAGACCAATCTTGAACTTTGCAGCTTCTTTTGCAAGCCGAACATAGGGGTCTGCTTCTGAAGGAGCTTTCATTTTGTCGCGATTGAAAAGCCGGTGTGCCTCTTCGATAAATATTTGTATTTTGTATGGCTCTTCTCCAGCAGCGAAGCGCCTTGATGCTTCTGTAAGGATGTGGTTGACTATACGTTCCGAGCAGAACTGGAGAACATTTTCTGACCCCAAAGAGAGATCGACGATAACAATCTTTCCGGAGATGAGTTCTTGTAATACCTCGCTGGCATAATCCTGATCTCTTGCTGCGGAATGAAATACTCGAAGTGGCTCCAGCAATCGAAAACCTCTCCCCGTTGAACCACGATAGACGGTAAGAATGGCATCTAAGCCACTATCAATCCATCGGCCCAGATGCTGGTTTCCACCATTCGCATCCTTTGCAGCAAGCAAGCTGTCCCAGAATAGCTGGATATTGTGAGTATTGAGAGTAAGAGTCCCACGGCCAGTTGTTGTAAAGTGCGATGCTTGTGAATCTGTTAGATTTTGGTTTATAAGATTTAGGACGTCTCTATTGACTGCCAGCCTCGAACTAAATCTGGCAGGAGGTGTAAAACCTGCTTTAATCAAGGTTGCATATAATGCACATCTGCGTCGCTGGGCGCGTGTATAGGCCGACCTGTCAGTCCTTTCGTCTTCAGGGCCGATCACATCAGCCGAAACAAAGCTCTCTACATATCCAGAAGTCATCCATGCAGATAGCCCCGACCTAATTATCGACCAAGTGACTTCAATCGTGCTATCGGAAAAGAAATTTGTCGAAAGGGAGCGTACACCTGGTTCGTCGCCAGTTGCACCCAAGCGGAATATTGTCACATACTGATCACCAATTTGGGCAAGAGCGGTCTGATCTTGAACATTAACATTGGCATATTCACCAGCTGGATCAAAAAGTAGCTGGCCTATGTTCTGATTGGTCTCCACCGCATGCTGAAATACGGCAGTAGCGATGGTTTTCATCGTGTTTGATTTGCCTAGTCGCGTCATACCAAAAACGGCTGTCTTCATTGAAATAAAGTCATCAACATTCACCTTGACGGGAACAGAAGTATCGCCTTCCCTGCCCGCAGTCATCGGTCGTCTGCGCTTTGTGGAACTGTAACGTATGGACCCAATTCGCACTCGCGAAGGTCTCTGGCCATGTTCTTGGCGTGCGAGCTCTTCACGCTCTGTTATTTCAGGGTAACTGGCAACTATAGCAAGACTGTCACCGAAGGGCTTGTATACTTTGTATCTGCTTGCTGAGTAAAACGTTTCTACGTCACTACCAAAAGCAAGCAGTGGGGAACCATTCACATCAGTATCATAGAAAGTTCCAAGAACCTTGGCCTTGATGCCTGAGAATTGTATTTCGTTTCTGGTCAAAACATCCAAAATGGCTGGGGAGGACGCAGCACCTTCAGGACCTCGAGTTACTACCATTTCGCGCATCGCCTGCTCTCGCACCTGAACCAATTCAGCTTCCGCAGGAAGAGCAGCTGGCCCAACTACACGGAGAAGAATGATTTCTTCGTCTTCAACTTCAGGGGCTCCACCTGGGATCATTGCAGTAGCCAACAAGAAGCAGTGTTGAGGTATTCCGCCAGCCTGCTTTTTCCAAAGGTCGTTTGTCAGCACCAGACACTCATCGTATCCCATAGTGTAAATGCCGCCGACAAGAGTGGAGTGTGCCAAGAGCCTCTGAATTATGAGCTCTCGTGCAACAATGCGATTCCCAAGCGAACTGTTATTAGCCATGTCTGTCTCCGTTTCTCTTAATCTTGGTTCTTTTCTTTGCCATGCCGTTGGGGCACGTCTTACTAACAGGCTGCCGCCACTCCTCACTTGATCGCCATAGCCTAGTTTCTTTAGGCAGATAAGGAAGATTGGTAATGATGAGTTCTTGAGATTTTACTCTGTTCCCGTTGGCTGCTGCAGAATAAAGCAAGTCTACATGCTTAGGGCCACGACCATTATGAGAATAGAGCTCCAGAATCGGCTTGGCAGGATCATAACTGAGAAGCCAAGGTTGCTTGATGCTCATCAAAGCATTGTAGAGGTTGTTGTGATCATCCTCTTCGAAATAAAACCTGTAGAGACGTCGTGCTTTGCGGTAAAAAGGAGGATCGAGATAATAAAACACTTCCCGAGGGCCATAGTCCATCCCCTCAACTTTTTCCAATGTATGCCTCCAGTCGGCACGATCAATGAATAGTATTCTGTCTTTCAATCTTGCCGCTTGCCGTATACGCTTGGCTATAGTGCTAATGGTGAAGCGGCAATCAATCTTATACTGGGACTTCTGGGAATATCCGCCGATTGGGCCTGAGCCAGAGGCAAGAATACCTGAAAAACTTGTGCGATTTAAAAATATACACGCCAGAGCGCGATCTTTGTTGGATCGAAATGAATTTGCTCTGAAGTATTTCCAATTATCTACAGTTACCTCAATAGATTCAATTCGCTCAATAAGCCATTCAGGATCACTAAATACGATCTTCCAAAAACTCGTTACCAAGGGGTCCTTTTCGCCAAGCGCAACCGCTTCCACAAGATCATCGTTCAGGAGCTGCAAGGATACACTTGCCCCACCAGCAAATGGTTCAACAAAAAGTTTGGGCCGAAGAGAATTCAACCGAAGAACCTCAGCGACATAACCCGCCAGACGTCTCTTCGCTCCTGGATAACGAAGCGGCGAGAGTATCGATGCCTCTCGACGGGACAAGGGTTTCTTCGGGTTGGTTATCTTTCGCACAAGGGTATCCTTTTCCTCAATCGGTACATCTTGATTTTCCTGTCTCGCTTTTCATTAAATCCCTTTCTCTGTCATGTCTCAGGAACGTTTTGCAGTGTTTCCAATTTATCCAAAGCAACAAGTTTACTCCTCCTCAAAGCCGAAGGAGTCGAAGCGAAGGGTCCGGCAGTTTTCCGTCACATCACGAACGGTCTTGTCGGAGGCACCGTCCGGCAACCGCGCCTGAATCTCAAGCGTTATCTCGACCTCCGCGCCAACAAGTTTGGTTAAATGCTGAATCACCTCATCGGCGATACGCGCGGCATCACGGCCGACGCGGAGAGAATCCAGCTTTACTGATCCATAAAACCGGCGGTATACGGGCGTTACGGAGGTGGCACCACCGTCTCCCCGCTGCACTGCGCCCTGCACCCCGCTGTCCAGGGGAAAATCAGATTCAGCCGGTTGTCCGGGAGATGTTGTCTCCCCTCCTGCAGCGGCGGATGTTTGCCGGCGGGCGGCTTGTTCTCGGATTTGCCGCGCAGCCACGTCCGGCCTGACCAGAAGCGCGTCTCCATCAGCCCCGGGATTGATGAGTCTTGCCGCTTCGAGTCCTAAATATCGGCCGGATTCTTCATCCCTGCCCTGGGCATATGCAAACGTATCTGTTTCCCATGTAAGCAAGGCTACACCTTCACGGATCGCCGCCAAAAGAATGTCCGGATCACGAAGGCGGGGAAGGTACAGGTACGTTGCAAAGTCCTTGATGAGTTGTTTCACCGCCACATCATCGCCGCGCCATAAAGGCACGCGATCCAGTTCCAGGCGGAGACGGATACCTCCCATCTGAACGAGAAGCATCTCCTCATTTTTCAGTTTCTTACCGGCCCTTAAAGCAAGCGAGTCGGTGCCCTGCAGGCGGATCTCCGTCCAATCCGGCGCGCCTTGAGGTTCAGGTTGTCCGGGAACAAGTAACCACTGCCAGGTTTCGGGAATTCGGGCATTGACCGTGTCATCTGCATTCCTGCGTTTCGTGTCGGCCTGTCTGGACTGAAACGGATCAAGGTTCAGTTGTTCTCTTTCATCACAGATGGAATTCCACGCAAGATACTGACGGATTGCCGTTTGGAGTTCCTTCAGGCGGATTGCATCTCCGGCCAGAAAAACAAGCGTGTTTTTGTAATTGCGCGGACTGTTACCACGGTTGTCCAGAATGGTTTGAGCTTCAATCCTCGCCGGGCTGTCATGTTGCCCCTTGCTGTGTGGATGTTCAGGGCCGAGAATGACCAGGCGTGCTTCGCGCTCGTCGGGAATATCGCTACCGCCCGAGCATGCATGCACCCGATGAAAATCGCCCCGGCTCCTCGCCTCTCTCCGCAATCTGCGGACAATTTCGTCCAGCACATCATGTTCGTGAAGCTGGGCGGCCCGATCTTCGGCCAGACGGGTCACGGTCGGCTGCGTTGAGTACCAGTACCTGCGGCCGTCGACATACAAATAGGTTGCCCGATCCGTCAACCGCCGCAGGGCGTCGCCGAATGTCGCCACCGTTTCACCGGGCTGGACACATCCGAGCTTGACCTGACGGTCGTCAATGCCGCGGTTGGCAGCCCGCTGCGTCGGAGCGGAACCGATATAGATGGTCCTGGCCACACGGCGGCAGGCAGAGTACCGTCCGAGGTTGGGTACCGCTCTGTCGAGAGAGAGCGGCAAAGAATGTTCGCCGTCCACGTCTTTGGCGATAACCGGAGTCCACTGGTCGTCCAGATAGCGCGTCAATTCAAATTGCACGGCCGGGTCATCAATGGGGACCGTTGCAGGCATGATCAGCAGATTACCGTCCTGTCGCTCCCACAATGAATGGATTACCGCGGCCATCAGCCGGAGCACTCCTCTTGTTCGCTGAAATTTATCAAGGGTTGACCAGTCGTTGTAAAGCCGATCAAACAACTCCGGGTGGATGGGATAGGCCATCTTGATGCGTCGTTCGTATTCCGCCTCCCGGCATTCCGACGGGAATTCATTGTGTTGCGTTCCATACATTTCCACGAACGCACGCGCCACCGCGTCACGGGCGACAAAGCCTTGCTTGTCCGTAATCGGCTCGAACAGGCGCCGCCGGACAATCTCAAACCCCTCATCCGGACTTGCCGGACGCCAGCTCGACTCCACCCGGCCGATGGCGTTTTTCAGACGCGACAACGCCCTTTGGCCCCAGTCTCCACCGATCTCATTGTCCGAGGCGGGGATGCTCACGACCAGCAACGTATCCTTCGCCGTTTTGGCAGACTCGCTCAGGGTCTGGGCAAAGGTGAATTGCGTATCGAACGACCCTGCCGGCAGGTCGCTGCCTTCATGCAATTGCCGGGCGTAAGCCACCCATTCGTCGATAAGGATCAGGCATGGGGAGAAACGATTGAACAGCTCTTTAAGCCGGTCACCCGGGTTGGTGGCATTCTCGTCATCTTCCCGCACCATTTCATAGCCTTCCCTGCCGCCCAATTGCCAGGCGATTTCGCCCCAGATAGTCCGCACAACCGTGCCGTCATCCTTTCTGGTCGGGCTGCCCGGCGAAATTTTCGTGCCGACCACCACAGCCCTGTTCACGTGAGCGGGGATATTACATTCCGCCTCTTTGAGAACATGCTCCGAGCCGGGCAGCTCCGCCGCCGGTGTGCCGGAAAACAGATGATACAGGGCCAGCATGCTGTGTGTTTTGCCGCCACCGAAATTGGTCTGCAGTTCAACCACAGGGTCTCCACCCTTACCCCCAAGGCGGCGGACGGCGTTGCTCAGCAGTTTTCCCAGTCCTTCAGTAATAAACGTGCGGCGAAAGAATTCCGTCGGATGCTGGTATTCCGAGGCTGCCTCCCCCAGATAGACCTGCCAGAGATCGGCTGCAAATTCCGCCTGCTGATATTTGCCGCCGGCCACGTCTTTATGTGGAGTGACAACTTCGCGCCAGGGTTTAAGGCCGCACTGCGGGCTCCCTTCAACAGGCCGGAAGGAGTTTTTCCGCATTTCATTACGGCGCTGTTCGTCGAACCGTACACGCAGCAGTGCCATCTTACGGTTTTCGATCTCTTTGGCCTGGGGCGCAGAAACAGCAGTCAGCAGACGGCCCATACTGTCCAGGGCACGATAAGCATCATCGCTTGAGAACGGTTCCTGGTGAGCCCACTTGTTGCGTACTTCACGCAACTCACTGACGAGGGAGCGCTCGGCATGTCCCAGTGGATGCCGGAATACTTCATTCCACGCATCCCACATCAATTTAAGGATGGCGGCCGTATCCCAGTTTATTTCCTCGTAAGAGATGACAGGGAAAAACCTTGCAGCCTCGTCTCTCCATCTGTCTTTGTACTTCGCGCGGAACTCACGCTCCACAAACGGACGTAATCCTTCGTTCAGAAGATCCAGCGCCTCGCCTACTCTTGCATGATTCGTCTTTGCCACCCTGCTTCTCCCATCTAACGTGCATGCCTTATCAAGGGCATATGCGATTGTATTGTACTGCTGATTCTCAGGAAATCCGGTGTTGTGGTTCTCAAAGAGTTCAGGAAAAAATACTGGCCGGGCAATCTTGCCATGAGAAAAAGTTTGAAGTCCACATCAGGTTCAGCATCCACAGGCACATAGGGATTTAATAAAACTTCACCGATTTTTCTTTCGTTAGCGGGAAATAGTTGAGGCAGGGAAATTTCCACCACCCACATATTGTCCGGCAACAGGTTTTCCAACAACCCCACAATATCTTTGTCTTCTCTCTTCCCGTCCCAATCGGCCTTAGATTTCAACTGTTTGAGATAAGTCGATTTCGGAATGAATATTGCCCGAAGTACAATTTTCTTAGTCTTAATGAACGCAACCAACCTTTTATTCCAATTATTTTTACGGGATGATTTTGCAAGAAATGGTTGCAGGGAATATATAAAATTCAAAGTAACAGCTTCAGCCTGCACACCACTATATTGCACATCTTTGTTCAACAATTCAACAACATAGTCCGCCTGTTCTTGAGAGACATACAATCTTGGAACACAATAATTTGATCCGAAATTATCATCATGCCCTATGAAACTGCTTGTCCAGTTCTCACTTGGAACATATCCAACGCCTCCGCCGACATTGAAGTAACTCAACTCGGCATCAGGGACCCATGTATCTTTGTTGAATGTATGACCAAAAAAAGGAATAATATGCCGGGGAGGTTCCCGAGAAGAAACAACAGGACCGCTAAAATGAAAACCCAACAGACTCCCGGCTCCGGATTCAATTCCTGCATATAGAAACTTCTGATAAGGATGCGTTTCCCGCAGACTACCATCCAGCGTATAGTCGATATCCCTGAATCCTATTCCAAGCCCTTCCAGGACCTTCCTGATCTCTACTACATTCAAACCGTCGCCGGGCTTTCTTCCATTCCCGGGGTGGATTCCGGCAAGATCATTTATTTTACGGTACGTAATATCGCCTTCCGGCAGGTGTCTGGAAAGAAGACTTCGCAGTGCAACATGAGCGCAGGCCTTATTGAGGCTGTTTTGCTGGCAATACAGAACTCCGCGAACAGAACAATGCTTATCTCCGATAGTAACCTTGAAGACCGTCGGAGCAGGGATACAGTTGTGTGGATGTGGGTATTTTTTGAATACGGCTTCAAATACATGCCAACGGTCATAAGCCTCCGATTCAATAATATCACGTTTGAGGATTGCATAACCGATCAGGTCTCTCCCCGACAATTGGTGAATCCGCTTGTCACTTCTGAAAGATTTTGTCCAGAAACCAAGTCTTATTACTCCTCCGCATTCATAGTCCCGGAAATATCGTGAGATTTCATCATTTTCGTCAGCAATAATACCCTTTTCCGGTATTTCTTCCAGCGTAACAGTCTGCATTCCCAGCGATCTCGCCAGTGAGAAACATCTGCGTACTGAATTGATACCATTAAACTCTGACTCGACGAAACTGAAACTCGAAAAAGGAGCTGCTGCAGGATAGACCACTATGTTTTTTGCCGTAACCAGTCGATGGCGGTTCATAACAGAAATCCATCCTCAGGTGAAAAGTAGTTTGCTTTTTCCTGCTTTCTTATGAGCCTTTTCTATTTTTTTGACGAAAGCCCCGACCTGCTTCCGGTATTTCATTGTTACCGTAACCGTCTCTGCCTGGTTGCCGAATTTCTTTTTCATCTCTTTTGCTATGTTAGGACTTGTGAACTTGGACTGATTGTTGTCATGCATGATTGCTCCTTTCATACAGTAGAGTTGTATTTAAGTATACGTAAAAGCTGCAAATTTATTCAAAAATATTTTCTTGCTTCTGCATATCGGCTCCGGCAGTTGCCAATCTGCTGATCTCCGGCCAGGCAATGACCAAACTGTTATACGCCAGCGCCTCGCTTGACCATCCCTTACGTTCACAGATGGCATACAGCCGGTACGCCAGGTCGCGGGCCCGTTCGCCGTAGTCACTGCCCAGTTTCCTGAGCAGATCGGCTGCCCCGGTCTCTCCCTGCCTGTACAGCGCACGAATCAGGTACTGCACCGCCTCCCACTCTGTAAGACGCTCATCAGTCGCCGGATCCCAGTCATCGGTTAATTCATCCCGACCACGAAGCTGTACTTTGCCACCACGCGAGGTCACCACTCCAGCCTCTATCAACCCCTGCACAGAGGTGTTTTTGGCCTTGGAGAGTGTCTCCGCCACGCCGAAAGGCCCCTCTTCCATGCCGAACTGCTCGAACCACGCCACGGCCCAGCGGGTGTCGCTGTTGAACTCGCCTTCCTGTTCGGCCAGCACTTCGTCGAGCACCTGGTTGATCAGGGTCAGGGCCGTGCGCACGGTCATGGGCGAGCCGTCCGACTCCACGACCTTTGCGTAACGGCTGAAGATGGCCATGCCCGGGCCGATGGCGGCCTGGGCCAGATCCACCGGCGCGATGCTGCCTGATTGCAGCAGGCGCAATGCATCACCCAGCTCTTTTTTCAGCGCGGTGACGAACTCCCGGCGGGTGGCCAGCGGAGCGCTCGCCTCGCGGGGTACGCAGGCGAGCAGGACGGAGGAGGCAAGGGCGTTGGTGCCCATTCCCACCATGCGGTTACCCAGTTCCGTCCGCATGGGCCAGGTGGCGGTGATGGTAAACCCGGCCTCGATCACCCCGGTCAGGAAAGTCTCCCAGCCGGTGGATGCTGTGCCTGATGTATCGGTCTCCGCCTGCTTGAAGGCGTAGAAGATCGTGGTCGGATAGTCGGTGTGGCCGTGCTCCCGCCAACGTCTGATGGCCCGCCCCAGGCCGGTCTCGAAAAATTCCGCCGCCTTCCTGTTGTCGCCGTTATGGCGGTAGGGCGATGCGATCAGTTCATCCGCTTTAGGGGTCAGCATGGTGGAGAGAAGATCTGGATAAACCTCCCGCAGGCTGCGCCGCAGCCAGACATAGAAGAAATCGCTCAGGTCGGCGTAGCCGATGTTGTCGTAGTAAGGTGGATCGGTGGAGATTATGGGAGTGGATTGGTAAGTAGTTGGACTGGTCGCATCGAATTGGTTCCCGCTACCGAGCGTTTGGAGATTTAACGATCTCAGTACCCGTACACACCATTCAATATTCGCCATCCAGTTGCCTGTTGAATCGCTGTAAGGATTGCATTCTGCAAAATCCCAGACCATAGGAATCGCCTGACGTCCGAATGTGTTCCGCATTTTTTCGCCGGAGTTATGCCAACTACACAAACTCGACCAATAGTCAGCAGACTTATCCACAGCAAACCCCAGATACGTAGCCACGGCGTCGGCGTAGGCTTGCGGACCGCCTCCGCCTTCGTGCAGGGGGCGGTCGTCATCCGGCAGGGTGCCGGCCTTTTTGGCATCCTCCAGCACCTTCTGCCGCGCCTCCTTCACCAGGTCGGAAAAGGTCGTGAGGGCCGTAAGTTGGCGGGGGGTGAAGAGCTGACTCCATTTTGTAATTCCATAACCTCGACCACTCACTATATCCTTACAATCAGTGGGCATTGTTTCCTGTGGTGGATTATCCGGTTCGGGAATACGTGCCAGTTCTTCCTGCTCACTTGTTGGCGACAGATAAACCCGTCCACTTGAACCTTCGCAAACGATTGCAAGCAATGTGTCCGAGTTTCGATGTTCCTGAAATTCGTTACGAATATAAGATTTTTCCATGGGGGAACCGCTTATAATGCACTGAAAACTTGCGCCTCGGGAAAGTTTCGTCCCCTTGTCCGGATCAAACCCGTCTGCGGGTTTCCCAACCCTGACCTTGAATTCATACGTTCCTTTCTTTCTGTCCACCACCGGCTGGACATAGGTTTCCTTGCCTTTCTTCTTGCTCAGCCAGAAAGAGCGCACCAGCGGCACGTGGTTACCGCCCACGGAGGGATCGGGGCTGGCCACCGTCCGTGCCCACAGCCAGGCAATGACGGTGAGTTCCTGACCGAGATAGGGTTTCAGGTCCTCCGGGCGGCCGTCGTCCACCATCTCTTGAGTAATCTTCACCTTGGGATAGAGGTGGCCGATCCGTTTTTCCGCTTCGTCGCGCATCCACCGGCCATACCAGCGCACGTCCTCGGCCAGCCCACGCGCTCCCTGCCATGACGATTGCAGGGTTTTTTCCTCCCGGCTTTTCTTCTGCCACTCAGGATTGACCGGTGGCAGTCCCGCAAACTTCGGCGGAATCTCGATCAGCGCCTTGTTGATCAACACCGGGACCGGATTAAGGTCCGAGGCGTGGGCGCGCAGACCAAGGCGTTGCGCTTCCAAAGGGATTGAGCCGCCCCCGGCAAAGGGATCGAGCACCGGGGGCGCGTATCTTTCCAAAAAATGGTTCACGGCTTCAGCAGGGGCGAGACGGCAATTGACCTGCCATGCGGTATAACGGCCGTCATTTGGAAGCGGGCCGTCAGGATGCTCCTTGCCCTCCCCGCGCCCGTAAATGATGGTTTCTTTCTTTAATTCGCCCAGTTCGATCTTGCGTGAAGCGACACAACGGGCGATCTCCGCCCTGGCCCGGTTGATCACATCCGGGTTATCGGAGTTTTCCCATCTGACCAGTTCCTCGATCAGGTTGAAGAGCTCGGCCCGTTTGATTCCGGCCCTGTCTTCATCAACACTTCCGTCGGGCCGGAGATACGCCGGATCGCTGGAAGGATCATCCACCAGTTGTGCGAAAAGCACAGCCCGGCAGGCGGCCAGAGGCCGCCGCGCCCACCAGAGATGCAGGGTGGACGGGTGTCCGTGGCGGATGGATTTCTCCCTCGCAGACTCCTCGTTTATCTTCTTCAGCGGCAGAGCCACCTCGATGAGTTTTTTGCGCCGGGTCATAGTCTTAAAATCTCCATTGAGTCTACACACTTTTCAAAATCGTAACTATGTGTATAAAGAGACAGCATCTCAACTAAATAATAATCACTTCCCGCCACCATGAATGATCTTGGCTATGCGCTCAAAAAACTTAAAAAGTTGGTCACCACGCAAGTAAACATCTTTCAATGCGGGGACTTCATCTTCTGCATATCGGGAAGCATTCTGCCCGAAATACTCATCAGCTTTCTTCTCAATGATTTCTTTCCGCTTGGCCTCATCGAGTTTTACAAGGAACGGATCTAACGCTGCCAACTCCAAGGCTATCCGACGGTTATGCTTCTCGGCATTCCAGTGCCGCGATGCTTCCTTGGCGCAGTAAATTCCAGGAATCAAAAAAGCGGTACCGAGAGATATTCTGAAGGCGAAAGTACTCCAGTCGATTCCGTTGGAGCCAAGTTTCATTGACGAGACCGCCCAGATGACCATCGCGCCCATTCCCAGAAATGCAGAAACTGCAATTCCTCGCATAATCCAAGCGTTCTTATACTCTCTGTTGGCAATGATCTGATAATTGCCGCTCATTGTTGTTTTGACAATGGTTCCAACAATCTCGACGGCTTTATCGAGTTGATCGTTTATCGAAACCAACAGTTCATCCGATCTCTTCTTCCCCTCCGATTCGATGCTGGCCAGTTCTTTCTGATGCTTCTTGATTACTTCTTCCTTGGTTTCCTCGAATTTATTGACTATGGCATCAAACTTACTCTTTCTTTGCTCCTGTGCTTCTCCGAATTTGGTTACGCGCTCTTGTTCAGTGTTTGTAAACTGCGTTGCCCGCTCCTGTTGAGCCTTTGTAAAAGCCTCGTTATGCTGGATCAGCATTTGGTCAAGGCGAGCTTTTTGTGAAGTAATCTCCGCCGCTAACTTCTTGAGTTGCTCGTTTGTTTCTTGGAACTTTTTCTCAGTTCCACCTGCAGTGCTCTGCATATCCCGGATGGCTGTCTGCGCTTCTTCAATAGCGGCATTCATGTCAGCGCGTAGTTCTTCCAGGCATTCCTCCGATGCCTGCGACCCATTGCTCGAAGGAAGGATTCGAATATGATCGACAAGGCCGTCAGTGTAATTTTCGAGCTCTTGCCATTGGCCGGTTGGATTACTCAGGTATTGGGTCCAATGATTCTGTAGTTGTGACAGACGTTGATTGATGTTGTTAAGAACATTTGTTTGAGCTAACATCGGGTTCAGTTTGTCGAGTCTGGCCTTGAGGTCCCGAAGAACCCAACGCAAACGCACGTAGGCATTCTTAGGATCAGGAGGCAAATCACTAAAATTAGCTGGCCGCTCAGCAGGAAGTTTTTTACGCCACTGGTTGAGCGTTGTGTGAACAGGATGGGCTCGATAGCGTTGTGTTGATGGGCTTAGCTTTCTCTCAATCATTGTGAACCTCCTTTGTCATTATCAAGCACCAAACGATACTTCGCCGGGTAAATAGTTAACCGTCTGCTGTCCCGCAACTCACGCAGAAGGCGGCCCGGAAGTTCAACAGGCTCGCCACTCGGGTCTGTGAGCAGCAACGAGTATTTATCCGGATATTTGTCACACAACTCCCATACGTCAGCTTCTACCT
>JAADFL010000173.1 GCA_013152945.1 Deltaproteobacteria bacterium | reverse complement strand
TTCTGAACGTCCTCGTAAACGTAACTCACAGTTATCACACTACTTTATTTATAAATAATGATTTTAAAACAATTTAGCGCTTATGGGGCAATGCCCCTGGAATTATTGGTACCAAAAGATCCCCCTCGCCCGCTTTGCGGGAGAGGGGGACAAAAGGGGGTGAGGGCGGTGGAAAGCCGGCCTGGTCCAGGAGATAAAAAAACAAATTGTTCGGATTTGATCTCGCATGGGCGGTTCGCGAACCGCCCATATTCTTCATGAAATAACAGCATATTTTAGGCACCCTGAAAATCAACCTGGGTGGGGAGAGGGCGGGAGAGGGCTTCACAGGCAGGCAGTTACCGATAGCCGGAAAGTCCGGCACAGGGCGTATCACTCTCCCCTGGGCAATTTCACGAGGAATCTAGTGCCTTGCTTCTCCTTTGTAGTAAAAGAAATTTCCCCTCCGTGATCCAAGACGAACTTCTTTGCTATGGCCAGGCCAAGACCAGTACCACCCTTTTTACCGTGAGTGGCAAACGATTCGAACACCTTGTCACGAATTTCAGGCGCTATTCCAGGTCCATTGTCTTCAAAGTACAGCAATACCTGGTTCGAACTTTCATCCAGGTCGACCTCGATCCTGAATATCCCGCCCTTTTCGAGCGCATCATATGCGTTCCTGGCTATATTCTGCACCAGTCTTCGAAGCTTGTCCTCGTCAAGCCTGGCACTTCCCGAGTATTTGAGATCCACTTCCAGATCGATTCCCTTTTCCTGGAACTGTGGCATGAGCATCCTCTGCATCTCATCGAAAAACCTGTCAAGATGAACCCTGTGCAGCAGGACCTCGCTCTCTCCCCTGGCATAGGACAGCATCTCTTGTATCATCTTGTTGATCACATCAACTTGTCTGACAATGGTGGAGGCATATTCGTCACGCGTGGCATCATCCCCCACCTGGGCCAACATCTGTGCATAACCCGAGATTATGGTCATGGGAGTCTTGAAATCGTGCATGACGCCGGCAAGCATCCTGCCTATGGTGGACAGCCTGTCTGCTCTCCTTGCCTCTTCCGCCTCTCTCTCGATTACAATGGCCCTTGCGGTCTGACCTGCGACAAGGGTCAGCAACCGCATGTCATCTTCGTCGAAATTCGTTCCACTTCCTCTGTCATCTTTGTTCAACAGTTCCAGGGCGCCAAGCGGTTGTTCCCTCTCACCAAGGGGTACGCAAATAATATTCCTTGTTTCATAGGATATCTTTTCCGCAATGTCGGACGCAAACAAGGGATCGTTATGCAAGTCGTTTGCTATCCTGGCCTGGCCGGTCCGTGCCACAAAGCCGGCCACGCCCTTCTCCATGGGCAGCTTGATTCGCTTTATTGCATCTTTCTTCTCTCCAAGGGCGGTCTTGAAATACAGCTCGCCCTTGTCTCCCTCTTTCAGCAGAATGGAACCTGCCTCGGCTCCCACTACCTCCATTGCCTTTGCCAGCACCTGATCCAGTAATGAGGACAGGTCCCCGGCCGTGGACACCTTTTTCTCCAGTTCGTACAGGAGGTTCAGCTCTTTTACTCTCTTTTCAAGCTGCATCCTGGCCTCGTCCAGCTCCATGTTCCTGTTGACGACCTGGAGATACAGCCTGGAATTCTCGATTGAAACCGCCGCCTGGGATGCCAGTGCCTGGAGTAGCTTTTCGTCACCTACTGTAAATCTTCCTCCCTTCTTGTTCAGCACCTGGACCACGCCGATTATCCTTGATTCAGGATTCCTTACAGGCATGCAAAGCATTGAAATAGTCTTGTACCCGGTCCGGCTGTCGATCTCGGGATCAAAGCGCTGGTCCTTGTACGCGTCCACCAGGTTGACGGTTTTTCCATTGGCAGCCACCCATCCGGCCACTCCTTTGTCCAGGGGTAACCGGATTTCCTCCATGTTACCGCCCTGGGCTACCATGGACCAGAGTTCTCCCCTGTCCTCGTCCACCAGGTACAGGCTGCTCCTGTCTGCATACAGGAGCTTTGTGACCTGGTCCATGACGATCTCCATGACCTTGTCGAGTTCCAAGGTGGATGCCAATGCCATGCCGATTGCCTGCATGGCCTCAAGTCTAGCTTCCGCCTGCTTGAGCCTCGAAGAACAGTCCTTGGAATTTACGCTTCCCTTGTCTTCTTCCATGCCCCCTCCCTGTCCTGCCGTAGTGTTGCCCTGTCCGGTATCCCGGCAGGAGGAAGATTAATCACCAACAATCGACTTCCTAATGATCAATGTGCCTCTGCCCAGTTCCTCCCATAGCCGATATCGACCACCAGGGGAACCAGGAGATCGAGCACGTTCTCCATTTCCGACTTTATCACAGAGGATGCATGTTCCAATAGGTTTTCAGGAACTTCGAATACCAACTCATCGTGGACTTGCAGTATCATTGATATGCCCTGAAGATCTCCTTCTTTTTGCCTTTGCCACAAGTTGATCATACCTGCTTTTATCAGGTCTGCAGCCGAACCTTGAATCGGTGTATTGATGGCAGCCCTTTCTGCAGCAGATCTTTCTGCACCGTTTTTACTTTTCAGCTCGGGTAAATAACGTTTCCTGCCCATGATAGTCGTGACAAAGCCCTCTTTCCCGGCCTTTGCAAGGGTCTTCTCCCAGAAATTCCTGACTCCCGGGTACCTGGCAAAATAGGTATCGATAAAATGCTTGGCTTGTTCCCTTGATATGCCGAGTTCCTTGGCCAGTCCAAAGGCTGATTGCCCGTAGACCACGCCGAAATTGACTGTCTTTGCCTGCCGGCGCTGCTCGGGTGTTATTTCCTCCTGTTTTACTCCGAAAACCTCTGCGGCTGTCCTTGAATGTATGTCCTCGCCGTTCTCAAAGGCCTGTCTCAACGTAGGATCTTCCGACAGGTGAGCCAAGATACGCAATTCGACCTGTGAGTAATCCGCAGACAACAGGACCTTGCCTTTTGGAGCTACAAATGCGGCCCTTATCTTTTTCCCCTCTTCTCCCCGCACAGGGATATTCTGCAAATTTGGGTCCGAGGAAGAAAGCCTGCCCGTGGATGTCACGTGTTGATTATAGCTCGTATGTATCCTGCCGTTCTCATCCATCAGGCCGACAAGCGCGTCCACGTACGTGTTCTTGAGCTTGGTAATCTGCCTGTAGCCAAGAACGCCTGAAAGCAAAGGGTGATCACCGATTTTGCCGGCCAGCTCTTCCAGGACCGGCTGGGCCGTGGACGGCCCCGTCTTCGTCCGTTTGATTACAGGGAACTTCAGCTTGTCGAACAAAATGTGACCCAGTTGCTTTGGCGAATTCGGGTTGAAACCGGGATCTCCTGCAGCCTGCCTGCACGTCTCCAATAAGATTCTTGCTTTTTGCGCCAATTCCTTTGAAAGGGAATCAAGCACATTCCTGTCCACGAGCACTCCTGTTCGTTCCATCGATGCAAGGACGTGGACAAGCGGTATTTCAAGGTTTTTGTATAAATCGAACAACCCCGACTCTTTCAACAATGGTGCCAGTTCTTCCCTTGCAGCAAGGGCAACATGCGCATCCTCACAGGCATATTCCACAGCCTTGCCCAGATCGACCTCGGCAAAGGATATCTGCTTGGTACCCTTGCCAGCGACATCGGAATACTTGATTGTGTCATGTGACAACCTGTCCCTGGCTATGGCATCGAGAGAATGCCTTGGTTTACCGGGATTCAGGAGGTAGCTCATCAACATCGTGTCTTCTATGGGATCGCATAGATCGATTTCCAATCTTTTCCCTGCCCGCGTTTTATCCGCAGGTATCCCCCCGAGCAGAATCACCTCTTCGTACTTCAGGTTTTGTCCAATCTTAACAATTTCAGGGCTTTCTATCACCGGTTTCAGTATCTCGAACACTTGTGCCGTATCGAGATTTGTCGCACCAAGAGACCTGTGCCCAACCGGTACGTAAAGAGCCTCGACCAAGGAATCCGGTTCATGCTCCTTGCCAAGCCATCTTGCCAAGGCTATTCCAACTACCTCGGCCTTTGTCGGGGTCTTGGAAGTAGTCTCGAAATCAAATGAAACCAATCCCGCGCCGGCACACTTTTCCAGGAACTCCTTTACATCTTCAAGCCTCCCGGCAAGCCTGTAACCAGCCCTATTCAGGCCGGTCCTTGGCGCCAACTCTGTTGCAAGTGTCTTGAGATCCCATTTTTCCAACTCGGCTCGAACTTGTCTCGGATCGAACTCCTTGTAAAAAAGATCATCCAGGCCGAAGCCCTCCATCGGCACGTCTCTCCTGATAACAGCAAGACGCTTGGACAACCTTGCCTTTTCCGAATTCTGCTTTATCTTGTCGTACACCTTTTTATGCGGCTTTATCGAGCCTGCACCGACAATAACGTCTTCGATGGTGCCGAGCCGCTTTATCAGGTCCGCCGCGGTCTTGGGCCCGATACCGGGCACGCCCGGAATATTGTCTGAAGAATCTCCGGCCAGACCAAGGAGGTCGGAAATCCTACCCGGGGGCACCCCCCACTTTTCCTCAACCTCCTTTGGCCCGTACAATTTTTCTTCTACAGGATCGAACTGCTTGACCCGGTCGCCCACGAGCTGCATCAAGTCCTTGTCACTACCAACGATCAGGACTTCCATACCCCTCTTCCTGCCTATTTCCGCCAGGGTTCCAATAATGTCATCCGCCTCGAACCCCGATCTTTCCAGCACTGGGAGGCCAAAGGCCCTGACCATGTCCTTGATGGGCTCAATCTGCTCGACCATCTCGGTGTCGGGCGGCTTTCTCTGCGCCTTGTAATCAGCATATTCTTTGTGCCTGAATGTGGGGCCCTTTGCATCAAAGACCAGCCCTATGTGGCAAGGAGCATGCTCCTTGATCAACTTGATCAATATCCTGGTAAAGCCGAAAATCGCATTAGTAGGCGCGCCGGAAGAACTTCGCAGACCCCTGATTGCATGATAGGTACGATAAATAGTGTGGGTTGCATCCACCAGGACGAGTTTCTCATTATCAAGTCCGGTTTCCTTGCCCATTTCAGACCCTTTCCCATGCAAGGCATTTTTCCGTTCTATCAAGCTCCTGCATCGCAAGGTAACAGAATACTGCTGCGCCGGGCAAGGGCTCGTTCAAAGACGGCTGCAGGCCGGACTTTACGGCAAACCCAAATTCACTACCAGGTTTTCCCCACCCCTTGACACGGACGTAAACAACAGGAACGATTCCTTTACATTCAACCCGAAGCCTTGTTGAAGAGCCTTGGCATATAGTTTCAGTTGTGGACCATAATAATCCTTGAGTTCTTCCAAGTGTCGCTCATTCCTGACCTTATCGGTCTTGTAGTCTACGACCACCCACCCGTCTTCCTCTTCGAACACGAGGTCGATCACTCCACGTACCAGGTCAACATCACTTCTTCCGATTATCGAACCCTTGATGTACAAAGGCACCTCGGCCATCCTGGTCCTGCTCTTTTTCAATCGATCCCACAAACCAGAGTCCCGGACCCTTTTCACCACCAAGACCGCATCTCGTTTAAGGCCCGGATCAAGGCCTTCCTCCTTCAAAGCAATCGATGCAGCATCGTCAAGAGACATGGCGGCATTTTTGACCGTTTCTTCCAAAATCCTGTGGATTACCGATCCCCATGCAACACCATGTTCATCCTCGTCAAGGCCTCTTGTGCCCGGCCCATCCGGTCCGGCCGCAAGATTCCCCGACCAAAGCGCGAGTTCCTTGGCCCCGAACACACTGTATGTTTTCCTCTTTAATCCCTGCTTTTTATCCGGGACACGGCCCATTGCCTCGATTATACTTTTACTGTCAAACTCTTCCCTCGTATCTTCCTCATTGCCCGGGCCAAGGGCCTGGACTTTTTTGATTACCGGCTGGTCAGCCAAATCCTCAACCAGGCATTTCCAAAAGGTTTTCTTGTAGCTTCCGGGTGCCTTCAGCCTGGCCCTGGAAATAATCAAAGCCCGTCTGGCCCTGGTGCCGGCCACATATAAAAGCCTGTCTTTTTCCGCCTCAAGGAACAATTGTTCCTCATACTGCAACCTATTCCATAAATCCGGGTCCGGATGCGAAAGCACGGTCCTTCCATCTTCAATTCGCATGTACCCGCGAATCCTTTCACTTGAGCGGTCCACGTGCAAGGCGGGATCAACCTTTCTATCAAGGTCAAGGCCTGCGAGAAACACCACCTCTGCCTGCAATCCCTTTGCTTTGTGGAGATTCATGATCGACACCCGCGGTTCTTCAGGTGAAGTGATTGAATCGCAGTCCTGATCACCTTCAAACAGGTGCTCCACAATTTCAAGGGCACCTCCGCCCGCAAGATTGTGCCTATCTGCATCACGAACAATCTCGAGTGCACGCAGTATGCCGCCGATACACATATCAGCCGAACCCTTTTTCAGGGAGCAATAACCGAGCATGCCCAATTCACGCACCATGTTCTCGAGGGCAACTGCAGGAGACAAGTGTTCCAGCCATCCGGAAAATTTTTTCAGCATGTCAAAGACAAAAACAAGTCTGTTTGACAGCTCGGATTTCAAACCCGGTGCAGGAGAGACCCTGTAGTCGAAAACAGATCCTGATTTCTTGATTTCATAAAGATCAAGGTCGCTGAATCCGAAAAGATTGCTCCGTAACAACAGGGCCAGGGCAAATCCATCGTCCGGATTCAGGGCAACCCTGGTAAGGAGCTTGAGCATCTTCAATTCTTCGAGTTCGAACATCCCCCTGCCGCCGAAGACCTTGTACGGAACTTGCAACCGCTCCAAACTTTGTGCATACTTATCCAGGCTTTTCTTTTTGAAGGTTATGATCATGAAGTCATCAGGGGATGCACCTGGAACTGAATCGAGCTTGTCCCTTATTATGGATGCTATTGCATCCGCTTCCATCTCCCTCTTCTTTTCCTCGTATCCATGGGATCGTGGAATATATGGGATCTCCAATGCATATACTCCGGGATCGAATATTCGTTTGCCTGGTTCCTTGCCGGGCGGCACTGAAAGGGGAACATTCCTGGGAGAGTAATCCTGTGGCTCCCCTGGAAAGACTTTATCGAAAACCCGGTTCACCCAACTTATGATATTCGAGGCGCTTCTGAAGTTACACGACAGGTACAACACTTCGCCGCCGGCATCGACCAACGCCCTTTGTACAGAGTTATAGGTTACGATATCAGCGCGTCTGAACCGATATATGGACTGTTTCGGATCTCCGACCAAAAACAAAGATCCCGGCCTTGGAACGCACGAAAAAAAATCTTTTTGATTCGGGTCTTGCGACGTAAGAAGCATCAACATTCCGGCTTGGAGCGGATCCGTATCCTGAAATTCATCCACAAGGACATGGGTGAATCGTTTTTGGAAGTATATCCTGACTTCAGGCCGTTCCTTGAGCAGCAACCCGGCCTTCATCAACAGGTCCTGGTAGTTCAGCACACCGAGCATTGATTTCTCTTGTTCGTAATGCTCCTTGATGTCCTTGAATAAATCCATTATCGGACCGTAACGGACGGCTCGCAATTCCGCCAACCACGGCAGAATCACATCTTCCTGGAACTTCTCGAACGATTCATATTCTTCATTTACGAATTGCCTGCTTTCCGAATTTGAAGGATCGGCCCATTTTTTCTGAATTACCTTCTTTCGCCCGGAAAGAACCTGTGCAAACCCGGCCAGTGTCACCAGGTCTTCTTGCCTGTTTCGCTGCCGAATCTGCCTCCACCTCCGCAACATGAACCATAATGTCTTGCCGAATTCATCCGCATCCTGTTCCCTTGGAAGCAGGGCCTTTATTGTCTCTACCCTGTCGATGAAGCCCTGGATCGCAGATGACAGGATTTTTGTGTCCACGGCTTTGTCTTCAATGCGGCCCGGCCACTCTTCAACATCCGGATAATTGGTGAAATCGATGAATGCGCTTTCCAGCCCCAGCGGCTCGACAGCCAAACGTAAAAGCCTGTCCACAATCAAATCCTTGTCGAGCACCAGTTCCGCCACCCTATGCCTGAACACGCCTTTCCTAAGCTCGACATCTTCGTCAGGTTCGATTTCCCTGAAAGATGGATCTATGCCAGCCTCAACAGGTCTCTCGCGAAGCAGCCCGGCGCAAAAAGAATGGATCGTGCCTATGAATACCGAGTTGATCCTGCCGGCATACTGTCTCAAGTATTTGGATGCATTCTTGCCGGCCAAACGTTCTTCCACCATTGAAAAAAAGCGCAGCTTCAATTCCGCCGCCGCCTTCCTTGTAAAAGTGACGGCCGCCAGGGTCTCAGGCCGGCACTTGTCCGCATCCAGGAGGTTCACCATCCTGCCGGACATCAAAGTGGTCTTTCCGGTTCCTGCAGCAGCCTCGACCATGAAACACTTGTCCAGGTCGCGTAATGCCCGGTCCCGCTGGTCTTGATCAGGTAGGATTGGTTTCTGCATGATAGGTTACTCCCTGCAAGGTGCTCTACTCGAATTCCAGAACATCGATGTACGGCTCAATGGCGCCATAGCGATTTTTGGCAGCCTCTTTTGTCTTAAAGGATGCAACACCTGAAATATCCGCATATTCACTTATGTCGGCGAATTGCTTCATCCATGCCTTTTCCTTCTGGTCCGGGGGGATCGGAAAACAGCCTTTTCTGATCATTTCCAGTAACCGACACAGCAGTTTTTCTCCATCCACTAAACATTGCCTCGGCCATTCGATTCTCAAGCCGAAATCCCTGGCTCCTGTATAGAGAAAACCAAAGGCTCTTACCCTGGCGTTTTTTGAAAAGTGTTTCTTGAGAGCATGTTCGGCAACCAATACATATATCAATCCTTGTAGCAATTTTCCTTTCTTAAAGGGTTTTTGCGCTGCCCCGGAGGGAACACCGCCGGTCTTGTAATCCCATACCTCGAAATACCCGCCGTTGCCTGTTACCCGGTCGATCCTGTCTATCCTGGCCCTGAATTTTGCCGATATCTCCCCTTTGACATTCAATGTCACGGGCTCCCTGCTGTCCAACGGCGTTCCTTTCGAATCCGGCGACAATCCAACGGCAACCTCCATGAACAACGGTTCGCCGGTCCCTCGAATTCGTTCTTCGAATAAAAAGGCATATGCCAAGTCTTCGAGACTTGCTCTCTCTCTTTCGAAAATCCGTATGTCCAACACCGGGTATAATTGTTTGTACTCTTCAATAAGAGGCTCAAGGACATTTGAAACAATATCTTCGTCTGAAACATCCCGGCTTTTTTTTACATGTTCCACGGCCTCCTTGAAGAAAGAGTGCATAAGCTGGCCCCGGGCGGCGGGATCCAACCATTTCGTCGGATCCGGCTCGTACTCTTGAAAAGGTTCCAGTCCAAGCACATGATTCATGAAAAAGTAAAACGGGCAATCCAGAAGATCCTGTAACATGCTGGCCGACAATGGACCCGCGGTTTCGTCTCCGGGGTCCAGATCCGGCAACCTGCCAATAACGCCGTCAAATACCCCGACATCTCCGGATTGCCTGGCAGCCCTGGCTGTAAGGCCGTATTTTAAAAAAGGCAATCTACTTACCAGGGCCTTTTTCATTTCCACGGTATTCCCGTACCAACCATCCCTCCTGCAACCAGCCAGGCTCCATATTTCCGATGAGTTCAAAACATTGTCCAGACTCGATGGAATGAAAGTTATCGCAGGTCCGATGAATGCCTTTATTTCAGCCAGGCTTTGCGAATCCGCTCCTCTTCTCCTCGTCAAATCAAGCAGGACCGGGGACGGAAACATCTCCCTGCCCTCCAAGGTGTTCCAACATGAATACGAGATAACGGCCTTGCCTTGAAGGCCGGACAAAAGCCGCTTGAAACGTTCAATTTGATCGGACGGCTCCCTTGATCTCTGTGCCAGGTCCACGGAAAGCGCCGAACGTTCCGAATCCAACACCAGAGGGTCCTGGATCCCTGGGCCCGGAAACCTCGAGTCATCCATTCCAACGAAAAATGTAAACTCTCTTCCGGTGTGGCAACCGGCCTTCAGAGAAGTAACATGCATGCGGCCCGGACCAGGCCCCCTGCCTGCCACCCGGATTTGGTCGGGCAATACGGCGAGCCAATTGGCTGCGTCAAATCCCCTTGGCACTCCCTCGATACGCAATGCTTCTACCATACTATTGAGGCTGTCCAAGAGTTGTTGCCGCGTATGCTCTTCCGAAAAGTTCGTAGTCCTCGCATGACTGTTCAAGAATGTCTGCGCCGACTCGATGAGTTCAAGGCCTTTTGTGCCTGTTATGGAATTCAGGAGCTGTTTGACGAGATCGTACAAAACAGCAAGGGAATCCCTGCTCAAGCCTCGTGGCTTCAAAGAGCCGTGATAAACCGGGCGGCTGTTCGACAACGCCCTTGATATTACATCCAAGTATCGATCCCGGCCTTGGTATATGGGCAACGACTGGAGTGTTGCGGCCAACCCGGCTGATGAAAACTCTGTCTTCGGCACTGTCAGTAGTCCTGATTTCAGCATCCTGGTCAGCTTGGTTTGGGGAAAATCCCGGCTGATCCAGCTCACCCAGGACTTTAATGCCCTGGAAGGATTGAACAGAAATGCAGGCAACCCGTTTTCAAAAGAGCCGGGCAGGTCATCGAAATCATCTGTTCCGAAAATGTGCTGCATTTCTTCGTACACGAGCGGATCGAAAAACCGATCATCTGTATTGACCAACTCGACTTTGTCCAATGGAATGCCCATCTCAACGCATGTCCGCAGTACTGCGCGAACTTCCATTTTTTCGCCTATTGCCCTGTTAAAAGACAGTTCAACGTCCGGTTCGTTGATATTTTTCAAATCGTCTATCTTGTATACACGTGCCTCATCAAAATTACTGAAAAAATACCTTTGCACCTTGGACAGGGCGAGACTTGCAGGAATTATCACAATGACATGGGCAGGAAGCTCTACTTCACCTTTTGCAAGCGCCTTTGCAGCATCGATGTAAATTTGCGCTTCGTCTTTGAAATCACGCTGCGATATGGTCTCCATGTAAGCCTTGTACAGTTGCAGGATATCGCTTCCCTTTGCTTGCGGAGAAAAGGCGTGTTCACTCATGTTTTCCAAAGAAAGGCCGGAAGCCCTGAACTCGCCGATAGTGGAAGAAAAGGCCCTGACCATTGTCCAGGTTATGGGAATATCTTTAAAATACTGGTTCCTAGGTGCAAGATTAGCAAGTAGATTGGCCACGATCACGTGAACATGTTGCCTGTCGAGAATCTTTATCTCCGTATTCCCGGCTCTTGCAATAATTTCCATAGCCATTGACTTGGTTGTCTCGATCCTTGCATTGAGCACCGGCACTCCGCTTCCAGCCACCTGGTCGAGCCATTGCCTGCCGATTCTTTTTGAAGGCGCAATCAGCCTTTTTTCAGCCAGCCGGTGCTCGCTGCATATTTCAGCAATCTTTCTGATGAGGAGGTTCATCTTCTTCTCCCTGACAAATCAAATCCATGATACAACATAACTCTGACATTGCTGAAAGTGTTCTTGTTTTTCCCGTTGGCCGGGAATTGTCGACAAACGAGAGGTTCCATACGGGCCTTTTGCCCTTGAGCCCTATATACCTGCAAAAGCTCTAAAAGCCCAGGAGCCTGGCCTCTGATGGAAGTGAGCCCTCGGTCGCCCCCCTTGATATTTCCTCTACCTGCTCGGGGGTATACGTGGTTTCTGACACGGCACGGGAAAGCATTCTCATGACCGGGCTGCCGTGGGACAGACGAATCTCCAGTCTATCCCTGGCCGTCACTGTACCGTCACCTGTAACACTGTAAGCAAAACCTCGAACGTCTTGCATCCCGTCCGGAGGCAGTGAAACGACCAAGTGAGTAATCGAATCAGCGAGAGCCAGTTCTTTCCTCAACCTTGAAAGCCTGGCAAGCCAGATAAAAGAACTGGATTCGATCTCATCCTCCAGCCGGGCCGTGGCATCTACGAGTATCTTATCCCTTATTGGACGAATTCCCTTGCGGCTGTTCACCAGGACTTCCCACAGGAAGGCCGTCTCCCCCAACTGAATGATATCACCATCCCTCAATTCCAGTTCACCGGCCCGGTCGGCATTGCGAAAGGTTCCATTGGTGGATCCAAGGTCCCGCAATCTAAATCCCCTGTGAACCCGTTGTATTTCCGCATGTCGCCTGGATACATTCGACTCGGGCACAACAAGATCGCAGTCATCACTTCTGCCCAGTAAAAAAACTTCCATGAGAGGCAAGGCCACGACATCACCGCCCGGGAAGGTAAGCCTGATGAAAACATTGTTACTCGAATCTTTTTTTTTATCCCTGCTACTTTTTCCAATATCTTTCCGCTTGGCGGCGGTATGCCCGGAGAATCGACCGGAACGTCTTGTCTGCTCCGCGTTCTTTTTTGACTTCTTACTCATGGGATAACCAAAGACTATCGATCACCACATTCTTTATTATCGTGCTCACGATCATGAAATACTTTCATCGTCATAGAATATGGGGTCTCTTTTCAAGGTAAAAGAGGAAATGGCTCTTGCATCCGCAGGGTCCAGCCCCACGAATCTGATTCCCATTCCGGGAGTTTGATCAGGAACGAGTTGGTTGAATTCCTTGACCCAAACGACCTCTCCAAGTGCTATGATCTGCCTGCCTGTCGGAAGCTTGAATTTCAGCTTGATCTGCGTGCCCTTGTCCAGGACTTCATGAGTCGCCAGAAAAATACCCCCCTGGCTGATATCTCCGGACCAACCCACGTAGAAATTGGTCTCACTCTCGAAATTAACCTCGGTTTTAAGCTCAATCCGCTGGTGCTCCCTGGTCGCAATATCAAAAGGAGGTTTTGTTGGATGCTTTGTTACCGGACTTGTATCAGGCTCCTCTTTCTTTGTCTCCAATCTTACTATGCCGCTGATTGAAGGCGCTCGGCTGTTTTGGACAGGACTTGTCTTTGGACGGGACGGTTCAGCCCTTTCAGGAAGTTGGCCGGGAACGCGCCGGTTTTCCTGTTGTTGCCTGCTTTGTCGAGGAGGAACAACACTTGGTGCAGCAACTGCCGGCCGGGGCATTTCTGCAGGCTTCGGCGCCGAAGCCGGCGGCACTACGGGCGGCACTGCGGGCGGCACCGCGGGCGGCGGCACTGCAGGCCGCGGTGTATTTTGCGGATGAGATATCACCACTTTAGGTTCATCTGCAGGTTTTGGAGGTGATACGATCACTTTAGGTTCCCTGGCCGCTGAATGCAAAGGCGCCAATGGACCAGGCGCCGGGGGTTGCCGAGGTGGAGGATCCCGGCTTATCTGGGCCGGATTCGTTATACCTGGGTTAAAGGCCGAAGCCGGTTTTGGTTTTTTATTTGTCGGAGCCGGGGCGCCGGCTTTTTGCTCGGCTTTGAATAATGTCGATATTTCTTCCAGTTCTTTTCGTCTTTTTTCAACCGTAATGGACCGGCCCTTCAGGGCCGCATCGTAACCCTTGAAACGTTCGGCTTCTCTTTGCATTGCTTCAATCCGGGCCTGTAAAGCAATCCGCCTTTTTTCAATGCTTGCTTCTCGTAATTCGATTGCCTGTAAACGTTCTTGCTTCGCGACCTCCTGAAAAGAGTAGGAACCATCCCCGATTTCAACAAGCCCGGCCTGTCCTGCGCCTTGCCGCCAATCACTTGCCGAGTACAGACCATTCTCCATGGACATCAGTTCAGCCTCCATGGCGGCTATTTCGCGCTCATGCCCTGCAAGATCCAGTTTTTTCCGAATATGAGCGCGTTCATTTTTCAGGACGATTTGTTCACGTTTGGTCAGCTCCCTCTCCTCCCGGTCGAGCTGTTCCTCACGCTGTGCAAGATTCTTGATATGAGATTCATTCACACTCGAAACCCCTTGGTTACAATATGCCCTCTAAAAAGGCTGACTCGTGCCCGTGCACATCCAAGTTACCACAGTACGAGCTAACATTCCATTTCGAAAAATGTCAAGACAGATACGCAAATTAATATATATCTTTTTCCTGTTCCACCCAATGAGTGAAAATCGCACATTCTTTCAGTTACAGGCAAAAGTCCGTCACTTCGAAGGATTGAAAGACCTACAAGGACAGAGATATTCATACCCGGCAGGTCTTGTCACCAATGGCATGACTGAGCGCCAACAAATTTCCTTTGGTCAAAACAAGATTTTTCCTGCTGGCCGGACCAAGAAAGAAATACGTTTTCCAGCTTAATCCGATAAATATATCCCTGCCTATCAGGATACCTACTCGCTCGTGATTACGTGAAGGAGTTTTCTTCCTCTTGACTCCTTGAACTGGACGATGCCGTCGGCAGTTGCAAAAAGAGTGTAGTCCCTGCCGAGACCAACGTTCTTGCCTGGATGGATTTTTGTTCCAACTTGCCTTACCAGAATGTTTCCCGCTCTCACCCTTTCACCTGCATATTTCTTTACTCCCCTATAATGGGGATTGCTATCTCGCCCGTTCCTGGAACTTCCCTGCCCTTTTTTATGAGCCATTTCAGCCTCCGATCAACCTGATACCTTGGTGATGAGCAGCCTTGTAAGATCCTGTCTGTGTCCGGCCTTTCTCCGGTAACCTTTCCGGCGTTTCATCTTGAAGACTATTATCTTGTCATCACGTTCATGTTTCACTACCCGGGCCTGGACCTTTGCCCCATCAACGAATGGTGTGCCGACTTTTACGCCGTCATCACCTGCGAAAAGCAATACTTCATCCAAATCAACCGTAGAGCCTGCATCCACGTTCAACCTGTTTACAAGGACTTCACTGCCCTCGGTTACCTTGAACTGCCTGCCACCATGCTTGACTATCGCATAAGTCATGCCATCCTCCGCATCGCGGCCAATAACCGCAAGAGAATTCGTCTATATTTTCTCCGCCTTGATGTCAAGAAGAATATTCAACAGTG
>JAADFL010000172.1 GCA_013152945.1 Deltaproteobacteria bacterium | reverse complement strand
TGATTAACGGCGGCTTCCCAATCGACCGGAATGTCCTCATCAGCAAATAGAACTCCGAGTTGCGATCTGACAATAGGAAACTCGTTTGACGTCAGGTCGATTTCTGACACCAGAGGGCGTTCTTTCGTAACAAAATGAGGAGGGCGAACATGAAGAAGCCTTGCTGGGATTTCGCCTGCCGCGCACAATAAAAACCAGCAAGCGTGCATTTGAGGGGTGCCTGATGCAACGGCTACAAAAAACGTGGCATCAGTCAATGCTTCCTGAATCTCACGGATATGTTCTCGCAACCCCTTTAATATGCCCGCATAGTCAGTGGGGTCATCTAAGGGCATATCCAAGATGTTAATGTCTATTTCAGGATAAAGGGTTGAGATTGCGTCTTGAGTTTCAAGCGTAACCCGGTCGGTCTGAGGGGTGGAAAACAGAATGACCTGCTCGAATGAACGTGCTGAGAGGAGAGACAGAATAGGACCGGGTTGTTCCTCGTGCCCTACCAGCCCCTTGAAATAGGGATCATGAAATCCCGTGAATGTAAGCAGGATGTCCATTATTCTTTGTCTGCTCCTCGCCTTTCGGTTGTGTTTTCAGCTGCACCACCGCCACGCACCCATGCGTCTTTCTTGAATTTCCAAAGGCGCCCCATCCGATGAGCGGGCATGTCATGCTTGTTGATCCAGCGGTATACGATGTCGCTACTAACCCTAAGGTACTTATCTATTTCATCTACTGATAACCAGCGGTCTTCTATTTCGGCCATTTCAATAACTCCTCTCAGGCGATTTGGTTAAGAGTCACCTTCGCCAAAGTTGAAACGAGAAGGCTGAGCACAACTCCCCCAATTTTAAACTAACATCCAAAATACATGGGCGTAGGTCGATTGTCAAGCGATTTAACCAGGATAAGGCCGTACAAGCATGTTCAAGTACGCCTCCATCGACTATTGGCGACTATTTCTCGCTGGGGCCGGCAAAAAACCATGACACAGAAACCAATCTCAGAACCTGGAAATCTGAATTAGCCCCATTTCCCGATTCCTGCGAGAGACCTTTGAGTTCGGTAATACCACATGTGCTTATTCTCTAACTCAAGTCCGATTGGGTTTTTCTGGTGCGACAAGGTGGGCGGTTGTGTAATTGCTTGATTTGAAAGGGTTTCCACGACCGGACGAGGTCTGAAAACGAACGCTGAGAATTCAGAGAAAAATTCTCCAAGAGAAGCGTTTTTTCAGCCGGATTTCCCGAAAAGCGGGGTGATAGTGAGGTGGGCCGGTAATCAATCTGAATGAGATCTGGAAAGTTTTTTGAGAAGTGCAATATTGCCTTGAATCAACGCTTCTTTTTTTGCTTTGGACCAGCGTTTGATTTGTTTCTCTCTTTTTATAGCATCTGATTTACTGGTTGCTGATTCTTGAAAAGCGAGGGTGACAGGCCGACGCGCCGCAGTATAAGCGGCCCCTCTGCCTGAATTGTGCAGAGATATTCTTTTTTCTAAATCTTTGGTATGCCCGACGTAGTAAGATCCGTCGCAACATCTGAGTAAATAAACAGTCCAGTCGTTATGCATGCAATTATTGTCCCTCGACAAACTTCCCTCGACAAGCTTCCCTCGACAAGCTTCCCTCGACAAGCTCGGGACGCATTCTTGCTCGGGACACCATTCGACTCCTTCTCCGGCCTGCCATGAGCGAGCGAAGCGAGTCGAATGGTGGAGGCGGCGGGAGTCGAACCCGCGTCCGAAAATGATCCACCTGGAGCCCCTACGCGCGTAGTCGATGAATTGATCTTTTGCAAACGGCCGCCCATCGACAGGCTTTCCATTTGCAGCATCCTGAATTCAATTTCGGGTTTGCGTCCAGGCACCCGCAATCCCTATCCCGGATTTGGTCTCGCCCGCTGCCGTCCCCCCGGGAAAGGTCCGACAGCGAACGCGCGACGCTAATCAGGCCGCGTAAGCGTAGTTGCCGTTCGCAGCTACTTTGGTTGCCGCCTGTTTAACGAGGCCTGCGGCGACCTCGGCACGCGACTCCGGCTTCTTCACCCTCGTCGAAGCCAACTCGCCCCCATTGTCAAAGAGCCGGTACTTGTCCGTACCTTTGAAACTATTGTAAGCGCCTATATCTGACATTGCAAGTGCAAGAAAAACAACAAAATATTATTTGGTCTTATTGAACGACAAAGAAATCGCGACATCACTTCTCTTGTCCACATCAAACGAGAGAGACAATATTTTATCCTGAGATTTTGTTTCGAGAGTGCCGTTTCGAATCGGTGACGCCTCTGCCTTTTCGAATTGAAATCCGTCCGGCACGTAGAAATACAGCACATGCGTGAAAGGCGCTTTTTGCGACCCGGGCGCAGCATCGTATGAAATAGACAGTTGGTTCTTTTCATCGCTCCATTCAATGGCCGTGATCTCGACCGCACCTTGGAGGATGTGCCTGTTTCCGCCGATGTACATCGGCCGATCGAGCTTTTGTCGAAGAGCGAATACTTGCACTGTGTGCGGGGATACAGTGGATTCAAAGTTCTTTGACACGGTTTCAATCACATTGTTGTTCCAAAACTCATGAGCAATGTATGTGCCGTCCATACCAAGGGAGTGCAGGTCCACGGATATCTTTCTTTCCACTCCGTCAGGCATGGCAGTATACGGCTCGGTTGTGAGATCCCGGTTCTCTCCCCAGTTAAAGAAAGCGATTACATCGTAATCAGTGCCCTTTCCTCTTGTATTGAATCCCAGGTCAGGTGTCACGTGCAGGTGCCATATCTCCGGATAGTCTTTTTCGAACAGGTCTATCGGCCTGCCGCTCCTTCCGTACACGGGAATGGCCTTGCGGTAGTCCTCGATCCATTCGGGTTTCATCTCCACCAGCTTTTCACCAAGCTTTGCAACGCTTCCGGACATGGCGATTGCAGTTAAAAGGCATCTCGACTCGTCGCGGGTGATGGGCGGTATCTGCGGATCCAGGCTGCTTCGAAAGAAGATCATGTCGTGGTTGAAAATGTACGTTCTTCCCTGAAGATAGTATCGCCTGGCAATGGACCTGTATGTAGGCTTGAATCCCTGGGCCGTCTTCATTGCCTGTTTTGGGCTGCTCTTGTCCCAGGCAGGCATTGTGTCCAGGTTGGGCCTTATTGAGTCGGCGAATCCCATGTGCGGGCCGATCATGGACACAGCCACCCAGAAGGTGTCCCCGGGCTTTCCTCCGGTATCCTTTGCACCCTGGTCCAGGCCCTGCTTGATTGCAAGCAGGCCTTTCCTGTACGCCTCTTCCCTTGTAGCCGACCTATCCGAAAAAGAAGCGGCACCCAGGGCCCAGTAAACGAAATCCGTTTTCACCCACCTGTAACCGGATGCGCGGATCTTTCGAAAACGAGCCTTGAGCCAATCCAGGACCCCGGGATTTGTCAGGTCAACTATGGGCTTGTCGCCTCCGGCGATGGGGAGTCTTTCAGCAAACCAACCCTGTGACTCGTGCTCTGCGTAAGTCTGCGAGTTTTCATCCACCTGGAAGGGTGCAATCCACAAGCCCGGGATGAGGCCCTTTTGCCGGATATGTTGGGCCAACCAGTCTTGGCCGTGCGGGAACCTGTCCGGCCTGAAGTCCCAGTCGCCGTAATAGTACTCGTACCCGTCGTCCATCTGGAACCACTCGCCGCCGAAGTCCTTGAATTGTGTGGCCATGGCGTCCAGGTTCTTGAGCATCAGGTCTTCGTCGATGTCTGTGCCGTACCCACCTGACGCGCCGCCCGAGCCGGTCCAGGAGTTCCACCCCGTGGGCACCCTGTTTTGGGGATCGCGTTCCGGCCAGGTCTGAATTTTATTGTATGCCTTCAAGGCATCTCCGTATTGTTCGAGAGCGCCATGAATATCGTACGTGGCAGGGATCACGAATACCGGGCCGGCGGAAATTGATTCCAAAGGCCCGAGAGGCTTGCCTTTCGGTAAGTATGGAAACTCGACACTCCAGTACGTGAATGGTATTCTTCGACCCCTGGGCTTGGCCAGGTCCTTGTCGAAGCTGGTGTCGGCCATGGGTGAGCTGTGTTCGAAGTCGAGCGAGCCTGCGACAAAGCCGAGCCTTGTATCGAGATCGAATATTGCATGGTTCCAATTGCTCACCGAGTGTCCTGGCTGATATCCGTGTATGGATGCAAGCGCATCCGCCTCTATGGGCCTTTGAACATCGCCTGGAACAAGGTCCACAAAGAAATCGAAGATCAAGAACGAGCCTGCCTCCAGTATCCTGTGTCTCGCGGGATTGTTACCCAGGAATAGCCCGCCGTTTTTTGCAATATCCACCTTGAGTGGAACCTGCCTGGCAACGATCATGTCCGTGTCCGAGGTGTTCGTGGTTTCAATCTTTGACGTGAAAAAGTCTTTCTCGATATAGACCGAAATGGTCTGTGTGATGTCAAAAGATTGTAATTGCTTGCTACCCCGGATGCTCCAGCTTAGTTCCAGCTTGTTGCATGGGCCGAGGGAATCCGTATCTTCTTTGCGGATAATCTTAACGGGTGGGGCGGACATGGTCTGAAATACATAATTCCTCTTTTCGCCGGGCGTTCCGAATTCCACCTCCCCGAATGCGTTTTCGAGCACTACCGAGCCGTCTTCCCGAATCACCTGGATGCTGCCCGTGGATTTATCCACCCGTACTTCGAATTCCTTGCCGTCCAGGGCGATTGGGGCCGTATCAGTATCAGTATCGGTGTCGGTATCCGTGTCCGTGTCGGCATCCGAACCGTGCGGGCTCTCCGAATCGAAGCATGCCCAGGTGAAAAGCGGCACCAGGCTGATCAGGCAAATGGAAAAGGACGGGAAGAGCATGTTTCTGCGAAGGATCATGTTTGCCTCCCGGAGGATTTTTTAAGGCCCCGGATCGCAAGGATTGCTGTGAGTAGGAAAATCGAAGAGACCGGGTTTCCGCCGGTCGACCCGCATCCGCAATTTTTTGGATTGCGCACATGAGAGGTGCACCTGCCGTCGATGCAAACAGTATTGGGCGGACAATCACTGTCCAGGCTGCATTTTCCGGAATATTCGGTCTCTTTGTATTCCTTTGTCGAATCCTTGTAGTCTTCTTCTTCCCTGGCAAGGTTTTGATCCATGGAGTCTTCAGCCAAAGTTTCGCCAATGGCTTCAGGCTCTGTTTCCGGTTCTTTAAAGGCGTCCAAAGTTGGTTCCGGCTCCGGTATAAATTCGGTGGCAGTCTCTTTTTCAACGTATGCATCAGGCTCTGGTTCGGATTCAGGCCCGGCTTCTGATAACGCCTCTTCTTCGTACTCTGCGGAAATGTCGGGATCCAACTTCTGCATTACCAGTGCGCCGGCCCGGTTGCGCCAAAAAGCAGTGACGAACTTTTTGTCAGCCACCAACACGGGTTTGCTTTCCAGGAGCACGTCGGCCTGGTCATCCAGGACCCTGTGCTTCCAAACGCCGTCTTCCAATACGGCAAGGACAACTCGTGTGGCCTTTTTCTGCGTGCACGATGCCCCTGCATCAGCCCATGACACGAATACCTTGCCGTTTGCAGCCACTGCTATCGAGGGCCAAAGATCCCACTCGTATCCACAGAGATCGAGCCATCCGGTACTGGCATGGCTGTAATTACCAAAGGACTTGGCGCCCTTTTTCTTGACCTGGTAGTCGATGCCCTTGATCTCTGCTGCTGTCTTCATTACGAGAAAGGCATGGTGCACATTACCATTGCGCACGTAACTGTCCCCCAGGGAAACTGCGTTGGTACCCGGGGCCCTGGGAATATCGATGGCATTCTGTTTTAAAAGGCTTCCCCCGCTCGGAGCATAGCAATAGCGCCCGGGTTTGAGCCTCCCGGATTTCCACGTGGCATGTACGCCTCCCTCCGGGTCTGTGAACATCGAGGTATCCCGCCACTGCCTTCCCTCGGGATCCTGTATTTCGACCGGGTTTGACCAGGCCCCGGACTTGGGCTTGAAAAGGTACCGCAGGGATGACCATTCCGGGTTGTCGCCGAAGAACTGGGCCACCATGTGAACAGTGCCGGTCATGTCAACGCCGATTGCAGGCACTGCCGCGAATTCATTATCGTCCTTTTTCCGCCATGCCTTTTCTGTATGCCAACCGCTCGCATTTCTCCACGCATGAACGATGTATTCCGATTGGCCCACCTTTGGAGTCCAGGCTGTATGGACCTCGGTGCCGTCAGGCTTCACGGCGAGCCTGGGCCTTGTGTAACGGATATTCATGGGATTGGAGCCTGGGACCAACTCTTGTGAAACAAGAGACTCGTTTTCAAGCACGCCATAGTGCAGGCCGTCGGATTTTCGCCATATTACGTGGATCCTGCCCGTGTTGTCGGTTGCAGCATCATAGGTGGAGACATTCCCGGTCAATAACCTGATCTTGGAGTCAGCAGACCTGGAAGGGAACGGGAACAGGGAAATTATGATGGTGAAAAGGACTGCTGTGACAGGCCATGCCGGTACGATATTCTTGCCAAGCAAGGGCCTTGCGACTACAGTCGCAAAGAGCTTTTTCATTTTTTCACCTTGCAGATTCATCTTGTCATGTTAACCCACCTTTTGATTTTGCTCAAATCAAGCTCCGGCCCTGAAACCGCGTGTTGAAAGTTTTTCCCGGGCTTGCTCAATTTTTGTTGAACTCGATTTTGTTCAACTCGTCTACGACATCGAGCAGGTCGCCTATGTCATAAAAATCCACTGCAACCATGCTGGGCCGTCTCCTGAACCTCTTGGCGCACTCTTCGGCCCTGTCGATGAAGAACGGGTTATGGTTGACCTGTTCCGCCAGGTCCGGATCTGCAAAAGGTTTCGTGAGGAAGTGGTTCAAAATGAATAATGAGTTGTCCGTGGAACCACGGTTTGGATCACATGTCAGATCTTCCCTGGTCTTGGCCGAGAAGTGCGTCTCGAAGGCGTAATCCCACACAGGGAGGTACCATTCCGGGTTGCCTCCGTCCCTGTCCGTGAGTACGACCACCCGTTGATTCGCTGCAATCATTTCCGAGAGTGTGGGCCATTTTTGGCCGTTGGATGGAGTGTACACAAGGTCGACAAGCTTGCTGTCCACAAAGGCTGCTTCCACGTCTTTTGCTTCGACATAGCTCTCGAAGACTATTGCCACGACCTCGTTAGGTTCTTGCTCCAGAAAATCAAGTATCTGTGACAAGCCTTCGACCAGGGGCTTCTTTCCAAACTCGCAGGCGCCGTGGCAAAGGTACACATCGCCCTTCCAGTAATGTATGTCCAGCATCAATCCGCGAATTCCGTCGGCAAGTTGACGCGGCAGGGCATAGTGCTGGTTTGGTGGAACGAATCCGTCCTGTGTGCTCGACATGGCATTGTGCGTCGTGGCCAGGCAAACCTTGTCAAAGGTCCTGTCGCAAAGTTTTTTAGAGCCGTTGCAATTCAAGTCAGGGCGGGCCGGGGCATTTTCAAAGCATCCGGTCCAACAGACAAACAGGGGGAAAGCAAGGATTGAAATTTTATATACGTACCGCATTACAGGCGCGAGTATGCAAATTTTTTGAGACACAATCAAGCCGGGTACATCATGGTGCTTGATATTTTTCTATTCTTTGTCGAGTATGCTTTTTGGCAGTTCGTTTCGCGTTATATGTTGAACCGGGATAAGGGAATTCGGAGTACTTGGATGCAAAGATTGAATCGACTTCATTACATGGATGGTTTATCGGCTTTATTCCTGATATTTTTTACAGTGACATCTTGTAACACTTCGAAGAAGGGAGACAAGGGGGTAGACAATCCTTCCAAGTGGCCTACATGTGAACAAGTGGAGACTCAATCAAGCCTTTTTGACATGGCCGCCGAGTTCGACAGGGTGGCGGCCGGCCGGCACCTGGCACCGGACGGGCTTTTGAGAAATGTGTACCTGACGCAGGACCTGAAAGCGGTAGAACACTGGAAACAACATCCCAACGTGGTGTTGTGGACAGGAATGTACCTTGCTTCACAGGCCTTCAGGTACGCCGTGACAGGTGACAAGCAGGCCCAGGAAAATGCAAAGAAGGTTGTGTCCGGGCTGGAGGATGCTACCAGGGTCACTGGTATCGAGGGCCTGTACTGCAGGTCTTTTTCTAAGCCGGGCGTAAATTACGATTATGACGGCAAGGGCGCGGACCACTGGGTGGAGTCTACTGCGCCCGGTTACGAGGGATGGCGCTGGAACGATGACGCAAGCAAGGACGGTTACGATGGAATGATGTTCGGTTATGCTGCGGCGCTGGAGCACTTCGATGATCCCGGCCTGTTGGCGCAGGTAAGGAAACTCGTGACCCAGGTGGCTCGTTACCTGGTCGAAAATAAGTTACAGGTGATCGACCATACAGGTGAACCTACCGAGCATGGAAGACTTTACCAGTCGGCCTGGGACGATGCGCCCGGCTTCAACGCAATGCTGGCCGCGTCATGGATCAAGGTTGCTGCAGAGGCGGGAGAAGACCCCGGCCTGGATGATTTCTACTACAGGTGTCTCATGGGAAAGGGCGGTGATACAAGCGATTGTCCCTTGCCGAAAGGCGACTTGAACACAGGCACTTATATTCACAGCATGGAGAAGACGCTGTTGCTGTGGTGGGTGGATTGCAAGGAGAACTACGACAACTTCGATATGTGCTTCCAGGCCATGTATCCCTTGTTGAGACGCGAAAAGGATACGGAATTGAGGAACAGGCTTCAGGACGTGCTTTTCAAAGGCATGTTCTATACGGATAAATCCAAGTACCAGAGCATTCATGAAATCGGCAACTCCTTTTTCAATTTCATTTTCGTGGCCCTCTCCGGCAGGGGACCTGATGATCCCCTTGCGTACAAAGCCGTGGAAGACGGCATATGCAAGCTGAAACAGTTTCCCCCCGTCAAGTACGACAGGCCCATTCCGAAAGGAACACAAGAGGAAATCTGTAAAAACAGACTTGGAGACCCGGTCGCGGAAAATACAATTCCTTTGAGCGAATACTATTTCGACAACTATCTCTGGCGCCTGGATTTCTTCGAGATCCAGAAGGGCAGGCAAGGCGACCGGCGCATGGTATACTCGCCGGAGGATTTTCTCGTAGCCTATTGGCTGGGCAGGTACAGCGGCCTTATAGGTCCGGATTTGTAGGTGCATGGAATTCATTCTATCGAAAACAGGATTGTAGAACAATGAGCATGCAGGCCCTGTTGTCAGAAGTTGAGAGAGCATTGTACTGGGCGGCCTGGCTCCTGATTTTTCTTATTACCGCCGGTTTTTCGATATACTCGTTCAGAGAAAAAAGACCATGGGCCGGCCTGAAGGGCCTGGTGATTCTATGTGTCATGGTTTTTCCGGCCGTGGCCGGGTACGATTTATCGAGCGGACGTGAAACCCTGTTGCTGGCATGGCCGGGCCTTGTGCTGCTTGCGGCCTTCCTCGTGTTCGGCCGGGTGGGGACCACATCGGGCCTGGAATTCGTAGGCCCATTGGAAAGATTCGATGAACGGGATACCATGTTCGCAAGGGAGGAATACCTACCGTCCACGGACAAGTACAGACAATACTATTCAACCCACCCTGAAAACAAGGATGCTGACGATAGGATACGCAAGTTGCCGAAATTGCTGGAGCCGGGCGGTAGGTTTTTCCAGCCTTTTTCCGCAAGGTACATCCAAGCCGTATTCGATCAAATAAAGAGCCGGCTCAACGAAGTGGACGGCCCTGTGGAAAAAGAAAAACTCGATGTGGATCCCTTGGAAATAACCGCAAGACTGAAGGAAGTTACCTTGGCTATCGGCGCCTTGCAGGTTGGTGTGGCAGAGATGAACCAGGCATTTGTGTACACAAACGCCGGCCGTGGCCCAAGTCCCTTTGGAAGTCTCATAGAGAACCGGCACAAGTATGCGCTGGTTTTTTCAGTAGAGATGGATTACAGGGAAATCGACAAGGCGCCGTTGTTGGATGCTACAAAAGAAACGGCGCGGCGTTACCTCGACGTGGCGAACCTGTCACTGCTCCTGGCCTCGGTCATACGCAAACTCGGATATCCGGCGCGTGCGCATATTCCGGAGAGCAATTACCAGGTGATATTGCCTGCGCTTGCATGGCAAGCCGGCCTTGGCGAACTTGGAAGGAACGGCTACCTGATATCCGGCAAGGCAGGCGCAAGGGTCAGGCTCGGCGCTGTGACCACTGACTTGCCGCTCGTGGCCGACAGGCCGGTGGTCCTTGGTGTCCAGGATTTTTGCGCAAAATGCAGGAGATGTGCGCAGGCATGTCCGCCGAGGGCGATCCCGCTTGGTGAAAAGATCAATGTCAGGGGTGTGTTGAAGTGGCAGTTGAAGGCAGAGGCATGCCTGTCGTACTGGCGGGCAATTGGAACCGATTGCGGGATATGCATGAAGGTGTGTCCTTTTTCACACCCGTCAAACCTGTTTCATGACGCAGTGAGATTCGGTATTTCCAGGTCAGCCCCGGGCCGTGGTATATTCCTGGTTGCAGAGGAACTTATGTACGGCAAAATAAAAGGAAAATCCCCCGGCACTCCAGGCTGATTTTTTAAGGTGTCTTGAAAAAAGTTAGTGTTTGATTATGGCCACAACCTTGCGGAAGCGTTTTTCGAATTCATCATCATCATCTTCTTCTTCTTCTTCTTCCCCGCTGTAGCATAGCTTTTCGAGAAGGTCCACGTATCCGGGCTCTCCATGACTGAAAATTTCGATTATCAGCTCGGTATAGTCTTGTGAAGGAACATCCACGGTAGAACCTATATCCCATCCAATTCTGCCGGCTTGTAACGCAGCCATGTCTTACCTCCGTCCATCCCCCATGGGTTTTTCTCACCCTTACAAATTTGAAGCACTAAGCGTGCCATTACTATTGACGTTTGAACTCATCATTAGTTTCAAGTAATTGCGCTTCAAGGTGTCTTGAGACAATTGAACAGGTGTAAAGAATCAATGACATGTGGATTGATCCCATGAAATAATTTTCATAAGCCATTACCTTTTTATGTAGGTATGTATAGTTAAATGTGAGCCGATATATGGCGAGGTGTTGAATAATGATACTGCCGATGATACTTACAAGACCTCAAAAAGGAGGAATGACGATGAATGTAGACGGAAGAGTCAGAAAGCTTGCCGGATTGCTTGTCAACTATTCGACCCGGGTGAAACCGGGTGACAAGGTGCTTATTTCCGGGACGGTTGCCGCAGCTCCCTTGCTCAAGGAAGTGTACAGGGAAGTTTTGAAGGCAGGTGGTCATCCTCACATGGACCTCGAACTCGAGGACCAGCAATATATCTTTTTCTCGAATGCATCGAAGCAACAGCTCGAGTACGAAGATCCCCTTCTATTGCAAAAGGTGGAAACACTGGACGTAATGATAAAGACTTTTCCCGACACCAACCCGCATGCACTTAGCTCCATTGATGCGGAAAAGAAACGTGTTGTTGCTCAGGCCAGGCGGAAGGCCATGGATCTCTTCACCAAGAGATGGGGAGATGGCTCTTTGAGGTGGGTCGGCACGGCATGTCCCACCAGGGCGCTTGCACAGGAAGCAAGGATGTCCATGGAAGAGTACGAAAACTTCGTGTACGCTTGTGGCGGCATGGACCTGGATGACCCGGTTGAATATTGGAAGGATTTTTCGAAAAGACAGGAAAAGATCTGCAAACGCCTGAACCAGGTCAAACTCTTGAGGTACAAGGGCCTGGATACGGATATCACCTTCGGCGTGGAAAAACGGCCCTGGATCAACTGTGACGGCAAGGTGAACTTCCCTGACGGCGAAGTGTTCACGAGTCCCATAGAAGACCAGGTCAACGGCAGGATACGTTTTACCTTCCCCGGGATATTCCAGGGCCAGGAAATCGAGGATATCTTCCTGGAGTTCAGGGACGGCAAGGTGGTGAAAGCCAAGGCGGCGAAGGGAGAATCCTTGCTCAACACTTTGCTTGATACGGATGAGGGATCGAGAATACTTGGCGAGGTCGCCATCGGCACGAATGATAATATCGACAAATTCACCAAGAACATGCTGTTCGATGAAAAGATCGGCGGAACCGTGCATTGCGCAGTCGGCAGGGGCTTTCCGGAAAGCAAGAGCAACAACTCGTCCGCCATTCATTGGGATATGCTCAAGGACATGAAGGATGGCGGGGAAATTTATGGCGACGGCGAGCTGATATACAAGAATGGCAAGTTTACTGAAGACTTCCTCCAGTAGCGTCTGTTCTGCTCGGTTGACCCGTTTTTGTTATTTTTCCCATGGCCGTGTCACTATCTTTTTTTTATTCTGCGACGAAGCGCCCTCTCCATTTCCTCTTTTGCCTCTCTTTCCCTGATGTCGTCCCTTTGGTCGAACTTGCTCTTACCCTTTGCAAGTCCCAGCAATACCTTGGCTATACCCCGCTCGTTGAAATAGATCTCCAGGGGAAGGATGGTATACCCCTGCTGGGTGGTTCGGCCTATTAGTCTTTTGATCTCCCGCTTGTGCAGTAGAAGCTTCCTGGGCCTGTCCGGTTCGTGGTTTTCGTGGGTAGCATTTGCGTACTGGGATATCCTGACCTGGAGCAAGTAAACCTCATTGTTTTTTGGTCTGGCATAACCGTCCTTGAGGTCGACCTTGCCGTCTCGCAAGGATTTGACCTCGCTGCCCACCAGCACCAGTCCGGCCTCGAACTTGTCCTCCACGTTGTAGAACTTGAAGGCCCTCCTGTTTCGAGCCACAGTTTTCCTTTTCGGCCCCTTGGACTCGGCGGATTTCTTCTTCTTCTTTTTCTTCTTCTTTCCGGTCACTTGTTGTACCTGCCTGAGCCTGGATCGAGGATGCAATTATCGATCAGCCTCGCCTTTTCGAAGAACACTGCAAGTGCCAGCACGCATGGGCAATCGATTTTATCAACCATGGATAGGTCTGATGCATTACGTAATTCAACATAATCTATTTTGGCAAGCGGCATGGCCTGTATGTTTTTTCTTGCAATAGCCTTTATCGTTTCCGCATCCCGCTCCCCTTTTGAAAAAATATCTTGTGCGGCCGTGAGCGCCTGTGAGAGGCAAACAGCTTGCCTGCGTTCTTGCGCCGACAGGTACACGTTCCTGGAACTCATTGCCAGGCCGTCCGGTTCCCGCACAATCGGGTGAGGAACGATCTCTATGTCCATGTCCAAATCCTCGACCATTTTCCTGATTACCAGCAACTGCTGGAAATCCTTTTCTCCAAACACGGCAAAGTGAGGTTCCACCATGTTGAACAACTTGGCGACAATGGTTGCCACTCCCCTGAAGTGCGTCGGCCTTGAAACCCCGCACATCGGCTTGCTTATGTCCTGAACCGTGACATAGGTCTGGAATCCCCCGGGATACATCTCGGATTCACCCGGATGAAAGACCACATCGACCGACTCCCTTGCACAAAGGGCCAGGTCTTTGTCCAGGTCCCTCGGATATTTTTCCAGGTCTTCCCTGGGCCCGAACTGGGTGGGATTCACGAAAATGGAAACCACGAGCTTGTCGCATCTTTTCCTGGCAGCCCTTACAAGGGAGAGATGGCCTTCATGGAGGTAACCCATGGTTGGTACGAAGCCTATTATATTACCCTTGGTCTTCCAATACCTTGAAAGCTTGCGCATCTCTAACTTGCTTTCAACGATGACCGGCAGTGATTCCACTTCAATGACCTCCTGTCCAGAGGAACGGCCTTCTCGAATTGCCGTCAAGGCCTGCCCCGGAACGATGCAGGGTTGTAAATTACTTACATGTTTCTTACCAGGTGCCTGACTCCTCCGCGCATGTTGGAAATCTCCCTGATAAGGTCATTGAATGGCGCATCCTCACCGGCAAGATTCATTTGGTTCGTGTTAACTACCAACAGAGGCGATTCCTTGTAGTGGAAGAAAAAACGGTTGTACGCGTCGGACAGATCTTTCAAGTAGTGTGAGTCAATGTTTTTTTCGTAAGACCTTCCACGTTTCTTGATTCTTTTTATCAACTGGTCTACGGATGCCTGCAGGAAGATAACCAGGTCTGGTTTTAGAACCCGCGCGTTCAACAACTTGTATATCTGCTCGTACAAAATGATTTCATTGTCGTCCAGGTTGATGTGGGCGAAAATCCGGTCTTTCGCGAACAGGTAGTCTGACACCAGGCCTTGTTCGAACAGGTCCAGTTGGAACAATTTTTCCTGTTGCCTGTACCTGGACAAGAGGAAGAAGAGCTGCGTTTGGAAAGCGAAACCTTTCCTGTCGGAGTAGAAGTCAGCCAGAAATGGGTTTTCCTCGAACTCTTCGTACACCGGTTTGAAACCGAATTTTTCAGCCAAACGGTTCGTAAGCGAGGTTTTGCCTACGCCGATTGGACCCTCGATTGCAATGTATTTTGGTTCAACCAAGATATAATTTTCTCCTACTATGCCAAGAAGCTACAATTACATTTCACATAGCTCAAGGTCACTGCAAAACTTAATGTTTTGTTCCTTATAAGGCAATGCCCTTTTTTGGGTTATGCTTGTGGCCACATCATGATTGGTATGTGGCGGAGTAAGAAAAAATACAAAGGCAGGGTGCCGGTTGCTGCGATTACAGCATGAAAAACAGTGTTATTTGTGGGTTTTTGATGCCGGTTGTTTCTGAGTTCCCATGTTAGACGGGAAAAACACGGCAAGTGAATATAACTTTATTATTGGCCCAAAAACCATTCTTGCCCGCTTTTTTGTTCGGCCCGATTTTGAATTGGACGAGAAATAAGGTATTAAGAAAATAATTACGAGTTGGCATAACTCAAGGGGGTACGAAATGGCAGGACTAAAGATAAGCAGAATTTTTTTCTCGTTATTTTTCTTGTCTCTCTTTCCTATGGTGCAGCTTGGCGCCTGTACAAGCGACAAGATTCCAAGTGGTGACACAGATGTAGACACGGACACTGACACGGACGCAGATACAGA
>JAADFL010000171.1 GCA_013152945.1 Deltaproteobacteria bacterium | reverse complement strand
CGCCTTTGCGGAAAGGTTCCTGTTCGGCAAACAGGAATCGTGCCGCCTGGCTCTCATCCTTGCGAGGGATAATGTGCCGCAAGCAGCCTTCCTGCCACTTTCCAATTGCCTCAAGCAAACAGGAGATACGCAACGGGCAAGAATCAATTTTATCAGAGGATTATTATTGCTATCCACAGGCAAGCCATGCCAGGCCATATCCAATTTCAAAAAGGCTGAAACCGGACTTGAACAAGGCTTGGAAGGCTATAGGCTCCTGAACCTTGCACAGGCCCTTACGAGGTGTTCCAACCCTAAAGAAGCCGCACAAGTATTTCTAAAGACTTGCAACCACCGGATGACCCGAACAGACAACGGCCGGGCGAAAATCGGCTTGGTGCATGCATTACTTGCTTCCGGTCTTCCTGCAAAAGCCCTGGAGTACATTAACGAAACCACAAGACCGTGGCCCAAGGGATACAGGGACTTCGTGACCGGACTCGCCCTCAGCAATCAAGGCGACCTGACCGGAGCGGCATCGAGTTTCAAATCAGCAATAAGAACGGCAATGAAAAATACGCTGTCGATAAAACCGGGCGGTTTTGTTTTTGAGGCCCTTCATGATTTGAACGAACTCAATTCAAATGGTGTTTCAAATGCTGCCCTTGGCGAAAAAGATAAATTGAAACTTCTGGATGCCTTTTTGGATGCACATCTGCCCTTCCAGGTGGAGCATGAAATTTCTTTGATAAAAAAGGTATCTCCGAATCGAACGTGTAAGTTTCTTTATATCAAGGCCCGCCTCGCTTTCGTACAAAGACGGTTCGACCGTGCAGCCAAGCTGTTCGACCGATTGGCTTCAAAACCGAAGTGCAGTAATTCGGCGCCTGATGCCGGCAGGTGGATGGCGAAATCTTTGGCCTACTCCGGAAATTTCAGGAAAGCTCTTGAAGTAAATGCATTGGTTTGGAACAAATTCCCGGGAAAATTGCAGGGTAAAAGAGCGCTGTACTTTCAAGCATATCTTTCTCTGATTTTAAAAAAATACGAAGATGCGGCAAGACTGTTCGGTAAATACGCATCGCTTTCAAGAGCCCCTGGTAAAAACAAGGCCAAGTGGTACCGGACATGGTCGCTGATCAAAGCCAGAAAGATCAAGACGGCATTGAAGGGCCTTGACAACTCCAGGATTGCAGGCGCTGAAAAACAAACCGCTGTTTATTGGAAGGCCCACCTGCTGCAGGCGGTGAATGAAACAAGGGCGCTTTCGATATATAAAAAAATATTGAAGCACTCTTTTGGAACCTATTATTATTTTTTGTCGGCTTCATCACTTATCCGGCTTGGAGCCACTCAAACACATAACGAACTCGATGCTTTTGACAAAAAAAGCCAGACCAGTGGATTGAAGCTTCAAGATGTACTGCATGATATGAGTCCTAAAATGCGTAACATTTTGAATGAAACCACTATTCTTTCTTCCCACGGCCTGTTCAAAGAAGCAGCAGAAAAGTTGTCTGCAACCGGTGGCATGGCTGGATTCTCAAAAACCGAAACAATCTTTTTCATCCGTCTCATCGAAACCCTGGGCTTTCCTGACAAGGCCTTTCGCCTTGCAAAGAAAGCTGCGGGCCGAATTTTCAAGGGCATGGACTCCATGCTTTTGCAGGCAATATTTCCCAGGCCTTTTGCAAACGACATTTCCTTGATCTCGAAGAACTATAATATCGATCCCCTGTTTCTTTATGCTGTCATGCGACAGGAAAGCGCTTTCAATCCGGCGGCGATATCCAAGGCCGGTGCTATCGGCTTGATGCAGTTGATGCCTGAAACAGGCAAGGCCATGGCCGGGTTTCGGAAGATTCCTGCTTTCTCACCGAACCGGCTACTCGATGTCAATACGAGCCTGGATTTCTCTGCATGGTACCTGTCACGCCTGCTTCAAAAATACAGAGGCAACATCGCGCTTGCCGCCGCCGCCTACAATGCGGGTGAAGAAAAACTCGATGAATGGATCGATCGCTTCGGTCCCGGCCCAATCAAAGTGTTCATCGAAGACATTCCGTTCGACGAGACGCGCCATTATACAAAGGCTGTATTGGCCGGATATTCCATGTACAGGCTCCTTTACGATAGGAAAACGAATTTCACGGATATCCTGGGCTTGTTCGATGCATCGGTCGAAAAAAACTACACCAAAGAAAAAGCCTTACCTCTTGAATAACCGGGCCTCGCATGCCGGCCGGGGACCTTCGTCAGTATTTCTCATTATCCACGGGTGAATCCTCATGAGACACATGCTCTACAACATTTGCTTCAAACTTGATTGTCATGCGCCTGAACATCACTTTCGCCCTGCCCTTTGAAAAAACACCCAGAATCTTTGCCGGCACCCTCCGGTACCTGGCATAGTATTCCCATTCTTCAGCTTGCGGGGGGCCGGTCTTTCGCCACGGCGGCCCTAACAGGTCAAGCACATCCTTTTTGGTCGTCTTGCCCTTGTGCAGGGCCACAATACGGACCTCTTCGAAAAACCTGCCCTCCAGCAATTCCACTCTCGGCCGGGTGTCACACCCTAAAAGCATTGCCAAGACGGCACCAGGCCCCAGTATGAAAATCAACCTTCTCATGGCCCAATATTTGTATCCGGGCCGCCGGGGGTACACGAATCTCCGCCGGCGTCACATGTCACGAATGATATAGATGCCAGGTTCGTAACAGCATTACCATGTTCATCCTCGATTCCCGTTTTCTGTTTCAAATAATATCGCACAAACGGCAACAAACGTTCTCTCGGCTCGACTATTATCGTCGATCCGGAGTAATTCATATACACATCGAGGGAGATGGCGTGATCCGGCGCAGCAACCAGGGAAAACATTGAAGCTTTCACGCTGTTCGGATCCAGGTCAGGCTCATCTTCACCCGGAAAGGATAAAATTATTCTCGGTCGGACATCCAGGGTCACGTCGTGTTGCTCGTTCACGGGACATGTCCGGACAATAACCGGATGATTATAATCCATCTTCGACCACGGTGCATCACCGCCGACTTTACCGCATCCTGCGCCTACTACCGGGCCTGCCGCCCACAAGATAAGAATGAAAACGGAAAACATGGTCCTCAAATCAGCCAATCCTGTTACTTAATATGGCTTCGTACACAAAATACGCAATCTTGTCACCACCGGATTCTCAAAGTCCTCCTCCGGGTATTCCTCCGGGATGGCAGGCCTTGCACGGCCTGGAGTTACGCCTGTAACGCCGTAGCAACTCGCTCCGAGACAGGTGCCCATGAGGCTTGATACCGCCGAAACCCGCCTCCCAGGAACCATGACATTTTATACAGTCCTTCTCGGTGTGGCAGGACACGCAGCTTTCCGGATTCCTTGATGCAGCCCTTGCATGTCCCGGCTTTGTACCATCAGTCCTCGCCCAATTTCTCGGGTGAATCCTGTAATTGTTCGATCTATAAGGCGATGCCAAAGATGCACCCAGCCGGTCGTGACATGCCTTGCAACTTCCTTCGTTCCTGTGACACGCATTGCATTCTGCCGAACGTCCCCTTGCAGCAATGGGGTGCATGGTTTCCCAATTGCCGGGGTGTATCCCGCCGGGTTTCAAGACACCGGCATGACACGACAAGCAATAATCCTGATCATGACAAGATTCACACTTGGATATAAACAACCTTGCAGGTCCGCCATGCGCCCTGATCCATCCAGTATCGTGCTCCAATAATCCCATATTCCTTCCCGGAATCAATTTGCCTTGCGGAAAGCCGGTCACCAGCCGGCCGAACTCGTCCGACAAGTGACAAAGGGAACACCGTTTGTTCGCCCTTTGTCCATCGTGACACGAAAGGCAATTTGACATCTTTGGAAGTTCCACCCGGACTCCTGCTACTTGATGGCATTGTTCACAATGTCTTGTACGGGCAAGATGCTCGGCATGGTTGAAATGAATGCGTGCGGCAGGCGCGGCCAGGGGGCCGGGGGGTACCACACCGGCATGAACATGACAGGAAAGACAATCCGCATCTCTTGGCCGAATATCCTCTCCCTCCCTTGGTAATCCCTTATGACAGGCTGCACAGGTTGACATTTCCGGCCTTAAGTCATCAGTCACCCTCCTGGAATCAAGGACTCGTTTATGACAAAATGCACACCCGGGGTTTGAATTTTTCATGTGAGCCGAATGGTCGAACTTGACCCCTCTAGGTCTTGGAGAAAGGACCAGGGATGAATCACCGGCCCCGGTGAGCACAAAGGCCGCCAAGCCAATAACTAGATATGCCCCCGGTTTCATCCGCCGAACTCCAATGTAAGGAGAGCCATAGCCCTCACCAGGTAGTCATAGAACTTGTCGAAGGTAGACTCCATCCCGATTTCGACCTTCCCATAACCTGACAAGGAAAGTTCCATGCCCAAGACTGTCGTGAGGGATGCCGCATCGAAACCCGCAACCCCTCTTTTTTCCCCGGACAAAGAGGCGGTGGTCAAACCTCCATACAGAATGGCAGCCAACCTTGCCTTGATGAACAACAAACTTCGCACCACCTCCATCTTTGTCACCAGGTCCGCTATCGCCATGTTCCCGGAATAATCCCACTCTGAATCGATACCTAACCTGCAATCGAATCGCTTGATATGCAGTTTCCCACCGACTCTTAATACCAGGCCCTGTTCGTCCTCCCGTATGTAGGACCTGGATTTAGCGTCAAGCCAAAGGCTCAAGCCCGGTGCGAGATCAAGCCGCAGGCCGAGTGAAATGTCCTGTCTGTCACGAATATCGAAAACCGAAAAAATCGAATCTCCGGTCAAAAACGGCCTTGAGAATTGATACCCGGCTTTCACCTCCAAAATCTTCATCGGTCTGAATACGACGGCAGCATCGAACCCGGCCAAGTCACCAAGTAAAGCGTCCACATCCGCATCGACCGACAGGTCCATCCACCTGAAAGGACTGAACCATGAGTGGCCGGTTACAAGCTCTTCAACTACCGAGCCGTCAAAGGTTCTTTGCCATCCGAGCCCGGCGAATATTTTCGAAAAGCCGTAAAGCTCCAAATCAGTGCCGAAAAACAAGGCAGGGGCGTCCAAACGCGCCAGACTCTCGCTGAAGGAATCAGGCCATGCAGCCTTTTTGGGCCTGGCCTTGAGCCCTGTCTTGGCGGACAGGGCCAAATGAAAAGGCAGGCGCAATTCAGCCCGCACACCGTCATATGCAACCAAAGCGGGACCGGACCAGTCTATCTGCCTGCCCAGTCGAACCGAGTACAGGCCCGACAACGAACTAATATCCACAAACCCCAGCAAAACATCGAAGCTTTGCCTTTCCATGCCCGACAATAATCTGTCTTCTGTCCTGGAAAGACCGAAATCCGAATTGTAGCGAAAGTTCAACGAGCAATGCACCAACTGGCCCGAGTAAATCCCCCCGGCCTGAAAACGGATGAACTGGGTCAGGCGCCGGCTGTCCCGAAGAAAATCACGAACATCCCGGTATGTTATTGCCTGGAAAAACGTACCCGGAACGATCTTCACGGCCCGGCCCGCGGCCGGTAGGCTAAAGGCAATCGTCATTACAAGCGTCAGAGCCGTTGCCGATAGCTTTTTCCGGTATAACACCGGGAAATTGCAGTGACAGGCAGGGCGCGACGACGAAGTCATACCCGTAGGTATTTCAAGGAAGAACAACGTAACCAAGTGCTTCAAGAGACGGCAAGATGCGGAGAATGCCACTGACAGCGGTTCCAATATACAGCCGAACCACTTCAGTACGTACACCAACATGTTTCGCCCTTTATGAGCCAGGTCAACCCGCAATTTAAAAAAGATACAATAATCCATGCTCGATATCTACATCAACGGTGCGAATAGTAATATTTGTGTCCCTGGTCAATCAGGATTCATCTTCACATCATTTTTTTATTCTGCCCGGCCCGAGCATATGCGTGTCCGATGCAGCTCACCTTGCAGGAACTTTACCCTCTTGATTCTTACTTGAAGCCCGGATTTTTCGGCGATTTTGTCGGCAAATGGGCTGCCTGATTATTTTTTCATAAAGAATTCAGGGCAGGCAGATCTTCTGGCCAGGCTGCACCTCCACGCACTGCCACCCCACTGCATCACACAAAGTGGTGTTCTGATTACATGTAGCAATACATATTGGAACAGTATTGGTTCCACTACCTACCTGTGCACACTGCCACCAGGTTTGAGAACACTTTCCATCCGCACATGTCTCGAAGCATCCAGGTCCGCTGGCCCCCTGAAAATTAATGCAAAGATTGCCCATCTTGCAATTCTTGTCTCCAGGCACTTGGCAAGCCTGACCGAAGTCACTGTTTCCCACATCCACGCAAATCCCACCCATTTGGGTCGGATTGCACATCTTTCCATCAGGACAATCCTGTTTTTTCAGGTCGCAAGGATCGCCGGATACGCCCTTGGAGCACACGCCGGTATGATCCACGCCGGTAAGGGGGTTACAGGTTTCTCCTTGTTCGCATTCCTCGTTATGACCTGAATGACACATCTTGAGACAGGACAGGTCATCTGCGGTCGCTCCCACGCACATCGAGCCTTCCTCACAATAGTATTCTTTGGACATGTGATCCTGATCAGAATAGCACTTGTCGCCCACCTTTAAATCACCTGATGGCGGCCTGGCGCAGGAATAGCCTGCAGGCTTCCCTCCCTTGAACTCGGTTGGATAACAGAAATGGCCGTAATCGCATTGGTTGCTGTCACCATCCGTGCATACACTGCAGCAGTATCCGAGATCACCCGGCCAATGAACACAAGACAGCCCCTGCTTGCACGGGTGAATCGTGTCGCATTCCTCATCAACGTCTCTCTGTTCGGCAACCACGCATGCACCGTACATACCGTATGAATCACAAACTTCCCCATCTTTGCATCCGGTCGGATCTTTATCGGGAAAACAACCTCTGTGGCATATGTTGTCCTGGTAACAAACCAGGCCTGTCGTGCATTTCATATCCGTATTGTTGCATTGGTCGCCTTCACTTCTACCCGCTCCGGTGTCTGTATTCGTATCAGTACCAGTGTCCGTACTTGTATCCGTATCCGTATCCGTATCCGTGTCCGTGTCCGTGTCCGTGTCTGTATCTGTATCCATATCCGAATCACCGCTGCCTTGTTCGCAGAAACCGCCATTGCACCAGTACCCGTCCGGACAATCCTGATTTCCCGTGCAAATGTTGGAAGTCCCGGTATCCGTGCCGGTATCCGTATCTGTATCGGTATCCACATCTGTATCGCCGTTACTCGAATTCTGGTCCGGCGTATTGCACCCGAAAAAAACCAACAAAACAAATAGAGTCGAAAAAAGAGTCTCAACCAAGTGACATGTTTTCATTTAATCTCTCCTTTAATTTCTCCTTTTTTCTCCCTTTATGTCTTCAATCACTCACGTAATCTATTATAATACCACTGCCGGAATATTAGGCAACCGGGTATGCAAGAACTATATAGCCCTATATAGCCGGCGGAGATGACGGCCATGAAAAGAGGCAAGGTTCTCATAGTAGACGATGACGAGGACATACAGGAATTCCTCTCCACACTCCTTGATATCGAGGGATACAACCCCCTGTTGGCGTTTAACGGGAATATGGGCTTGGACATTGCCCTGGTTGAAAAACCCAACCTTATAATACTGGATGTATCCCTTCCCGGATTGAACGGCTTTGAAACCTGCAAGCGCATGAGAAGCCATGATATTCTTGCTTTGGTGCCGATTTATATCCTGTCTGCAAATTCTGATGAAAAAACGAGGAGGCTTGCCTTCGAGGCCGGAGCCGACAGGTTCATAGAAAAGCCTTTCGAAAACGAGGATCTCCTGGACATGATGGCCAAAGACATGAAAAAAAAAGGAAATAACAGTCCGCCCCCGGGACAAGGTTAATTTAAATGTATACCGCCGTTAACATGGTTTTTGTTTTTGTCTGTGCCTTGGCTGCGATCTCTTTACTGCTCCTGCTCCTGGTTCTTGCCGCCAGCTATTCCAAAGGCACTTATCATGCATCCAGACCTTACGACCAAGTGCATTTCATTTTTACCCGCGATGATTTCAGGCTCGCTCTTTCGAGGTACACAGCCAAGGATGTCCCACGCGGTCTACCGGTGGTTCTTTGTCACGGCCTCGGGGCAAATGCAGCCAGCATGGACCTCGGCCCGGAGCGAAGCCTTGCACAGTACTTGAGCCAAGCCGGCAGGGACACATGGATGCTGGAACTCAGGGGATGCGGCCTGTCCAGGGCGACCGGGGATTGGAGGAAAAAAACCTGGTCATTCGACGAATTCGTAAGGAACGACGTTCCCGCCGCTCTCGAAAAGGTTATCAATGTCTCTTCCTCTCCTGCAATTCACTTTGTGGGCCACAGCATGGGAGGTATGATTATTTATGCCTACCTGCAGGCATTCCAAGACAAGAGGATACAATCCATCGTTGCCATAGCCTCACCAAGCGCAATCACCCATGTGGACCGGTTCAAGCCTCTGTTCAGGCTCCTCGCAAACCGCTCCAGACCAATACGTCAGATTGGCCTGGCCAGAACAGCGGCTCTGTTCGCCGGCAGACTTCCATTGCCGTTCACCCGTGTACTTGTCAACCCGAAAAACATTTCTCCAAAAGCCATGAGGATCGCCCTTTGCAACTTACCGGCAAACATTGCAGGAGGAGTGGCGGCCCAATTCGCCTGGTGGTCTCAAAAGGGTTCCATAACATCAGCTAGTTCAGACCTTTTATATTCCTTTGATGAAACAGGAATGGCCAAGATAACCGTACCTGCACTGCTCTTGGCCGGAACCGCCGATTTACTGGCGCCGGTTCAAAGCGTGGAACGCGCCTTCAACATGCTCGGTTCCAAGGATAAGCAAATGTTAATTCCCGGAGTGAATACATCTGAATCAGAAGGGTTCGGCCATGGAGATATACTAATCGGGGATTCGGCCAGGTATGAAGTATTTCCCGGCATCCTCAAATGGCTGGACAGCCATGACGACCTTGAAGATAGTCACCACACTCCGGGCAGATCTGCGCCACAGGACGGACAATGACCTTGCTCGATCATGTTCTTCTTCACGGTAAATCCAAAACGCTCGACAAGTAGCGTTCCACATACGTGGCAATAGGTGTTCTCTCCTTCATCACCCCACAGGTTGCCCGTATAGACATGATGCAGGCCCGCCTTTCTGCCGATATCTCTGGTGCGAGCCAATGTGCTTGCAGATGTCGGCGGCGCATCAAGCAGTTGGTAGTCGGGATGAAACCTGGATACATGCCAGGGTATGTTCGGATCTACCGACACCAGCCAGGAGGCCAAATCGGCAAGTTCCCCAACGTCGTCATTGTAACCCGGAATGATCAGGGTGGTAACTTCAACCCACACGCCCTGCTTCTTCATTTTTTCCACGTTTTCCAGGACCGGCGCCAGCCTTGCCTTGCAAATCTTCTTGTAAAAATCATCGGAAAACGATTTTACATCCACATTGGCTGCAGTCAGAAGTCCTTTACACTCCTCCAGCATACCGGTACCCATGAAACCATTGGTAACCCAAACATTGGCCATACCGAGCTTTGATGCCTCTTTCATGACGTCCTGCGCCAACTCAAAGAAAATCGTCGGCTCGGTATAAGTGTAGGCTATGCTTTGACAGCCCTTGTCGGCAGCAGCTTCCACAATGGCTCCGGCGGGCACGAATCTGCCGGGAAATTCAGGGCCGGCGCCTGATGGTTGCGAGATAGAATGGTTCTGGCAATTCTTGCATGAGAAGTTACACCCGACAGTGGCTATGGAAAACGAGAGGGAGCCGGGCATTACATGGAAAAACGGCTTTTTTTCTATTGGATCCACGTTCATGGACACCACGCGATCATATACCATGGAGTAAAGCACACCACCCTTGTTGACACGAACCGAGCAAATTCCCCGCCCCTGGTCGGGTATCTTGCATTCATGCCTGCACAGGCGACATCTTACCTGATTGTTCTCAAGCCGTTCGTAGAATTTTGCCTCTTTCATGACGAACTCCCCGAATATTCTTTCGTTGGCTAGTACGGAAAATAATTTACCGCATCTTCCAAGGTTACAAATTTTCTCCTTCCGGATAACCACCTTACAGCCCCGGCGTAACGTAATAGCCGTTTTTCCATCGGTACATGCAACTCGGGCAGTAATACTGCCAACTCATGTTCCACACCCCGGTCATTCGCTTCGACAAAATCCATCGCGTGCAATTCCATGTTAACAAGCGACGTCTCTGCATGACACGGCGCAAGGACCAATGCCCTGAAAATCAACGACGGCAATGTGGCAATCAATGTCCCCAGGACCGGCAAACCGGTCACGGGCGCCACGCTAATGGGCATTTCCAAGAATCCCTGCCCCATGTCTTTCCAGTACAATGATGGCTTTGTCCTGTATGGTTTTCTGATGCCGAACATTGTTCTGAAAAGAGCCGGCATGGAACCGGAGGGCCTTCCCTTGAGCCTGTAAAACGCCCTAACCATATTTTTTACCAGTCCATATGAAGGGCAGGGAAACAATGAAGAATCATAAGCATATCCCAGAGATTCGATTGTAGCCATAAGCACCGGGCTCTGCGTATATCCCGGAGCCCTGAACCCCCTTACAGGGCGATTTGCAACACCAGAAATGATTTCATGTGATTGCTTGATGTCTCTTGCGATCTCTACAGCAGGTAAAGCCGCCAGCCGGTAATCATGATAAAGTGAATGATTGGCGATTTCATGTCCGGAAACAGAAAGCCTTGTCAAAGAACCGCCGCTTTTTTCCAGGTCACTTGCAACAGCAAACAGGGTAGCCTTGATTCCCATTGCATCGAGAAAATTGGCTATTCTCTCGATGGCCACGTCCAAAGTCGGATCCGCCCCTTTTCTTTCAGGCAAGCCATGAATACGACGATAGCAGTTCAAATTGTCCAGGTCGATTGTCAGGGATGCAAGATTATCTTCCAGGCCAAAATCCACGGCCTATCCCCTAATCCTTACAGCATAGAATAGTAATGCCAAATCCCGCAGAACCCCTGGGATCCGCCTTATTACGTTGAGGGAGGGCTTGCGCTTTTCTGATACATGGACAGGTATTTCGAGAATCTTTTTTCCTTGCCGTTCCGATCTTATTACCAGTTCGCTCGCAAACATGTCTTTTTCCACGATACACCGTGTTACGACAGGTAGGATCGTATCCCGCCTGAATGCCTTGACACCATGCGTGTCCGTGCCTTTGAATCCCAGGCTAAACTTAAGCATGGAGTTTATGGTAATGCTCCCGAGGTGCCTCAGCCATGGTCTCTCGTCCCTTGCTCCAGCAACTAGCTTGCTGCCGATTACAAGATCGGCCTCTTTATTTTCCAGGGAATCCATGGCACGATAATAAAAATCAGTGTCACATAGATCAATCTCGTCACAGATTACAAAAGTACCCCTGGAATGTACTATTCCATTCTTCAAGGCCTTGCCGTAATTTGGCTTCGGGATATTCAAGACCTTTATTTCAGCGTACCTTTCAGCCAGACCGTTTGCTATCCGAATTGTACGATCGGTGCTGCCATTTTCCGAAATGACTATTTCAAAAGTGAAATCGAATCTCGATTGCAACCTGTGGTGAAGACTTTCTATGCTGGAGAATATAATATTTTCCTCGTTATAGACCGGGATAACCACTGATACCAAAGGAATAATACCTCCGGTCCTCTTTTGTCCTTGTCGCAGTTTACCTCCTTGTTTTGGTGCTTTCTTTTTCCGCGCCATGTTCCAACCTCCCGGGGAAACACGAAAATATCATGCTTTTCTTGCAGCCCGCAACAAAGTCTTTGCCTCCTTGAACCTCCATGGAAAGCCAACAACACTTCTATGGGTTGACACAAATGGCAATCAAGTAGAAAATTTATTCTGTGGAAACATCAAGCATCAGAAAAAAGAGAGATCCCCGCTGGACCCGGTTCGAGGAATTCCTGCGAAGCCGTGGTTTAAGACATTCCGCCAGTAGAGGTCTCGTAGTCGAAATCTTCTTTTCCAACGAAGGATCTATTTCGGCCGAAGAACTATGGTTGGCCGTCAAAAACCAGGTGCCCGGTATAGCGGTCTCGACTGTTTACCGTACGTTGAGACTCCTTGTAGATTCCGGACTGGCCCGTACTTGTGAAGGACAGGGCACTGTTCACTATGAACCCCGTAGCAAGGCTTCCAGGGATCGCATCATCTGCATGGATTGCGGGAAGGTTATGGACCTCGATTTGCCGGAAGCGGACCTGCTGCAGGAGAGGATAGCAATGAGGTTAGGCTACACTGTTGAGCAAAGGGAACTCTTCATGTACGGCAGGTGCCCGGCATGCTTGAGACGCAGAGCCCTTGCAATGAAAAATGCCGGAAGATATTGAAGCCGTCAGTCAACCCGTCCGATTTCTATCTCGTCCCATGGAGGTAATGGCTTTAGCCCCAGTTTCAAGCTCTCCGCAATTTCTGAAAAGTCCTCTTTACTCCTTTCTCTTATCTTTTTCAGCTTGTCCAGTCTCGGCAAGAGCCTGAAGGGAGACGGAGGGTTCGAATAGGTCAGTGTCAGGTCGGCGAACTCCATCGATGCCTTGGCATTGTTTCTTACGAATACCTGTAAAGGATAGAGCAACATGTCTTTCGTAGGCCTCGGCGCAAAGCAATCACATGCTAATATGAAAGCATTCCTTGTACCAAGGACGCCTTTCTGCACTTCTTCGAAAGCCGTCCGGCCCGGAACGTTGTCGACCACAACACCGTCACAAACCCTGTAAAGGCCTCTGTCATTGAATATACCGTCCAGGATCCTTGCCGTGGGGGAATCATCTTCGTACACATCATAATGGATTACACCCGGAATGGCTGCACCGAAGCCGACCGCATCAAGGGCGTCCATTTCACTTGTCACATTGTCGCCTCCAAGCACCAACTTCTCGAGTAAAGACGGTTCCTCCGCCAATTCCGCCGCCGATGTGGCCAATGATACCAACACCCGCCGCCAAATCGCCTTTTTCCCCGGCGTTGCCGATACTATCCGGGTCTCCGCCTCTTCCGCCCTCTTCCTCATTTGAAGTTTTAGGCCTGTGATTACCACTCTCAACGGAATGGGTAAATCGGACATGGCACCAATGCGGGAACCCTTCTCTGTGGCCAAAATCCTTTCCCCGACTTCCTTGGAATCCAATGTAAACACACCGAGTAAACCGTACTTTGTTTGGCCTTCATATTTCTTGAATATCTTGGAAAGATTGAACCCCGAAGGCAGTTTGTTCAAAATACCCTGGAAATCGAATGCCTCCTGCCTTGCACGAATCAAGCCCATTAGCGCGCCCATTCCAGTGCCCACGATCATGGCCGGTCTGATACCGGCTTCCTCAAGAGCTTCAAGCATCCCGATATGAGCCAGCGTCGAGCCCCCATCTCCGCCAAGGGCCAATACCAATTTTCTTTCTCCACATTCTTGGTCCAGCCTTTTCGAAGAAAGAACCGCCGAGTGCTTCTCCAAGATAAAATTGCGGCAATTTCTTACTTCCTGCTTAATAAAGGGAATCTTTGCTTTTAGTGACTTTTCATCAAGCTTATGGGCTCTTCCCAGCAAACCGCTCCTGGCGTTTCCAAGCGCATTTGCCAAATTCTTCTTGAAGTTTTCCATGTCCCCTTCCAGGAAAAGGTCCATTTTGGTTCGTACACGGATTGATGAAATCCTGGCCAGATTCAATGCATATCGTATCACCGCAAGTTGGTCGGGCTCCAGTTCCATGTTGTCATTTGCCGAATATCGCAGCAGATCTCTTTCGAACCCGGAAAAATTTTTGTAGTAGTCATCAAAGTTCTTCACCGGCGGCTCCATTCAATATTCCGCATCAGAACAGGTCACTACCGCCTGTCCAAGGTGAAATCATGATAGATCCATCCGAGTTGGATTTCCAGTCCTTTGGATATGCTCGATGATTACTCTTCGTTTGCTCTGGAACCTTGGCGTATTACCTTGTACCAAACAGCCGGTCTCCTGCATCGCCCAGGCCCGGCAGAATGTAACCATTTTTATTCAAGCCTTGGTCCAGGCTCGCGGCAAAGATGTCCACGTCCGGGTACTTCTCTTCTATTTTCCTTACTCCTCTTGGAGCCGTAACCAGGCATACTGCACGGACATCCCTGCATTTTGCCTTCTTGAGTAAATCTATGGCAGCCGACATGGAGTTTCCCGTGGCCAGCATCGGATCGAGAATTACTGCGGTCCTGTCTGCTATGTCACTGGAAAGTTTATGATAGTAACTCACCGGCTCCAGGGTCTCCTCATTACGATACAGCCCGATAATATTGACTCTTGCCGATGGGATCAAGTCAAGAACTCCCTGAAGCATACCTATACCGGCTCTCAAGATCGGCACTACTGCGACCTTTTTCCCGGATATCTTTTCCACCCGAACCTTGCCTGCCCACCCGGTTATTTCCACCCTCTCGAGTTCTAAAGAGCGAAAGGCCTCGTAAGTAAGAAGATTGGTTATCTCCCTGGTGAGGTCCCTGAACAGGGAGGTGCTCGTATCGTTCCTTCTGAGCAACCCGACCTTGTGCCTCACCAATGGATGATCCACTATTCTGAGTGCCACTTGAAACCCTCCTTTTTTAAACAGGTCGCCAACCAGCAAACCTATTTTTCGAACAACCACTCCATCAATCAAAAATACAGATAATTGGTTTATCGTGTTTATTCAAGTTGAGTCGTTTTCTTAACGAGCAGAATAACCATTTCATTCCTTCAATAACAAGGTGCTGAAAAGTCCCCGGCCTACAATAACTTCCATGAATATATTACTGTTTAACTCAACAATACGCGTCTATCTTGTTGCAACAACGCCTTGACTCGACCTTCGCCTCCTGTTATTTTAGTTAACCAGATCGAGTGAGGAGCGCAATAGCATTCCTCCAATAATCTTCGATTCAACGTCGGGAGCGCGATGCGGTTTCAAATGGCCCTTGACGCACTGCTCTATCACACTATGGATTACAAAGCCCCGGATAAGGGGCCTTTGAACGGCGGACAAAGGGGGCATCTCTCTTTCGAAACCGTTTTACATGGTAACTGTGAAAAAGTTTTTGGTCCGGCTGGTGTCTTATGTCCATCTCGCGGAAAACCGCAACACCGTGGGAACATTCGGTCAAAGCTGCCACAGAGGAGGTCGAGGGTAGAATGACGAGGAAACTGGAAAGTGGGCTTGTTTTTTCTGCGGTTTTGTCATTGCTGTCCAGCTTGTTGCTCTCGTCAGGTGTTTGGGCGCAGACAGGCGTTTCCGACGACCGGGTCAGCCTTCCCGAGGGCCCGGGCTCGCTCGAGGGCGTCGGCGAGAACGTGGAGATCGATCCCAATATGGGGACCATGCGCTATTCGGTCAACATAAAGGTCCCAGAAGGATATCCGGGGATGACTCCGGGACTGGTCCTGTCTTATAGCTCGGGCAACGGCGGTTCTGTTGTGGGCATGGGCTGGTCCATGACCATGCCGTACATCGAGCGGATGACCTCCCGCGGGTTGCCCGAGTACGATCTGGACGACGAGTTCGCCGTAAACGGCGGCGAGCAACTCGTGCTAATTCCCGGTGCGGATCCGCCCGTTTACAGGGCCAGATTCGAGAAGGGCTTTGTCAGGTACACGTGGAAGGGCGCCGGCGATGGAAAGGAAGGTTACTGGACGGCGGAGTACCCTGACGGCCGGATAGGGTACTTTGGCGCCGAGGAGGACGGAACCCTGGTGCAGGACGCCCGTGTATCCGGTGCAGGCGGAACATTCAGGTACCACCTGGTGGAGATGGTGGACCGGTTTGGTCACAAAATCCGGTACGACTACAGCACATTCGGAGGGAACTACACCCTGGTTCAGCGCATCGGCTGGGTGCACGACGATAACGGTGACCCGGTTTACTACGTGACATTCAATTACGAAGACCGTAACGACCTCCTGTCGGACTGCAAGGCCGGCTTCAACGAGCTGCTCCAGAAAAGGCTCGCGCGGATAAACGTTTTCGCCCACGGTCAGCGCATCAGGTACTACGAACTCCAGTACGAGGACTACGAGCAATCCGGTGGATTCACGCGCCTTACAGGCGTACAAATGTATGGGCTGGATGGAACGCCTTACCCGGTACACGAGACATTCACCTACTCCCACGGTCTGGGTGTGGAGTGCTCCGGCGCAAACTGCAAGAAGCCCTACACCGTGGAAATGGGCTCCATTGGCGTGGACCTTAAAAGCGGTGACGCGACCCTGCTCGATATCAACGGCGACTCCCTCCCGGACGTCATTGACACCTCCCAGGCCGGTGCACCACACAGAATATTCATTAATGTGTTGCAAGACGGCAGCCAGGAGTTCGCGCCTGCATTCCAAAGCGCGATAGGCACACAGAGCGGGCACGACCTCTCGTCGCCGTACGTGCAAGTCATGGACGTGGACGGAGACGGATTCACGGACATGATAAACTCCAAGACCGGCCAGGTCCTGCACAACCTGGGCACAGGCGACTGGGCCGAGGTGTACAGCCTGTGGACCTCGGGTGACGGCGGAGTTCCGGACTTGAACGGTGATTTTGACCCGAGCGACGGAGAACTTAGGACCATCCGCTTCCTGGACTACGACAACGACAAGCGTATCGACCTCATAAGGAGCGTTGGAGCAGGCGCGTCCAACACCACCACGATATACAGGAATCTCGGCAACGGCGGGTTCCAGAGCGACTCAGACGTGGACGCAATCGGCGCAGGCTTCGAGGAGGACAACCTCGAACTCAACGACATGAACGGAGATGGCCTGCTCGACGTGGTACAGGTCACCAAGGACAGCGTTCGCTACCGCCTGAACCTGGGCTGGGGCAAGTGGGACGAGTGGAAAGTCATCTCCGGGTTCGACTTCACGGACCAGGAGAAGATTGACGCCGAGCTGGAGGACATGAACGGCGACGCCCTGGCAGACCTTGTCCTGGTGTCCGGCAACGTGGTGCGATACTGGCTCAACCGCAACGGAGACAGCTTCGACCCGGAACAGACGATTACCAGCGACGACATAGACGGCGAGATACCCACCAAGACGCCGGAGACCACGGTACTCTTCGCGGATATAAACGGCAATGGCTCGTCCGACGTGCTCTGGATAGACCAGACCGGCAAGGCCACGTATCTCGAGATGTTCCCGGAGCGGCCCAACCTGATGGTTCGCGTCGAGAACGGCCTGGGCAAGGTAACAAAGATCGATTACAGGAGTTCGGTCCTCGAGAAGGCCAGGGACACCGAGGGCGGTGATGACTGGAACCACCCGCTGCCCTTCCCAATGTCCGTGGTGACCGAGTCCGACGAGTGGAACGATCTCACCAAGGTTCACCAGGTGGTGGATTACACCTATCACCAGGGGTTCTACGACGGCAAGGAGAAGCAGTTCAGGGGTTACGAGAAGGTCGAGACCCACGAGGACGCCGACGAGTTCAGTGAGGAGGGCCTGGTCCTGGAGGAATACGAACTCGGGGACAAGGATCCGTACAGGAGCGGGCTCCTGCTCAAAAAGGAGTTACGCAGTGGGGGCCGGTCTCTCAACGAGCAGAGATGGTACTACGGCGACTGCGAGGTGGCCGGCGTGCCCGACCAAGGGCTCCGTTTCCCGGTGAGGTTCATCTGTCTCAAAGCCGAGGAGGTTGAAGGACGCGAAGGACGACCTCAAAGCGAATGGCCGGTCGTAAGGACCGAATACGCGTACGACGGCTATGGAAACGTAGTGCTCGAATCCCAGCTTGGCGTAGTCACCATGGGAGGAGGAGCCTGCCAGCCTTGCAGCGCCGGCGGGTTCGCAGTGCCCTGCGGCCCCCAGTGCCTGGGCGATGAGCAATATTCGAGCACGGTATACGCCAGTCCCAAAGACAATAATGACGCCTGGATTTTGCGCAAGCCCATACGTGTTCGTTCATATGGTAAGGCCGGTCAGAACGGGGAGCCGGCGGGCGACATGTACACGGAAAAACTCACGTACTATGACGGCGAGGCCTTCACCGGTCTTCCACTCGGCAAGGTTACCCACGGGATTCCCACCCGCGTCGTGGAGCGCAAGGACACCGGCGGAGCCACGGTTACCACGACCCGCAACCGCCTGGACGAGCACGGGAACGTAGTCGAGTCCATAGGCCCGCTGGGAACCCAAGGCGGCAATGCGTACCGCAGGATCTGGACCATGGACACACTCGGGTTGAATGTTGTCAGGAGTGAGATGTTTCTCGAGGACGAGGACGGGCCGTACCAGCTTAGGCGTGAAATTACGTACGACACAATTTGGGACCTGCCCGTGGAGGCCACCTCCTGGATGCTGGTCAGGGGCGGTGCTGTTCAAACCGCCAGGAACAGCACCACCTGGTCTTACGACGTATTCGGCAGACTCACCTCCATGACCAGGCCGGGCGAGAAGGAGGGCTTTTCCACGCAGGATTACGAGTACGACCTGGGCAACCCGGTGTCCAGGATAATCACCAGGAAGAGGAGCCGGCCAGGAGGTTCGCTGGATCTGGAGCACATCGAGTGTTACGACGGCCAAGGGAAGAAGTTCCAGTCCAGGGAATTGGTTGGCAACGGCAAGTACAAGGTAAGCGGATTTACCGTGTACAACTCGAAGGGCGACATCCAGGAACTCTTCCAGGAGTACATGTCGGACAGCCCCCTTTGCGACCTGGCGCCGCCTGCCGGCACCCTGTCCGTGAAGACCTACTTCGATGCTTCCGGAAGGGTCATTAGGCAAACGTGGCCCAAGGTCAGCGATTCCACCTCGGGCTCGAACGAGACCAGAACCGATTACGCTCCCTTGGCGGAAATAGTGTACGACATGAACGATACCGAGGCTGCAGGCCCTTACTCGGACACACCGACCATTACTTACAAGGACGGACTGGGCAGGACGGTCGCTATCGAGCAATACAGCAAGAAGAACGGCGATCCAATCGTGTATAGAATGCGTTACGACGAGCTTGGCCGACTCACAGGCATACGTGGCCCTGACGGCAACCTCAAGACACAGGAGTTCGACCTCCGGGGCAGGCTGGTGAAGGTGGATGATCCGGACCGGGGCGTCAGGACTTACGAATACGACGATGCAGGCAACAGGACCAAGGTGACCGATGCACGGGTAGTGACCGTGCGCCAGGCATATGACGGTGAGGGGCGCCTTATAACGGTGTGGGACGAAGACGACGAGGATAACACCAAGGTCCAATACAGGTACGACACACCCGGAGACTGCCCGGCTGACAAGTGCACCAATGTAGTGGGAGTGCTGGCCACGGTGCGCTATCCCCTTGGCGACGGCACGTTCGGCGTGGATTGGAACGGGTACGACATCAGGGGCGCCAACATATATGTAGGCAGAAAGATCGACAGTCACATGTTCGAGCTTTTCACAGAGTACGATAACTCATCAAGGCCGGTGGCGAATATCTACCCCTCCGGGCTGCGGGTGGACTACGACATAGACGGCATCGGCAGGTTGACATCCGTTCCGGGTTACGTAAAGTCGGTAGAATACGATAACAGGGGCCAGCTTGCCAGGCTGGAGACGGCAAACGGCGTAGTCACCGAGCGGACGTACGACGAGAGGCTTCGATTGGCTTCCCTGGTAACGACTGCGCCCGGCGGAGACCCTGTACTGGCGTATACCTACCACCGTGACAGCCAGGGCAACATATTGGAAATAGAGGACGGCAGGGCAGACGACGGTCACCCCATGGGAAGCGCCAAGTACGAGTATGACGCCCTGTATCACCTTACCAAGGCGGTGCTCGAACCGGACAAGCAGGATAGGACCGAGACCATCAACATCCAGTACGGCGTCACCGGAAACATCCTGTCCAAGACGTCCAGCCTCGGTGCCGCCAGCCCGGCGAACGTAGGCGGTTACCAGTACGGCGGGGGTGGTGCAGGCCCGCACGCAGTGACCAAGGCAGGCAATGTGGACTTTACCTATGACTCGGCGGGATACATGCTGACCAGGGGTGACTCCGAGTACACCTGGGACTCGTACGGACGGATGGCGGCATCCGTATCCGCCGACGGCGAGCGATCAACCTATTCTTACGGCCCGACGACCGACAGGCTCGTCAAGCGTGACGCCCATGGCACCACCTACTACGTTAGCAATGACTTCGAGGTGCGAAACGGAGTGGCCGTTACTTACATACGAATCGATCATGACCGTATCGTCAAGGTGGTCGAACCTGGATTCGCGGCCAATATCCTGTCTGATATCGCACCGGCAGAAGGCGCGGACGACTCGCTTACAGCCAAGCCTGACCAGGAGATCACTGCCGGAGATGCGTGGCTGGCCCAGGCGGTTGAAGCGGGCATCATGCAGTTTGCCGGTGATACAGAGGTATCAGATGTCGGTGAGTTGTTGGAGGCAAGCGTATCGCGGTTGATTGAAGGAGGCGACCGCAACGTCACCTATCTCCATGGCGACCACCTTGGCGGGACCGTGGCGGTCACCGACAAGGACGGCAAGCTGGTAGAGCGCAGGGAGTACTATCCCAACGGTCAGGTCAGGTATAGCAGCAGTGACGACTTCGAGCCATACGGTTTCACAGGCAAGGAGATGGACAGGAGTACGGGCCTTGTCTACTTCGGCGCGAGATACATGGATCCCTGGACAGGCCGCTGGATATCGCCTGACCTGTTGTTCGACGATGTCTTCCCCGGCCAGATGGACAACCCTGAAGAAGCCACGAACTCGTACCAGTACAGCCGTGGAAATCCTGTAAACGACGTGGATAGAGACGGCCAGTTCGCGTACAACATCGTCACCGGTATAGTTGGTGCAGTTACCGGCGCAGTCATGGAGGTGGCGGTACAAAAGACCCAGGGGACCTTCTCCGCCAAGATATGGACCACGCGCGGCATGTTGAGCATGGGCAAGATACTCTTCAAGGGATTAATTGGAGGTATATCGGGTGCACTCACGTTCGGCGCATCCATTCCTTTCACCATAGCTGCACGCAGCGTCGAGATAGCCGTATACAAAAACAATATGGAGGCCTCCAAAGGCAACCATGACCAGTCTGTAAGAGGCGCCGACGTAGCTGGTGACATGGCCGGCATCACTTCATCAATGGTTAGTGGAGTGGGCAGCATAGCTTCCCTCGACTTCGTCGGCCTGGGTGTTTCTATTGCTAGTGGCGGCTATTATGCCTTGAATGCGGCAACCCATGCCAAACACGGGAAGAATGTAATAATTTTCGCACTCGACAAGGCGCGTAAAGGGTTAGTCAGCGGTAGCAAATGGCTGAGCTCCAAGGCAGCGGCCGGAGCTGCTTTCTTAAAGGACAAATCGGTGGCCCTAGGCAGGGGTATCAAGAACAAGAGCATCAGTTTCGGCAGTTATGTGAAGGGCAAGGCTTTAGCCTTCAGGATAAAAGTAAGGGCCAAGGGCACCGCCGCAAAGAAGGCCATGATGCGCAAGTTAGGTGCTGGCTTGAGCAAAATTGGGAACAAGCTGTCCGGCGCCGGAGCCAAGCTCCAGACGGCCGGTGCCAGGTAGAAGCAGGTTTGGAGGAAGTGATCATGATAAAGACGAGGGAAGTTGTTTTTATGACCCTGCTCGGTACTGCCTTCGTTCTGGCGGCGGCGCTCTCCTCATGCTCGAACGGCGGAGGCGGCACTTCGTGTCCGCCGGGCTCCAAGAATTGCCCCTGCAAGGCTGGTGATGCGTGCAACGAGGGTCTAGAGTGCAAAGACGGGTACTGTGTGCCCGCCACGTGCCCCCAGGGGAGCGGGGGCTGCCCGTGTTTCCCTAATAATACATGTGACAATGGGCTCGAGTGTATCAAGGGCGTGTGCCAACAGCCCGGGTGTCCGGCAGGCAAGGAGGGATGTGCATGCCTGAACGGTGCTACCTGCGAGGAGGGCCTCGAGTGCAAGGACGGCAAGTGCGTAAAGAAGGGGTGCCGGCCGGGGACCGAGGGTTGCCCATGTGACAACGGTACATGCGACCAAGGGCTGGAGTGCAGGGACGACATGTGTGTTGCAAAGAGCGGATCGCACGGCCTGTCCATCGGCAACTCCGATGCCAGGGCCTGCGACGTACTCTTCGACGTGGGCGCTTCCGGCGCCGCTTCGGTCGTCTTCGACCCCGGTGTCATCGGCAAGTTCCAAATCAAGGGAGGAAAGATCGCGGCGTCGTTCACAGCCAAGGCCGACGCATCCCTCCAAGGCAAGGTGCTTAAACTAGTGGACGAAGCGGGTTCCGATGTCGACGCCACCAAGCTCGGCGGTATGGATGTCACCTGCTACGATCGCAAGGGCATTGCTCTCTCGAGCGCGGAGGCACAACTCCTGTAGATCTATTAATGATTGTTGAAGCGGAGGGAATCAGTGCCGGAAGCAAGGAGGTTCGAAATGTTCAGTTCCAGGGTCCGAAAGATAGGTTTCAAGCTTGTCGTGGCCGTGACGCTGCAGGCTGCATTGGTTGTAGGCGGCTGTGGAAACGACGGAGGAGGCTCCTGTCCCCTCGGCTCCGACGGGTGCAAGTGTTACCCCAACGGAGCCTGCGACGACGGCCTGGAGTGCAACAAGGAGGGCGCGTGCCAACCAGAGTCCTGTCCCGAGGGCGACCTGGGTTGTGCATGCTATTCCAACAGTACCTGCAACGTGGGTGACGACGGTACCCAGCTTGAGTGCAAGGACGGCAAGTGCGTCAAACCCGAGCCCTGTCCGGAAGGCAAGGAAGGCTGCACTTGCGGTGAAGGCGATTCCTGCGATGACGGGCTCCTTTGCAGGGACGGCAAGTGCGAACCCCTCGGTTGCATACCTGGAACCATAGGATGCGTATGCGATGACAACGGCGAATGCGCTGCGGACAACGCTTATTGCGACAACGATGGTTGGTGCAAGCTGGACGAGTGCCCATCTGGATCCGAGGGCTGCGCCTGCGCCGACGGAGACAGGTGTGGTGTCAACTCCAGGGGCGAGCAAATGGAATGTAAGGATGGTAAGTGCATCGCACCCTCGTGCACGCCCGGAGAGACAGGTTGTACTTGCGCGGACGGCAGCGGGTGCAATGAGCCCACGGACGAATGCAAGGACGGCTTCTGCCAACCTTCGGACTGTGTACCGGGCGAGCTGAACTGCCCATGCGCCGGCGGCGGCTGCACCCCTGGCCTTTCTTGCAGGGACGGGGTGATATGCGTCGACAACACGGGGTACAGGGGCGGCCCTTGCTTCGAGGACGGAACATGCAGGGATGGAAACAGGTGCCAGAACGACGTGTGCGTCCCCTGCCTCGAGGGTTCGCTCGACTGCACCTGTGACGACGACGGCGAGTGCACCGCCGGCTTGAAGTGCAAGGACGATCTTTGCATAGAGCCCCAGGGGCCACAGGCGCCGGACGATCCTAAGTGTTACACTCCTTGCGAGCGCGACATGGTGGCCGATGACGGTACCTTCCGGAAGTGCTCATCCGAAGGCTTGATGGAGGGATGCCTCTCCGGCCAGGTGTGCGTGGACGGATCATGCGTGGAGCAGGGAGAAGAGCCGGCAGGATGCGGGGACGACATGGATTGCCCCGATTTCCAGCAGTGCCTGGAAGGTAAGTGCTACTCGGACTGCGCTGCGGACTATGACTGCCCGGACGGGTACTCCTGTTACAGACACACGTGCAAGCTCTCGTGCTCCGCCACTGATAAGACCACGTGTTCCGAAGGCACATCCTGCGTCACCCAAGACGGGGACAATGGCCATTGCCTCCAGATGAAGGAGCCCGAAGGAGAGCAGAAGCAGTCCGTTGACGGCTCGTTCGAGCTGTCCGATGATACCCTTGCGTTCTCGAACGTCAATACTACGGAGAAAATAAAGATCATCAACAATTCGGCCAAGTTCGAGAAGTTCACCGTGCGCAAGAGGAAGCACGTGCTCTATCTCTCCGACGGGAGCAACGAACGTATGGACGATCCCGCGGGCGATGGGAAAGAGTGCGAGCCTACCAAGGACTGCCCGCTCGTATGGCTCTCCATCGGCCCTGAAGGACAGACCGACAAGGTGCAGAGCTTTGAGATAGGCATAGAGGGCAACGGCGGCGAGGCAGTGATCCAGATTGGGGATGCCGACGGAACCTCCGCTCCCAAGTGGGACGGTACGATCGAGGTAATGAACAAGGACCTCGGTGTTCAGAGCATTATCATGACGTACACCGAGAAACCCGAAGGGCGATGGTCAGGCAACATCGCCTACTTCGCCCAGTTCGGGGACTGGAAGCTGGACCAATGGATCGAGGATCCCGCAACAACCCCGGTAAGCCAGGTTGGTAACGCCCTAGTAAGGAGATGGGCTGCATTCAAGAGCGGCAACATCGACTACGACGAATTCCTGGCCGTGCTCAAGGCTACCAAGACCGGCTCCTGGAGCTGGCCCAGCGTGATGAAGAACTGCCCTGCCACGCCGAACGGCGCATGCTACCTTTACGATATCAACCAGAGTGGCGTTGTGGTTTACACCGAGGACAACAAGGCCAACCCCATACCGACCGGCGTGACCGAGTTGCCATTTTCCATGAATCTCTACATGCCCGACCCTGACGGCGCCCCCGAGCACATGGAAGGGAGGATCGAGAGTCAAATAGCCCTCCAATACGCCGGCAACCCGAAGGTCACCTTGGAATTCGATAACCCCACGAATCAATGCGACACCACTGCGGGCGGCGCTTGCCTGCTTTTCATCAAGGACTTTAACTTCGACGTATACGTGGGCGGTCGGTACCAGACGGAAAGCTCGGACTCGGACTGCTCAAGGAGGGCCGGTGATGGTTACGAGCTTGTCAAGATCCCGTGGATAGTGCCGGGGTTCCAACGCGCCACCGAGGAGGACGGGGACACAGGTCTCTTATACAGGTACGAGTGCAGGGACACCATGCTCCCGTTCGACGATGGATCCCATCCCCTCCCGGACGAGCTGAAGTCGGCCAACCTGGCACTGTCCGCATCGAACCCGATCCCTGACGGCAGGACCAGGAGGAGGACGATCACGCTCATAGACGGCGCATTGATAAACCAGACAAGGTTGTTCCTCCTGATCAAGGAGACGTTCGAGAGCTTCCTGCCCGGCGACGAGCAGCCCTTCAGCGCTTATGGGTACGTGATCATGGAGAAAGAGAGCACCGACCTCGACACATCGGACAAGAACGGCGACTCAGTGCCCGATGCGTACGAAGGCTCTGTTCCGTCCGACAACAGGACCGAGCCTGACGATATACTCGACATTACCTGCTCACCCGACCTGGTGGAGAAAGTCCTGGGTTATGGCAACGACACAATCGACGACGGCACCGAGGCCGACCGGATGGTCCACGGATTGATCGAGGGCGTGGTGCCGAGCGGAACTCCATCCTTCATCGACAAGGACAGCGCCGAGAGAGTACACTACTTGTGCGTGCTGGACACCGGGGAGAGTTTCTTCGATGGCGGAGATGGAAACTACACGGACCCGTATGACGGTGCGCCTCCTCCCAACAACGACAAGTGCAACTTCGACAACGCGGATGACAATCCGCACGACAGAGATAATTCCTGCGATGACGGCGGTCCGGGCAGCGACACCTCCATCTGTCCTTTGGGCACGGACGTGACCGACTGCGGCACCCGCAGCGCCGGCGACAAGGACTCCAGGAGGCCGTGCCCGGCAGGCTCCGAAGTAATATTCTTCACGGTGGACAAGAGCTCCATGAGCCAGGGCGATATCGCCAAGGAACCCTGCCAAACAGATCTCAACTGCCGGAAGACCCTGAACAAGTGGCGTGAGGACCCGAACAGCCCATTGGTCCAATACGAGCCTTCCTGGAGGTGCGCGGTACAGGGCGAGGTCTATTGCAGCGAAAATAAGCTGGACTTAAGGGAAGGAAAGCTCTTCTACGAAAGCACCGAGGAGAAGGCTGCATTCCAACCTTTGTACGCCAAGATCGAGTCGGCCTTCAGGTATAAAACCCGCTTCAGGAGCAGGACCGGCAAGAATGTGGGTTTTGCGCCCCAGATATGCATTCCCGACTCCGACCAGATACCATACTGCTACGACCCGCAGGAAATAGATGAGATAAGGGAGCGCATAGACTGCCTGCTGTCCATCTGGAAAGAATTTCACGAGAACCTGGACACAACGGCGGGCTCCACCAGGGATATGCTCGACAACTTCCTATGCAGCGACATGGCCTACACCGAGGCGTGCCACTCCGGTATGAACCAAAGCTACGTCCACGACGGCTTCGAGAGACTTTACGCCGAGCTGCTGGTCATGATGGGAGATGAATCTTACACCAAGGCCTTTGCATCCAGGTTCGACCTGGCTAACTCAAATGCGGTCTCCTTTGAAGGAACATTATTCGAACCGGGTGGCATCAACCTATCCGGCGCCGCGGGTTACGAGATGTACAGCCTTTACCAGGCCGTGGAGTACTACCAGGAGGCCCTGGATCGCTTCTACTCCATGAGCCCGCTCATCTGGATGGCACTGGATTACGGTGACCACGACCAGCATCCAAGAAACTTCGTGACCCCCGAGACAGTGACCTGGTATTTCGAAAGGTTGATTAGGGCCTCCACCCAGAAGTCCAGGGCCTTCAGCCAGATAGCCAAGCGGTACCAAAACTTCAACCGTCCCGATCTCGCCAGGTCGGTCATCGAGAGAGCTTACACTGCCACGTACATCGAGGGCGTCGTCCTGGCCAGGTTGATGCTGACCATATCCGACAAGCTCAAGTCCGAGGATAAACCACAGGTGATTCAGGCCCTGGAACAGGGCCAAAGATTGTACCGCATGGCCATGCTGGACATGCACAACATGTACAGCTCCATCACGGAGAATATAAATTTCTTCGGTCTGCCTCCCGACTACATACCGTTCCCGGCCCTCAACAACCGCGAAGACAATGCCTTCGAAGTTATCATAGCAAGGGCCAAGAACAAGATGCAGGTGGCCAAGATCCGCGAGGAGGAGGCATTGAGCCGCGGCAGGTCCTTCGATACGGACACCGAGGAATTCCAGGCCGAGTTGGTGAGGCTGCGCAATACTTACGAGGATCAGCTCGGCGAGATATGCGGAACCTTCCAGGGCTCGGACGGTAAGATCTATCCCGCCATCGAGCGGTACGCCTACCTAAACGACAAGGCCTCCAAGCTGGGTGATCCATGTGGGTTCATGGGCAACGGGACCGTGTACGAGGCCATGGCCCAGCTCGAGATGGCCCAGGTGGACCTGAAAAAGGTCCGCGTGTCCATGGACAACACCCTCAAGGAGGTGGAGATAGAGAGGAAGCGGGTGGAGGCCCAGTGCGACCGCGTCGTGAGCCTGGCCGACTATACCTACGAGCAATCCGGAAGGGTCAACAACCTGCAGAGCGATGTAAGGTGGATGCAGTTCGGTATCAGCAGGATAGAAAGGACGCTTGAGGCTGTATCCACGATATCTTCACTCATGAAATGCTCCGTGGGCTTTTCGACGGACTGCGTAAGCGCAGGCCTCGCCCTGGGCGTATTCTGTGTGGCCAAAGCGGCTGGAGAAATAGGAATAGGAGTGCTCGAAGGCTTCATAGCCGCCAAGCAGAACGAGATAGACAACATTCAGCGTGAGACCGCAAAGTGGCAAACCCTGACCGAGTGTGACGCTGCGGCAATCGACGGAAACGCGAGGATGGCAACCATACTGCTGCGCATCAAAGAGCAGCAGCTCGAGGCGTTGCGCGCCGAGTACCAGGTACGGTTGGCCATGGCCGAAATACAGCAGCAACTCAATAAGGCCAAGAGACTGGAGCAACAGCTCGCAGAGGCCCAACAGTACGCTATCAACGTGCAGGCAGCAAGGAATGATCCCAACGTGAGGATCTACCGCAACGATGCTTACATCAACGCGGACATCAGCTTCGAGGATGCAATGCGCGAGGCGTACAGAGCCACCAAGGTGTTCGAGTACTACACCAGCCAGAGCTACGCCGAACAGGAGAAGCTATATCTCATCAGGATGGTCCAATACGGAGATTACAACCTGGAGAACTACCTGACGGACCTGGAAAACGCATTCTACGAATTCGAGGAGAACTATGGCATGCCCGATACCAGGGTGGAGATCCTCTCGTTGAGGGACGACATCATGAAGATCCCGAGGCTCGACGAGAACGGCAAGTCCATCCCCCAGTCCAAAAGGATAACAATGATGCGCGGCAAGCTCTCCGATGCGAGTCTCCTGGACGAGAACGGGTACCTCACCATACCCTTCTACACGACTCTGGATGAGCTTTCGCCCCTTACCAGGAACCACAAGATACTGTACATGGAGGGCGAGATCATCGGTTCCGGCGTGGGCGACACTATCGGGAGGTTGTACGTCAGGCAGCAAGGCACCAGCGTAGTCTTCGGTGTAACAGGTGAAAAGTCGTACTACCGGTTCCCGGAACGTATCGCCGTGTTGAACCCGTTTTTCAACGGCAATAGGGTGTTTACACCGGAAATTTACAAGAACTACAGGATGCGCGACAGGCCCTTCGTCAATACATCGTGGGAGCTGGTGCTCAACCAGAAGGACGAGAAGGCCAACCAGGACATTGACCTGAACTCGATAACAGATATAAGGCTTTACATTTATTATACTGACTTCACCGAGCTTTAAGGAGAGGTTGCCATGAAAATTGAATTCGTAACAATTCGCGGCTACTCTTTGATACTGCTGCTGGCCGCCCCGATGCTGCTTTTATCTTGCGGCGACTCAACCGGCGGCGGAGGGGGCAAACCATGCACCTCGGTGGCCGACTGCGCGGACGGCCAGATATGTGCAGGCGGGAAGTGCGGCCCCTGCAGTGCGGACGCACAATGCGAAGCCGACTACGGCCAGGGTGCCAAGTGTGAATCCGGGGTATGCAAGACGCCGGAGTGCGTAAACGGCACACTCGGATGCCCTTGCAAGGCAGGGGACTCGTGCGACCAGGGAGAATGCGTAAAGGGCACTTGCACCGACTGTGGACGCGGATCCCTGGACTGCCGGTGCTATGACGGAGGCACCTGCGACTCGGGGCTCCGGTGCAATACCGAAGGAGTATGCGAGACCTGCCCAGCAGGTGAGAAAGAATGTCCGTGCAGGACCGAGGGCGATGAGTGTGACGGTGAACTCATATGCGACAATGACGTATGCATCGAGAACCCATGCCCGGACGGCACTGACGGATGCCCATGCAGATCCGAGGGCGACAAGTGTGACCAAGACATGTACTGCAACGACGACAAACTCTGCGCCCAGTGCAGTAACGACATCGAGGGCTGCCCGTGCACGAACGGCGAGTGCCAAAACGACCTGGTATGCGACCAGGACGACAAGAACTGCCGCAAGGCAAAGAAGTGCGAGGACCTATCTTGCGCCGACCATCAGGCATGCCAAGAAGGCGATCCCGGAAAGGATGCGACCTGCCTTGAGGAGTGCGACGACGGGTGGCGCTGGAATCAGCAAAGCTCGGCATGCGACGAGCTGAACTGTAAGGCTTCGGATCCAAACAGTATCGCGGACGATTGCGCATCCAAGAATAGGACCTGCCAGGAGCAGCAGGCGGGGGGAGCCGTCTGCGGTGCTTGTCTGACCGGGTTCACCGACCTGGGCGGCTCCCTGGATACATGCAGGGCGGTACTGACCTGCGACGACCAAGGCTGCAGTACAAAGAACAGAGAGTGCACACCCGAAGGCGATCACCAGGACGCTGCCTGCGGTGATTGCCTCACCGGGTTCACTGATGAAGGCGGGACTCTGGACGCGTGTCGCACCGTCCTTACATGCGACGACCAAGGCTGCGCGGCAAAGCACCGCGACTGCACGCCGGGGACGGATCACCAGGACGCCCAGTGTGGAAGTTGTTTGGAGAATTACTCCGAGGCGGGTGGCGAATGCTACGAGGTCAACTGCGATGATGGTGCGCCTGCGAGTATTTTGTCCCAGTGCGATGCGGATTTCAGGGAGTGCGTCAAGGACGAGACAGGTGGTGCCCATTGTGGGCTTTGCAAACCCGGGTACGCGGAGAATGAGTCCCATGAGTGCCAGGAGACAATGAACTGTGACATCAACGACCCTAACCACAACCTGGACTGCGAGTCCTTGAACCGAGTATGCGTGGACAACGGCGACTTCGACGAGTGCGGCGAGTGCAAGGAAGGGACCGCCCAGGATCCGAATGATCCCAACAAGTGCATACCGCCGATTACCTGTGCTGATATCGAGTGCGGCGACCAATTCTGCATCGAAGGCGGGCCTGGAGAAAACGCGCACTGCGAGAGCAACCAGTGCAGTAACGGCCAAGCCTACAGCGAGTGGTCCAGCAAGTGTGTAGACTGCCCGGCCTGCGATCCCAACGTGGACGGCAACACCGGCAGAGTGTGGCCGTACACGCTCAAGGACAGCAACCGTTGTATATGTGAGACAAAGGACGGTTACTACTGGAGCGAGGGCTCGGAGCGAGGTCCCAAGCCGTGCGACCTGGACCAGGATGGATGGCTCCGGGCTCCGGCCAGGGACGCGGTCAACTCCGGCGACCCTGCAATCTCCCAGAACGCGAGGTGCGTGTTGCGCAAGGTGGACAGGTTCGTGCTCGAGAATGAGCTGGGCCAGAGGAAGGAGATCTTCCTGTGCGACGGCGACCCGCTGTTCGCGGAAGACCCGGCCGACTGCCCCTCGGGGACCAGGACGATCGACCTTTACGAGACGATTCGAAACGATGACCAGGTGACCCTCGAATCCGACACCACTGTGGCGCCGTACTATGAGCAAGGCGGCAAGGGCCGGGCTTTAAGGGCCGAGGAGGTGAACAGCCTCACAAAGGCCTGCATCTCGGTAGCCGCCGACTACAACGACAACGGAATATCCGATATCTCCGAGTGGCATGGCATGCCCGTGGCCTCACTCGGGGCGGACGAGTACGTGTTCGTAAACTTCAGTTACTACATCGAGCTGTACAGGTCCTGGTACGAGGCCGGCTCCACGTCCCTGCTAAAGGGCCAGTACGTGATATCCGAGAGGAAGAGATGCCTGGCCGGCGACCTGGCCCTCACCTACGGAGATCAGGGAACAAGCGATTACTGGCGCGAGTGCACGAGAAGCAGGGATGCCTCGTACTCGGGAAAGGGGGATCCACAATCCCCGGACTTCGGGATGGACTTCGCCAGGTGGTCCTGCAGCGAGTCCACCGGCTCGTGTCCGGTTCCTCCGCCGCCCACCCTTGAGGAGTCGCAGGGAGGAGCCATCCCCAAGCACGGGTTCTGCGAAGTGCCCGAGCCGCCCACGGACGGCGTCTGGCGCGGCATGTCGCACCATAGCCAATTCAAGTGCGTGCTGGTGTCGACCGACCCGCCGAATAACCCGCCCACCGAGTTAAGGCTTGACCCGTCCGTGTTCGGCACCGAGTACGCCTTCAACACATGTCACGTTAAGTGCCCGGACGGGGACGACATCTGTACATCGGATTGTCCTGATGGCGACCCCAGATGCGCCACGTCATCTGAGTACGATACAAGCGTGCAGCCCGCATCTCCGGTATTGGAGTGCGAGCTGCAGGCCGGGGCGCCCGATAACGGAAGCATCGGATTCGCCTTGGTCCTGTTCACATCCAATACGGGAGGCACGTCGTACGTTCGCGGGTGCATAGACGAGTGGTCTCCGACGACCGTGACCGGCGATGGCACATCCGACCCGGAGGTCTCGGCATGGCGAAGCCTTTGCCCGGGATGGAGCGCTAACCCTGCAGGCGCCACCGGCAAGGGCTCGTCCGGGAACTTCGGAAAGCTCCAGTGCGGTTGCACTGAAAACTATGGCGGTCCGAGCTGCGATTTGGGTTGCCCTGATCCTCTCCTTCACGTGCAGTACATCGACGGCGAGTACCACGGAACTCCAAGGGAAGGATTCTGGATGTGCGGAGACTTCTCCGGATCGTCGTACACATCACTCGACCCGGAGTATGGTCCGGCCCTGGTGGGCAAAGACGGCAACGGCGGCGTGTATGTCCTTAAGGGCGAGGTGCCCGCCGACACACCGACGGACGGGACAGTATTATACCAAGAGAAATGTAATGAGGGGTGCTACTCCATTAGATGAAAAAGGAGAAGAGCCATGAGGAAAAAGAGAATCCATACTTACATAATTGAAGGTATGCGCTTTATAACGTTTTGCTTTTTAGCAGCAAGCATTCCAGGCATGGCCTTGGGAGCTACAACATCACAACCGCTAACCAAGAGCATAGCTTACAAGGGAGTGCTTGAGAAAGACGGCGTGGTCGTGACGGGTCAACATTCAATAACGTTCGAACTGTACGCCAACAAGGGCGAATGCACATCCAGGGAATCGGCTCAATGGACGACAACACGAACCATTGACTTTACCGCCGGCAGGTTCAACGTGGTTCTCGGCGGCGGCGACGACGCCTCACAGATCCCGGAATCGCTGTTACGGAGCTCTGCAATATACCTTGCAATCTCTGTTGACGGGGTCCCCTTGTCAGGATGCCAGGTTGTGGTGCCGACTGCGTACTCCCTGCGCTCGGTAGGCGACGTTCCCATCGGCACGATCATAAACTGGTGGAGGCCCGATGATACGGTGGATATACCAGAAGGTTACCAGATATGTGACGGCTCGGAGATAACGGACGACCGGTCGCCTTTTAAGGGGAGCACGGTACCGAATCTGGTAGGCAGGTTCATAAGAGGCGTTGGAAGCCCGTCGGAGATCGGTCAGACCGGAGGCAGCGATGATCTGCCGGACTATGACGTCCATGTGGATCCACCGCCGTATGACATCAACTGGGAGACCAACTCTGCAGGCAGCCACAACCATGCATGGAGCTTCTTCACCTCAGGCGAGAATTGGTACACTTACAAGAGCGACGGAGGCGGACAAAAAATAATGGATTGGGGCGACGGGATTGGAAACGACGGTTCCGGCATATATCCGTTTGCACATGATGGAAGTGTGTCCTCGACGAGGACTTACTATACCAGGAATAGCGGCTCACATAAGCACACCATCGAAGCTACGCTGGACTTGCCCGGCTTTGATACGACAGGTACGCCCAGCGGAGGAGCAGCCGGCAAGAATGTGCCTTCCTATATCGGCTTGCTCAAGTTGATTCGCATTTTCTAGCATTACGGCTTATTGGAGGTTCAGTTATGTTTCACAGAGCGAGGACATTGTCATGCTTAACGGCTGCCGTGATCTTGGTATTCCTTCCGAACGGCTCCGAGGCGGCGGCCGATCACAACCCTGCGACGGACCACCTGGTAAGGATTATACCTTACAATGGTATGCTCGAGTTGGACGGCAAGCCGATTACCGGAAACATTGACATGCGCTTCACACTCTACGACGAAGCGGGCAACTCCCTATGGCAGGAGGAGTGGTCGGCCGGAGGCAACGGCGCCGTAGCTTGCATGAGTGGCAGGTTCACAGTGTCCTTGGGAAAGTTCACGGACATCACCAATACCATCTTCGACGCCGAGAGGTTGTTCCTGGGTATCGAGGTTAAGAACGAGTCAGGCGAATGGGTGGCCTTGCAAGGCCGGCAGGAGATACACCCGGTACCATACTCCCTGTGGTCGGCACAATCCTCGAACCTGAAGGTTGCAGGAGACCTTGATGTGGCTGGAAAGGCATCGGTGGGAGGAGACCTGTCGGTGGGTCACTTCGTGAAGATAGGGGGCTCTGACATCGAGCTTGGCCTGAACGACGGCAGGACCCACGATGCAGCCAGGGCCAGAGCCCTTGTCCATTACGAAGATGCAAATATTTCGGACGCTTTGGTCGTCAACTTCGACGGTGACTTCAGCGGCGGAACCATGGTCGTTGGCCCGGAGAACGACGGGAAAAAGGCGGCGCTTATCATCAGGCGGCCGAACACGGACAGCGACCTCCTTATCGACAATAACGAGATTGCAACTACAAGCGGTGCCCTCTTCCTTAACAAGGACAGCGGAGATGAGATCAGGGCGTACAAGGACCTTGTAATTCTCGCCAACATAGACCTGGGCATCGTGGACAAGACGTGCACTGACACCCAGACATGTGAATGCGACGAAGGCACGGCACTTCTTACATACTTCTTCGCCTGCCCGAGCAGCTCCAGCAACCTCGTGGAGTGGACCAAGCCTTATGACAACGGCGTCCAGGTGAGGTGCCTGAACCACGATCCCGCCCGAATAACAATCAGGTGTGCCAAGATCAAATAGCCCTATCGACATCCTGCTCCTCACCAGACATCCTTGAATGAAAAACCAATAATTTGGTGTCAAAGCCGAGTCAATATGTCAGTAGAGTGCCGAGTGAAAATGTCAGTAGGGTAATGGTTCATGCTACATACCCAGGACCTCCCTACCCGGCCCTCCCTACCCAGGTTGATTTTCAGGGTGCCTAAAATATGATGTTATTTCGTGAAGATAGGAGCGGTTCGCGAACCACCCCTACGAGATCCAATCCTAATAATTTGTATTTTTGTCTCCTGGACCAGGCCGGCTTTCCACTGCCCTAACCACCTTTGTCCCCCTCTCCCGCAGAGCGGGCGAAGGGGATCGTTTGGTACCAACAATTCCAGGGGCAACGCTCCTGGAATTGTTGCGAACAGCCTGAATCCATATGGGACGAATCCCCTTCCTACTGACATTTTAATTCGGCTACCACAAATTACGTTTCCATCCTTGACATATAAGGCATTCATGGTACAAGCTCGCTCAACTGATGATACTTGGAGCATTTGCATGGGAGTTTTGAAATGAGACTGACATTTTGTATAGCAGCACTTATGTTGACCTTGTTCCCTCCGATCGCATCATCGGCAGAGGAACAGGCTGAACAGGATAAGGGAGTATACGAAGACTACCATGAGGCCACATCCAAGCTTAAATTGCTCGAAATAAACGGTTACCTGCGCCTGCGAACCGACTTGTTTCACAACCTGAGCCTGCACAACAACAGCGGTTTCTATGAACCCATCACCGAGGTCGCTACGCAAACAGACCAGGAAGGCCAGGTGAGCCGCCCCAGGGCCAGGAGTGCAGGCACTCTTGCAGGGGCCTCCCTTCGTTTCAGGCTGGAACCCACAATCAATGTGAGTGAAGGCGTACGTATTCTTTCGCAAATCGACATACTCGACAATCTCACAATGGGAAGTACCCCTGATACGTACGGCACAAGCACGCCATCGGCCCTGAGTGAAACCCAATTACCTCCCTCCGACGGCGTGAACGCGCTCAAGGATTCAATCAGGGTTAAACGGGTATGGGGAGAAGTGCTGACTCCTTTGGGCCAACTCCGATTCGGACGGATGCCGCTCCACTTTGGAATGGGCATGTTGTACAACGACGGCAATTGCCTTGATTGCGATCAAGGCGATACTGTCGACCGGGTTTCCTTCGTGGTCAAAGTGGCGGGTTACTACATAATTCCTTCCTGGGATTTTGCTGCAGAGGGCCCCTCAAGCGATTCCAGGGGAACATGGCATTCCCATCCCATAGACCTGGACCAGCTCGACGATGTCAACCAGTACGGTTTGGTGCTTATGAAGAAAGATTCAAACAGGGATATCAAGGAAGCACTCGACAACAACGGATGGATCTTGAACTATGGTCTTTACACTGTTTACAGGCAACAATCCTTGTCCACCGACATTTTGTCCAACCCGGTCGATGATCCCTATTCCATTCAGGCCCGTGACATGGTTCAGCGCAACTACCAGGCATGGACATGGGATCTTTGGGGCTTATTTATATGGCGTGAATTCAAGCTGGAGACGGAACTTGCCGTAATCTGGGGCAACATGGATGCAAGGGGTATAACAGGTGATTTGGATGTGGATCCTGATTCGTTAAAGGGCATCAACATGTTGCAGGTAGGTTTCGTGGGCAGGGGAAGTTATTCCATGCTTTCCGACAAATTGCATTTGTCCCTCGAGGTGGGGTACGCATCTGGTGACACGGACGAAGGATTCGGAGCCAAGGATCCCATGTCACAGGTCAAGGAGGACAAAAACCTCAACAATTTCAGATTCTCACCTGACTTCCACGTGGACAGGATACTCTGGAGAGAAATAATAGGGCGTGTAACCGATGCACTGTACATAAAGCCCAGAGTCTCCTATACATTTGCCCCCGGACTCGGGGCGTCACTCGATGCCGTGTACTCATTGTGCGAAAAGGCCAATTCCTCTCCGGGCGACAATTTCAACCTCGGCCTCGAGTTGGATGCATCCTTGACCTACACCTCTGAACAGGGTTTCTTCGCCAGTCTGACATATGGGATATTCTTCCCCTTCGACGGCTTCAAGAGGGTCCAGGAGTCTGTCCAGGAAAAGATCGACTGGTCGAGCGACCCCGGCATTGCTCACACGGTTCAAGGCAGGTTAGGTATCGTTTTCTGATGGCCCGGGCATACTGTTAAAAAGGCTCGAAATGCAAACCAACGGCGAGCCGGCCAAGATTGCTATATTCAGCGAATCAAAGAAACATGCAACAATCGCCTTGTTCATTTTGTGGCAGTTCCTTGGTTGTGGAGTCAAGGCTCCTCCGAGGCCGATTACAAACTACAAGGCCGTCACAACAGAAGTTCCCGTAAGATACGAGAAACAAAAAAAGAGTAATGAAAGGCTGATTCACGGCCTTCGGGCTTTTGTAAAGCCGGGCGTAGTAGTGGTTGCCTGGCAATATCCGGGAAACAGGATACACAAGAAACCAAAACTTCATTTTCTCTTGCAAAGAAAACTTGTGACCGGGAAAAACATTCATGCCCAGGGTAAAAAATTCATGCTTGTCAGGGATCTTGATTTGGCCAATCCAGGAGGAGCAAGATTAACCAAGAATCAAGTGGAAGTGCTGGACTTTGATTTAGAACCCGGGACGACCTATGAGTACAGGGTGGTCCCCAGGCTTGAATCCGGAAGATTGCTCGAACCTTCCAAGGTGATTCGAGTTGAAATAATCAACCCTCCGGGGCCGCCCTCGGACATTAAGGCAAGTCCCGGCGACAAGAATGTCACTATCAGTTGGAAACCTCCTATTGCCAACAAGACCAAGATAGAAGGCTACCACGTATACAGGTTGAACTGCATCACGGGTGAGCGCCAAAGCCTGTCCGATGAACCGGTCAAAGGCACTTCCTTCCTTGACATTGGATTACGCAATAACCATGAATATTGCTACGAGGTAACTGCATTGTCAAAAGCGGGCCAGGCATTGATTGAGGGACGTGCTTCGGTACGGGTAAGCATTGTTCCAAGGGATCTCGTTGCACCGCCTCCGCCCGGCAAAGTCCGGATCAGGAGATCAGGGCGAGAAACATTAATAGAATGGGAACCCGTGAAAGCCGATGACCTGCTCGGTTACAAGGTCTACAGAAGAAATGGACAAGCAGGACAGGCCGTCTGTTTGACCCCAAAGCCGATCAAGGACACGCGATTTGTGGACAAGATTAACGATCCCGGGTACATGGACTTTATATATTTCATAACATCCGTAGATAATGCTCCTTCCAGAAACGAATCACCGCCGTCCAGGGAAATCGACTTTAAACAGTCCATGACGCCAAGCCCTTGATAAGAAAGCATTAAAACCTATCAAAAGGCAGAAAAGGTTGGAGGCAATGAGCATGACTTTAAACAAGACAGGAATAATACTGAATGGTTGTGCGGGCAGGATGGGCAGGAACATACTGACTCTGCTCGACAATGATGACGAACTCTATCTTGCCGCTGCGCTGGAAGCAAGGGACCATCCACTCTTGGGTAAGGATGTGTCGGCCCTGATAGGTAAAACCCTGCCGGGTAAAAAAATCACGTGCGAAATTCCGTCAGATGCACTGACAGAAGGCAATGTTTTATTGGACTTTTCTACTCCTGCATCAACCATGGAGAGACTGGCCATAACGGCTGAAGCTGGAATTCCAGCAGTGGTAGGCACGACCGGTTTCACTAAAGAACAACAGAAAATGATTCGACACCTGTCGGCAAAAGCGGCTGTTGTGTGGGCCCCCAACATGAGCATTGGGGTCAATCTTTTGTTCAAACTCGCACAAGATGCCGCGTCGTGCCTTGGTCCCGGTTTTGAGGCTGAAATAGTGGAGTTACACCATGACAAGAAAAAGGATTCACCTTCAGGTACTGCCCTGCGCCTTGCTGAAGCGGTTCGCAGCGCAAGAGAGGATGATTGTGACCTGGTATTCGGAAGGCATGGTAAAGATTTATCCAGAAAGCCCTTGGACGTGGGTATCCACTCCATAAGGGCCGGCGACATTGTGGGAGAACACACACTTATTTTGGCTGGACAGGGCGAAAGGCTGGAACTCACGCACAGGTGCTCGTCGAGAGTCAATTTTGCCCTGGGGGCGCTTCGTGCAGCCTTCTGGATCAGGGACAAGGAGCCAGGTCTCTACGACATGATGGATGTCCTCGGGCTTAAATGAAGTAGTTTTATTTTATTCATATTATTCAGCATCATCAAGCTTTCAGCCGAGAACAATCTTCCTGTATTAAAATAATTTAAAAAAATGAAAAAAACAGGAAACAAAATCAAAAACTATCCGATAATTAGGTTGACAGCGTCAAATTATCACAAAGTCGTTTTTTGGGAGGTTGACATGAAAGCTTTCAGGTTCGCCATTTTCTCTTTCCTGTCACTATTGACATCATGCTCTGCCGGCAGGGTAACGAATAAAATCGCGTTGGAACACAATATTCGTGGAGCAGACTATCTTATGAAAGGCGATCTGGATCAGGCCGCCACCAGGTTCGAGCTGGCACTGGAGTATGCCCCGGATTTTCCTGAAGCCTTGAACAATCTCGGGTTGGTTGCAATGGCCCGGGGGTCACTCGAGGAAGCCGAGATTTTGTTCAAAAAGGCCCTCCGCAGGAACGCTGATCTTGCACAGGCGCAAAACAACCTTGGAAAAGTAAAGTTGCTCAAAGGAGACAAAAAAGGAGCCGAAGCCAGGTACAGAAAAGCCCTGGACATCAACCCTGGTTTTACCGAGGCACGAGAAAACCTGGCAAGGCTCTTGTTGGGACAAAAAAGATTGACAGAGGCGGAAAAGGAATTCAGGAAGCTCGTGGAGCTGGCGCCGAAAACATCCGGCCCCCTTCTCGGGTTGGGAGTAACTCTATTGGTTGCAGGCAAAACCAAACAAGCGGAAACCTACCTGTCTAAAGCAGTCAAAATCGATCCGGCCAATGCGGAATCCAACTACAACTTGGGCCTTGCAAGGTTTAGGCTTGGTTTTTACGAGCAAGCAGTCCAATCCTTTGAGGCTGCTTTGAAGGTGGACCCGGACTTCAGTGAAGCCAGACATAACCTGGTCCAGGCGAGACGAGCCGCCGAATATGGAACACTTTGAAGGCATTGAAAAATATTCCGGGTATATTCGAAGCCGAGACAATTGCCGTCAGGTCGTTTCCAGCCGACCCAAGACCAATGTTGAAGCATACCTCACAGTGTGGTATCCGCATACATGGAGGAAACAGATTGCAGGTATACCTTGAGGTATCGGCTGAGAAAGGCCAAGAGCCTTTAATAATCACCCTTCCCGGCTCCAGGGCCTTGGTGGGTAAGGGGAGTGAATGCGACTTCGAATTGCCTTTCGAGGGTCCCGACGGCCCAAGGTTTCTATTTTCCGAGGAACAAGACAGGATTTTCGGTGCATCCCTGGGACAGTTCGAGAGCAGACTCAAAGGAAGAAAGCTCGAAGAAGGACTGAAAACATTGATCCTTCCTGGAGACGAATTGATTATCGACAGGCTCGCCGTCAAGGTAAAGGGCTTTTCGAATCTCGCTGAAGGAGAGGAAAATCTCGGCAAGTTACTCGTAAAAGAAGAGTTGGGCGGTTCCAGCCCGATCTCGACATGGCCTTACCTCCTGTTGATGAACGGTCCGCTTGAGGGAACGCTGTTTCCGTTGACAGGCAAGAAAAGACAAATAACCATCGGGAGGTCTTCGAGCTGCGATTTACAGTTGAACGATGTGGATGTATCGAGGAAGCATTCAAAAATTTCTTGGAAGGACAACGTGTTCGTGGTCGAGGATCAAAAGAGCAAGAATGGCACATTGGTCAACAATGCCAGGACAGGTGGCAGGACCCCCTTGTCCGACCGTGACGACATCGTACTTGGTAGCACCAGGATTACAATAGTAATACCGGATCTTAAAATTTCGGAGCCTACAAAAATCGCTGATTTCGAGCCAACGAGGCTTGAAGAACGGCTCCAACAACCGGCCGGCCCGGGGAAAAAGAGCGCAACATCCGCGAATTTGACGGATTGGCTCCTGATTGGAGCGGGAATCCTGTTGGCCACAGCCGCTCTTTTTCTTATTGCTTGGCTTTTACTTTGAGCAATTTTTACTTTGGGGTACAAAATGAAATACTACTTTGGCGCACTGATATGCTTGGCGGCCTCCACCCTTGTCTACCAGGAAGCGGAAGCGGAAGATCTTCTCCAATTCACCTGTATTCACACGCCCCCGTTAACGGCTGAAGCCAACAGGGACCTGATGTTCGAGGCGAATGTGCCTGAATTCAGAAAACTAAAAGCAGTGATACTGTACGTACGTTTTCAGGGAGAAATGCAATTTTCCACGATTCCGTTCATTAAAGTAGCAGGTGATCTTTTCAGGGCGATAATACCGGGAGATGATCTCCATGGCAGGTATATCGAATACTATATCGGTATAATCGACAAGGCGGGTAACCGTGTAAATATATTCTCAAAGCCCTCTTCTCCACATAGGATAAAGATAAGTGGCACCGACTCGGGTCTCGGGGTAGGTGCTGAATCGGAGAAGCCCCTTGAAGAAGGAGAAACCACCTGGGAACCCATTTCAAAAGACCAGGGCGGGATCGAAGGAAAAACAGAGACGGCAGAGGTTGAAACCGGAAGAGAAGCGTCTGCAAACAGGCCTCACATTAGTACGCCTTCAGAAGACCTTGCAGAGGTATTTGCAGTGTACGGGGCGGAGGACATAGTGGTTTCGGCAGCCAAGAGGGAACAAAAGATGGGCGAGGCCCCTGCATCGATTTTCGTTATAACCAAGGACGACTTGAGGTACAGCGGAATGTCTTCGATTGTAGAGGTCCTCCGAATAGCTCCTGGTTCGGAAGTCTACCACATCAATCCGACGGATGTGAGCATGGGGCTAAGGGGCCTTACAACCGAGATGAACAACATGGTCCTTGTATTGATCGACGGTCGCGAGATAAATGTCGACCTGTTCGGAAACACTTTCTGGGAAACCCTTCCCATATCTATCGAGGACGTTGAACGTATCGAGGTGATTCGGGGCCCGGGAAGCAGTTTGTACGGCGCCAATGCTTACAGCGGTGTAGTCAATATAATAACCAAGAAACCGAAAAAGGACGGGATAGACACTACCATCTCGATTCGGGGCGGGAGTGTCGGTACAGCAGTAGTCAACGGCGCTCTTTACGGCAAGGAAGGACCATGCCTTTTCACTGCATCCGCAGGCCTGGATACCATGAATGCCTGGTGGAACAAGGACTATGCATCCAAGAGGGTATTCAAGGGAAGAATCAGGGGTGAATTCCTCTTGGCGGATGACATGTCCCTGACCCTTGAGGCAGGTGCAATGGAGGCGTCCCCTGCGGCGGAAAAAAGAGATCTTGAAGAAGAACAACGCATAAGAAAGAAGTTCAACCAGGCTCAAAATAGCAAGGATCCTGATGCAATTTTCGAGCAACAACATTGGAACGCCGAGTACGCCTCGGTAGTTGACGACCCTTTCAGGGGTGGAAACAAGATATATTCGGTTATTGCTGAAATTGGTGTTCAAGCCCTTCAGACCTATACTATGAGTAAATTTTCCTGGAAGGGTTTGCAGGCCAAGTTCTACTGGAATCACCTGGATGCGGAACTTGACTTCATCGGACTTGAGCCCATCAAGTTCAATATCGATGTAGGAGGCTCGACCATAGATGCAGGCACGCTCTATTTCCCACAAACACTGAAAGGCAAAGGAGATACCTATGACATGGAGATCCTGTACACGACACCCAGGGGTTTGATACCATATAACAGGCTTACAACGGGTGTAAACGGCAGGCTTATCACATTCAGGGCAACCAATATTTCACCGAATGAAAGCTTGGAAAAACAAGGAGGGATATTCATCGAAGATGAGCTCAAGTTCGTGGACTGGCTCGCCATCACCGCCGGATTGAGGTTGGATTTCAACGATATAACACCGGCCACTCTCGACGGCCTTTCACCAAGAGCCAATATTATGGTCAGTCCTTACAAGGACCAATATCTGAGGGTGGGCTTCAGCTCTGCATTTAGAAAGCCAAGCTTTCTGGAGGCCAGGATGCACCTGAAAGTTCAATACGAGCCTGGAAAGACCATGAACTTGAAGAATGTAGAGCAGCTGTTCACCAAGGGAATTGGAAATCCTGAATTGGACAATGAAAAGCTGTACTCTGTCGAGGCCGGTTACATGGGTTACCTGTGGAACAACCGTATCAGGTTGAACCTGGATTTCTTCTACACGTGGTACAAAGATTTCATAGAGTTCGAGTACAAGCTCGACGAGATGGACATTGCAGGTCTGGACCAAAGCCCCAACAAGCTGGATTCGTACGTTCAGTTCAGGAACAGCGGAAACAACGCCACTGCCTATGGCCTGGAATCCGGCATCGAGATCAGGCCTCTTAATTTTTTGAAAATGTTCGCCAATTTTTCGTGGCTCAGGGTAAGCAGGGAGAACGAAATCGATGACCAAGGCAACCCTCTGCCGGCGGAACGGAAAGAGGAGAACAGGAACCCGTCCTATGTATTCAACTTGGGGGCAAGGGCGGCTTTTGATTTCGGTCTTTCGGCATCAGTTTGGATGAACTATATGAGCAAGTACTCCAAGGATGTTCGCAACCCGGATGCGTTGTTTGATATTAATGCATCCGGTTCGAGCTGGATTACCCAGTGGCTTGGAAATGAGGTCATGCTCAATGCCAGGTTGGGCTGGCGTTTCCTGGATGATAAACTCGAGGTTGGTGTCGAGGGCTGGAACCTGCTTGCACCATTAAGAGGTTATCCGAGGCAATTCCCGGGCAGAGCCCAGTCTGTCGATGTCGACTTATCTACGGGAAAAGATATCAGGACCATAGGCAACTTCGGCGGTGAACGCATGAACATGCGTATCGTTGGTTTCTTGCGTTACGATTATTGACGGCTTTGCAAAAAAACGGAAAAGCCTGCTGGGACCGTTGCCCTATTTGGGCCAGTTGGCAAGTAACCACCTGACCGTCTCGTACCTGAAGCCAACCTTCTTGAAGGTAGAACGGCTCTTGTCCTCTTCGAGTCTCTTGTCCAATGCAGCTATGGCCTTCTTGGGATCCTTTGGACCAAGCTTCAAGAGGGCATCCACCGCCGCCTCGCGAACACATACGGACTGTTCAACAGGGCAGGCCTCGCATCTCTTGTAACCTGAAGAGCAAACCGTGCGATCCGCCATTGATTTGTTGATAAGCGGATCGAGGTACTTCACGTTTCCACTCCTGCCTAGTTCGAATGTGGCCCGTTCACGAACAAAGGGATTGGGATCGTCCAGTTTCTTCACCCAGCAATCATAGTTTTGATCGCATTCCTTCGCAGCCAGGACCCTGGGTTTTCCTTCCTTGTCGTACCATTTCTTGGCATCCTTGTCCGGATCCTTTTCAGCCAGTTCGAGCCAGTGATCGGCCTCCTTCTTCCTAACGAGTTTGGACAATGTGAGCATCAAGTGGTACCTGGGTGTGTCATAATAGTCGGCATAATTCTTCATACGCCACTCCACGATGTTGAACATTTCAGGAATAACCTTGTCAGGGTCATATATCTGCACCAATGCATCTGCAATTGCCTCTACGCTTCCGAACTGTATCTTGATCTTCTTCTTGTCGTTCTTTGCAAGATTCAGCAGTTCCAGTAACTTGGGCAAGGCCTCCTTTGATTGCAGGAAACCAAGGGCCATTGCCCCGGGGACCTGGAAATCGTTTTTGTCCATAAGGGCGAGAATGGGCTTTACCGCTCTCTTGTCACCAAGGTCACCAAGACTGTATATGGCTTTTACTTCCATCACGCCCTTTACCCAATCAGGATGAAGCTTGATATAATCATTCACCTTCTTATTCTTTCCCTGGAGGGTTTCTATCAACTTGGGCACAGCCGCTCTTCCCAATTCATGCAATGCCTTGGCTGCATATTCATACAGGGCCATGCCCTTTTCAACCACATACTGAGAGAAAACCAGGGCATCGACCGCCCTCGGATCCCTTATCTTGCCGAGTGCGGCCAGTGCTCGCTGCCTGGTAAGGAGATTCTCGCCATTGTCCATCAATATCTTGATGAGTTTGTCGACCGCCTTTTTCGCCTTCAATGTTCCAAGGGCTGTTATCGCCGTCCTCTTTACCGACTCATCACCCGCATCATCGACCACCTTCAACAAGGTATCGATTGCAGACGGATCGCCTATCTCTCCCAGCGCGAATGCCAGTGCCCTCGACCGGTTGTTAACCTTTGGCTGGTTGATCTTGGCGCTCTCCTCCAGGAACTTGCATATGTCGGGAACAGCCGACTTGTCCCCGATCTTGCCAAGGGCGACTGCAGCCTTTTCCCTTGCCCTCTCATCCGTGTTGTTCTTGTAGAACTCGATCAAGGGTTTTACTGCCTTCAATACATCTTTTGACCCATTTTCGGCAAGGTCGGTAATCTTCTGGATTGCAGTGATCCTGTCAGACAGTTTTCTTGCATCCAGTTGGTCTATCCAGTATTCAATGGTCCCCTTCTTCGGCCCACATGCCTGGAACACAAAGATTGCAAACAATACAACTGCTAAAGCCCGTAATCTGTACTTCATGCCTCTGCCCCTCCATTTCAGGTGCCTGGAGATCCATCCATGAACCCGAAAATTAAAATTCCCTGGCGTTGTAACAAGAGGAAAAATGCTAGTCAACATGGCTTTTGCCGTTCCCAGGGCTCAGCACTATAATTTTTCACATTTCTTTTGTAATTTCAACAAGTAATACCTGTTGACAAAAAATCGAGAAAATGATAAGCACCCACACCAATAAGGGATGCGGGTATGGAGAATTCAAAAACAACCTGGGAAACACCAAGAAGGTTTCCAAGATTGAGGTACAGGGTTCAGGTCAGGTACTCGAGTCCAAACATCTCTGTACTCGAAGAAACAGTCAATATAGGGCCCGGCGGTGCTTTCATCAATTCAAAACTGTGGGATGCGGTTGGAGCAAAAGCAGACCTAAGGTTCTTCATTCCAGGCCGCAGTAACCCGATCGCTTGCAAGGGAATCGTACGCTGGACTCCCCTGGACGATGAAATACTGTTCGGCAAGGTACCAAAACATGCCGGCATGGGCGTGGAATTCCTGGAAGGGGGAGAAGAAATCGGAAAGGCCCTAAAAGAGACTCTTCGAGATAATACTGACCAGCAATCTGAAGACATTACTTTCACACCACCGGTCCTTGGAAGCTGAACTTTTACTGATTATTCGACTTACAGCACTTTTCCTGTTGCCAGTCCCGACTCTGGAATCACTCATATATTTTATTCTGCACCGGTGAAGATACCCTTATGCCATACCGGATATGTCCTGACTCACATTGGATTTTCGGGGAAACAAAAATTATTTTGGGCAGCCGAATTCCAGACCCTGCGACTATCCCAGGCAGAACGAACAGCTTGCATACACCTTGTATACGTCATTCCCTTTAGAGAGAAGGTAACCAATAACGCTTTCATTTCAATCTTCCAATACCTGTCTGAAAGCAGGAAGTGCGCCTTTAACGACATCGTCGTTTACACAATATGAAATCCTGAAGTAACCCGGCGCGCCGAACCCGGTCCCGGGAACCACCAACACTCTCCTTTGCTGTAACTTTTTTACAAACTCGATATCATCACCGGAAGGCGCCTTGGGAAACATGTAAAAAGCCCCGTCGGGTTTATTCACCTCGTAGCCATAGCGGATTAGTTCTTTATAAAGCAGGTCCCGCTTTCTCTTGTACCAACCCAAATCAACTGTCATGCCCTGCAATGGAGCCACCAACCTCTGCAACAATGCAGGCGCATTGACAAATCCCAGTATCCTATTTGTAAATGTCATTGCATCGAACAACTTTCCCGAATCTTCGGCATTGGGCGAGATCCCGATATAGCCAATCCGCTCGCCAGGCAATGCCAAATCCTTTGAATGAGATGTAACCATGATGGATGAATCATAGGCCTTGAAAATACTCGGAGCCCTATCGGCGTCATATATCAAATTACGATAAGGCTCATCAGACAGCCAGTATACCGGAGAAGCATTGTCCTTGCTCTTCTTTTTAAGAATGCCGCCGATTTCGTCAAGCAGTTCCTGCTCGTACACAACCCCAGTCGGATTGTTCGGAGAATTCGTGAGGACCACCCTGGTTTTTTCATCGATTGCCTGTTCGAACGCATCCAAATCGGGCAAAAAAGAGTCGTCCGTGGGCAACTTGACCAGCTTTCCGCCGTGATTGTCCACATAGAATTCATATTCAACAAAGTAGGGTCTGAAACAAACAACCTTGTCACCCGGGTCCAAGAGGGCCTTCAAAGCAGCATTCAATCCACCGCCAGCCCCCACACTCATGATTACAGACTCTGCAGTAAACGAAAGTCCGGTTTCTTCTTTCAAATAATCCGCAATAGACCTCCTTACGAATTCATAACCCGCATTCGGCATGTACCTGTGCATTCCCGGTGTATCGGATGCAGCCAATTCAGCGAGCCTTTGCTTGAGTGCTTCAGGCGGTTCGATTTCAGGGTTGCCCAAAGAAAAATCATAGACAGGGCCCCTGCCGTCCGTCTTCATATTGGCGCCTTCCTCGAACATCTTTCGTATCCATGACGAATGAGCCATCAAGTCTTCTATTTTCCTGGAGCACCCCATGAAACCTCCGAAGCAATACTGATAGGCGCTACATCCCTTGCCTGATCTCAGGCTTCCTTTTCACCGAATACCTGGGCGGTAAAAACCTCCAAGACACTGTCCGGATCCTTCCATGCATCTGTGTCAAGCCCTGCCTTGAGGCACACGTGTTTCAAAAAAGTTTCCTTATCCCAACCCTGTTCCGTCGCGACCTGGGGCAAGAGGACCCCCCGCCGGAACCCCTTGGTGATATACAGACCATGTTCACCGACTATTATCCGTGACGGGTCATCGATCCTCGAACGGGGGGACAGCACCGAGACCTCCAAGTCTATTTCCTGCAGCTCCGGCAAGGAAACCGGCGGAAATCTTGGATCCCTGGCAGCAGCCTCTACAGCCATTTCGGATACCGTCACGTACAGTGCCCTATCCGCCTCGAATGTGCCGATACATCCTCGAAGCCGGCCGTTCTTGTGTATGGTTACGAAGGCACCGGCGTTGTCACGCAAACGTTCTTCCGCAGGATCGAAAAGCGCCTGTTTGCCCTCCCGGACATAGCTCTCTATTGCTCCCCTGGCTATGGCCAACAGGGTCTTCTTTTCTCCATCATTCAGTGGTCGCTCCAATCCTGGTTTCGATTGCCTATCCGATCCTTTATTTTCCTTCATCACTTTTCCCCCTTGTCGTGCTTCCCCGGCTGCAAGGTCTTTTACCGGTACGAATGAATTCAAGGTAATCCTGAATGATCTGTCCATGGTCGAAAGCCAGTTCAGGCATTTCTCCCTCCCGGAATATTCCAATGTCCTTTGCATCATCGCCTGCCCTGGGTTCGCCACTCGCCTCGGCAGTAAAAACAACGGATATTGTGTGAAATCTGGGATCCCGATCCGGACTCGAATATACTCCGAGCAAATCAATCAACTCCACCTCCAGGCCGGTCTCTTCCATTGCCTCTCGCACAGCCGCGTTCTCAACGCTCTCTCCATAATCCACAAAACCACCCGGTATTGCCCATCCTGGTGGAGGATTCTTCCTCTGCACCAGTACGATGCCCCCATCCGTCAACCGAATTATTATATCGACCGTGGGATAGGGATTCCTAGGGTGCTCCATTTAATCACCTCCCAGGCGGCTCCAGGATGAAAGAACATACTTGGCCTTCGGCAAAATAGTCAAGCCTCCCCCATGGGATTGCGTTTCAATTGTTTGCTGCCGGTCAAACTGATCGCTGCCGGTGTGGCAAGCTGAAAAGCCGGGCAATCTCTTTTTTCAGCATGGCAAGAGAAAAGGGCTTTGTGAGCAGGCCGGAGGCCCCGCTTTTCATCAACTCCTCCATGTCTTCATCGCCTGGATATCCTGTGCAAAGAAGCACTTTTGCTCCAGGCAGAACCTCTATTATCTCCTCCAATGCCTCTTTGCAGGACGAGCCGTTGATCAACACATCCAGGGTTACAAGGCTTATGGGCTCTGGAAATTCTGATACGGCATCCATTGCCTCACGGAGCGTCCCGGCTGTAATTACATTCCATCCGAGTTGTTCCAACATCAGGCGAAAGGCCTCTAAAACACCCGTATCATCATCGATGACCAGTACATTCTTTGGAACTTCATCCTCCGGATTCGATGTTTCTTTACCTATATTCTTTTTATCTTTGCTCTCCAAATATTCCAACGACGGAATAGTGACAACCACCCTGGTGCCCTTGCCGGGTTCACTATCGATACTCACCTTGCCTCCATGGGAAGCCGCCGTGCCGAACACCATGGCAAGGCCAAGGCCGGCCCTGCGCTTGTCCATCTTCGTGGTATAGAAAGGCTCGAAGGCATGGGCCAAGACATCGGGTTCCATGCCCATGCCGTTGTCTATTACTTCAATCGAGACGTATCTTACCGGCCCCTCTTCCAATTGTACCGTATCACGATTATCTTCGCACTTGTCTTCAAAGATCCGGGTCCTGGTTCTCAATATGACCGTTCCAAAAGTACCTGTGTTACAAAAAGATTCCATACTGTTTTGCACCAGGTACTTCAGTGCCCTTTCCAATTGTGATTCATCCCCCTTGACCCTGGCCAGCCCTTCTTCGAGATCCAACTTGATATCATGCTCTGAAAACGAGCCGGATTTGAACTCGTTCGACACCCTTGTCGCCAGCGCATTGATGTCAACGGATTTCCTTAAGTAACCTCCCTTTTGTGCAAAGGCCAACAAGTTGGAAGTCAATTCCTTTGCCTTGAAACAGGCCTCATGTATTTTTTCGATTCGCTTGGATGCTTCTCCGGATCCACAGGTCTCATCTGCAAGCTTTGAAGCAAGCCCCATGATTGTAATCAGAGTTCCATTTACAAAATGGGCCACCTCACCTGCCATGCGGCCCAAGTCGTTCAACCGCTCAAGCTTTGCAAGTTTTCTCTCCAACCTCTCTCTTGCCTGTTCGATTCTCTTTCTATCCTCGATATCCCGGGCAACGAGCAGAATTTCCACCCGGTCGTCCGTCCTGCTGATTGTGGTTGAACTTACCTCGAAATGAAAAATCCTGCCGTGCCGATCCTTTATTTCGACTTCATAGAGAAAAGGACTGTCATCCCCGGTTTGTCTCCTCTTCCTCCTCTCCCTGAATAATTCAACATGATCATGCGGCACTAACTCGTCGATATTCAATTTTTCCATAGGATCCGTTTTGCCGAATAATTCCCTGCCTCTTTTGTTCATGTACGTTATTGTTCCGTCCAAATCGTGAACCAGGATTATCTCCTCTGCACGATCGGTCAAAGACTCGGGCCAGCGACCCGATAAATCCTGTATCTGTCTAATCTCTGCTGACACTTTTTCTCCGACAAACTGCTGATGACCAGTACATTTATTTATTTTCCCGGGCCTTTCTTGCCCCTATTATTTTGATTATCATGTTTGATAATACTAAAAACAATTTTTTTGTCAAAATTTATCACCTGCTGTTTTTGGACCTGAACAGCCTATTGTTCAAAAGTATTGACCTTCGAGTGCCTGATGTCGCATGAATAACATTCATGAGAAGGTTACGCCTCAAAGATCTGCCTTTGTCCGAGGTCTTCCAAGATAACATCGTGTTCATTCAACCTGATGAGAAAATCGATTTCAGAGCACTCTTTAATGATCGCCCTCTCAAAGTGGAACTCTGCTGCGGAAACGGACATTTTCTCGCTGACCTGGCGGAAATGCAGCCTGAATTCGCTTTCATCGGCGTGGACAGACTGTACAGGAGAATAGCTGCCGCATCCAGGAAGGTCAGAAAAAGAAAACTGGAAAATGTCAGGCTCGTACTCGACGACGCGACAAGATTCTTGAACATGCACATCGAACCATGCTCTCTCAAAGCTTGTTACATCCTGTTTCCCGATCCCTGGCCAAAGAGAAGACACCATAAGCACAGGCTGATTACAGACGGATTCCTACAACAGGTTTCAGAAAGGTTAATGACCGGCGGCGAGCTGGTAATAGCCCATGACCACGATGAATATTCCGAATGGATCGCTGAACGTATCCAAAGGACAGCATCACTTGAGCCGAGATACCCTGAATTGCCTTGCTCATTCGATATTCAGGAAGATCTTCCCCGGACACTGTACGAGCAAAAATGGAGAAGTTTGGGTAGAACGATACGTTATTTCAGGTATGCCAAAAAGGATTGATATCAAAACCAAACACTTTCGGTGTAAAGAGATGATTGACAAGTCAATAAAAAGTAAAATGCCATTAAGGCCCCTAAAGCTCCATGAAGTCCGTTAATGTCTCTATCGAGAAGCTCGTGCCCACCGGCAAGGGCCTTGCAAGACTCGGGGATGGAAAAATTGTCTTTATCCCCGGAGTACTTCCGGGTGAAACAATTCGAGCTGAAACCATTCCGGGGCCAGGTGGAACATTCAGAGGCAGGGTGCTCTCAATTCAAAAGCCTTCTCCAATACGAGTAGAACCGCCTTGCCCGTTGTCCGAAAGGTGCGGCGGTTGCGACTGGCTGTTCATTCAGCCCGATTGGGCAATCAAGTTCAAGGAAGAAATCCTCATGGCCAGCATTCAGAGAGCCGGCCTGACAGCGCCGGTTCCCCTGCTCCATCCTTCTCCCAAAGGACTCCCGTCAAGGGCCAGGGCAAGAATGCATGTCGACCGGGACTTGTTCGTCCTGGGATTCAAGGCAGCCCGTACAACGAATGTCCAGCCTATAGACGAATGTCCGGCAATGAGGCCGGGACTATCGAAAAGCATTTCAGATTTCACAAAGGCATTGAAAGAAACACCGCTGAAACAGGCATGCCAGGTAATGCTGGCCCTTGACGACGACCAAAGGCTCGCATGCATGCTCCTCGATGCAAAAGCCAAACCATTGATCAAGGGCTATGACAGGCTCTATCAAAGCCTTGAGAAACAAGGATTCCTTGTGCCGTCGCCAAAACAACCTATATTGAGATTCGACGGGCCTTTGTTGTCCCAGGTAACCGGATTGGACTGTTTCTTTCAAGCCAACCCTGAAGCAAACAATGAGATGGTTACCAGAATCATCGAGCTGACCAAGGATAAGGGAACAACGGCACTGGACCTTTTTTGCGGGGCCGGCAACATTTCATTGAACCTCGCCATGGCGGGTTTCAAGGTAACCGGCATGGATTCCAACAGGAAATGCCTCGGCCTTGCTGAAAAAAGGGCCCGGGAACTGAAAGTAAGAGCCGGTTTCCGCCTGGCAAATCTTTTCGCACCGGCATCCAACAACCCGGTGCTCTCCAAACACTATCTGTCCAAATACGATCTGGTGGTCATGGACCCCCCGAGAGCAGGGGCAAAAGTAATTTCACGCATGCTGGCCCAGACCGGGCCTTCAAGCATACTACAAATAGGATGTGACCCGGCAACATTTGCAAGGGATTCGGCTGCCTTGGCCGCAGGGCAATATGAAATGGTTTCCCTGGATCTGTTCGATTTTTTTCCAGGCACGCATCACATGGAAATACTGGCCTCCTGGCAAAGACGCTAGAAATCCGCCAGGCCCCCCGAACCTTTTACAGAGGATGTATGGTGAGTGTCATTCAACCTTACCAGGGTCGCACCCTTATCATCTATTTCAAAGACATCGATGCATGCGGCATCCTGCCGGATCCTCCAGAACAATGACAAGGGTATACCCAGCAATCCGCATACCAGGACCTTGCATACGACCCTATGGGTGACCGCCACGAATGCACCGGCAGAATTCTCTTCCACAATCCGATCAATACTCTCCATGGCCCTGGCCTGTACGTCTTCAAGGTTTTCTCCCCCTGGGAACCTTACCTGCTCAGGATGTTCCAACCACAAATTATAAAGCTCCGCTTCCTGCCTTTCAATCTCGTCCTTCTGCCTTGCCTGCCATGATCCGAAGTCTATATCGGCCAGGCCCGGCAGGACCCGCACGTCCAGGCCCAAACGCTTAGCAAGCGGCCCCGCAGTCTGCTTGCACCTGCCGAGCGGGCTGGAATATATGCCCCCGATTTCCATGCCTTCAAATGCCGAGGCCAATGCCTCGGCCTCGGCCAAGCCCACCTCGTCGAGCGGCACGTCCGCCCTTCCCCTGAAGCGCTGTTCTTTGTTCCACTCCGTCTGCCCGTGCCTTGCAAGTACTAGAACGGCCATCAACCAATCTCCTCCAGCACAACCTTGTGCGCCATCAAATCGATTTCAACCAACCTGGCCTTTAATTCCTTTCTATCTCCAAGCAGGCCGATCAGCACGAGTTTGTCTATTTCAGGCTTTATGTAAGCCACGTCCTCCAAAATCAGTTCTTCCTTGTCCCCTTTTTTCAGGAAAGCCGTAGATTGACACATGATTCCTCCTCGGGGCCATAAGGCCCCATGGTTCAAAACCGCCGCTTCAGTGCTTGAAACTCCTTTGACCCGTGAATACCATTGTGGCATTGAATTCATTACATGCCTCTATTACCTCGTGGTCCCTCAGGGCGCCGCCCGGCTGCACGACCGCCCTTACCCCTTCATGCAAGCCAACTTCAACACCATCCCTGAAGGGGAAAAACGCATCACTCACCATCGAGCTGCCCGGCAAGCCGCCTTTTTGCTCCCTGACCTCGGACTCTATCTCGTGGCGTCCATCCGGATCCGCGAGTTCGTTGAAGGGAACCTTGTAGCGTTCGAAACAAAGCTTGTCCATAAGTTTCGTATAAGCCTTGTCCCTTGCGATCTTGGCAACGCCTACCCTGTCCTGCTCACCCGTACCTATTCCCACAGTAACCCTATCCTTGACATAGATGACCGAGTTGGAAGTGACTCCTGCTTCAACCAGCCATCCGAATAGCATGTCTTCCAGCTCGTTATCGTCAGGTTTTCTGGCGATCTCGTATGTCTTTCCCTTGTGCTCCACAACAGCCGGTTTGAAATCTTCCTTGTGCCTTGCAACCGGCACAAAGGACATCTGTGCTATTAGCCCGCCGTCTATCAGGCTCTTGAAATCTACGAAGCGTTCCGTTGAAAATTCGGACAACCTTCCGATATTTCCAATCTTGGCTATACGAAGATTCTTCCTGCCGGACAATATGTCTATTGTACCTTCTTCATATTCCGGTGCTGCCACGACCTCTGCATACTGCTCTGAAATCGCCTCGGCAGTCGCCTTGTCGAGAGGCCGGTTCACTGCAATGGCGCCGCCGAAAGCCGCAACCCTGTCTGCATAATAGGCCTTCAAATAGGCATCCTCCAGGCTGGAACCCGAGGCGACTCCGCATGGATTGTTATGCTTCATTATCGCGACCGACGGAATCTTGGTCAGGTACCTCAATATGTTGAGCGCATTGTCTATGTCGGTCAGGTTGATCTTGCCCGGATGCTTGCCTGCCTGAAGCAGAGCCATGTCCGAAGCCAGGTACCTTCCGGGTTTGATTGTATGCACCTCTCCAATCAGGAGGTTGCCGTTCACCAGCTTGTAGAGTGCGGCCTCCTGCCCTGGATTTTCTCCATACCGCAGTCCTTTTTCCACTCCATCCACGATCCATGACGCCTTTTCGTATACAAGGGTCTGGGCTTTTGGACCTTTGCCGAATTTAATCTCCAAGTGGCCGGGAAAGTGGTCTTCCATAACGGTCCGATATGCCTTCTTCAAGTCCTCTGCCATGTTCTTCTCCTGATTTCAAATCATCCATGCCAACCATCTGTGAATGTATAGCACGAAACCAAATCTTTATCCCCTTTACCTGCAAGAAAAGCCGATATAGCCGAATCATATGAGGCTGTATGGCCGAATGCCTTTTTTGCCAACCTGAACCTGGTCGCCATTGAAATGCATCCGTCATTCGACTGCATTTCCTCCAGCAGCCGGATATAATCGGCCGGGTCGACTACAGACGCCACCCTGAGGTAATTCTTGGCGGCAGCCCTTACCATGCTTGGGCCCCCGATATCTATATTCGCCCTGGCCTTCTCCACCGTGACTCCTTGCTCCGCTACGGTCTGTTCGAACGGATATAGGTTGCACACGACCATGTCGATGGGCAAGGCCCCGGTCCTTTCCAAATCCTGCGTATGAAACTTGTTGTATTTCTCGGTCAGCAGTCCCAGGTAGATCTTGAAATCAAGCGTCTTGACCAGTCCTCCCTGTGTTTCCGGTTGCCCCGTATAGTCCGAAACCTTTATCAGGTGGTCCCTGGTTTGCTGCGGGCCCAGTATCTCTGCTATCCTTTCGTATGTCCCGCCGGTGGAATAGATTTGAATACCCTTATTTATACGAACCAGGCCGGGCACAAGTTTTTCGAGATCGCTCTTGTCTGACACACTGGCAAGGACTCTTTCGATCTTGACGAGCCTATCCACTTTCTCCACGATATTAACCGGCATGATCAATCACTCCTTTTCATTTTGTTGCCTGTACTTTCGTTGCCTGTACTATTTTCATGGACCACCACCCTGCCATTTAAAAACTCCAACTTGTTCCTGGCATAAAGATCGAGCACCTTGGGATAAAGTTGGTGCTCGACCCTTAATCCACGTTTCTTCAAAGCATCGAGTGTGTCTTCTTTGAAAACAGGAACCGATTCCTGGGCGATAACCGCCCCCGTATCGACACCGGGATCCACGAAATGCACGGTTATCTTGGTTTCACTCAGCCTCTTCGGATTCTTCCTGAGCATGCCAAGCGCAAACTCGTATCCTCTCGTTCCCTGGTACTGCGCCGTGTCTGCAGGATGAATATTGATAACACCGGGCAGGCCCCTGCCATGGTTATAGAAGCGTTCGATCAAGACCGGTGTCACCACACGCATATATCCGGCCAGCACTAAAATCTCCGGTTCAAAGGGTTCGATTTTTTTTATAAGCTCTCTCTCATGTTCCTCCCTGGAATCAAAGTCCTGATGAGGCACCACAACTGTTGGAATTCCTCTCGACCGAGCTCTTTCAAGGCCGTACGCTTCAGGATTGTTTGTACCAACCACCACAACCTTGCCATGAAGTGTGCCTGCATCACAGGAATCCATTATCGATTGGAGATTCGTCCCGCTTCCCGACACCAGTACAGCCATTCGTAATGGCGACAATGTCATTCCCATCGAAATCCACCTCGCTAAAGGAGCAGGTAACCCAAGTCGCACAGGAAATCAAGTATGCATAGATTCTTGCCTGGCATTTTAATTGTTTGTTTTCTTGTTAATTGTTGGAATGTATTTTATTCCACGGGGTTGCGTTTGTTTCTCAACCGGTTTTCCACAACATTTCCACAAGATATTGTAACAATAGATGATAAAAGCCCCAATATATTGTATTTTTTTTCTTGACAGGCCATAGTGCCTGAGCCAAATATACACACCGGGAGAACTGGCACAACACAACTTGAAACAGACGGGCAAAGAACGTGTCCAGAATGGATTCGATTGGAGTGAATCGCATAATGATGGGTGGAGATTTTGAGCATGGAGCCAAAATTTATCGTTAAACGTGATGGCCGCAGGGTTTCTTTTGACAGGAAGAGAATTACCATGGCGGTGTACAAGGCCGGTGAGGCCTGTGAATTTTCCGATTGGTCATGGGCTGAAGGGGTTACCGACCGGGTGGTGGAACAGATTAACTGGGACAAGGTTCCCAATGTAGAGGAAATACAAGATATTGTAGAAGACACTTTGATAGGTCTCGGACATTCCCGTATCGCCAAGACATATATCATCTACAGAAATCAGCACGCAAGAATGAGGCAAACCAGCAAATTGTGGGAAGACGCCATCGAGGCTGTCGATGATTACCTCGATGCAAGGGACTGGAGAGTAAACGAAAACGCAAACATGGGTTACTCTCTTCAAGGTCTTAATAATTACATAGCATCCAGGGCGACCAGTCAGTACTGGCTCGAGAGGGTTTACCCACCGGCAGTAGCCCAGGCCCACAGCAAAGGAGATTTCCACATTCACGACCTTGGAATGCTCTCGGTGTACTGTTGCGGGTGGGACTTGATGGACCTCTTGGAAAAAGGTTTCGGCGGGGCATACGGCAAGATCAGGAGCGCTCCTGCAAGGCACTTGAGGACCGCACTGGGCCAGGCGGTAAATTTTTTCTATACCTTGCAAGGTGAAGCTGCGGGGGCCCAGGCATTCAGCAACTTCGACACACTGCTGGCGCCCTTTATCAGGGTAGACAACTTGAATTATGAACAAGTGAAACAGGCGATACAGGAGTTCACTTACAATGTCAATGTCCCGACCAGGGTGGGTTTCCAAACTCCTTTCACCAACATTACTCTCGATCTCGAACCGCCTGTCCACCTTGCCGGAATGCCGGCAATCATCGGCGGCAAGCCCCGGGAGTTTACTTACGGTGATTGCAAACATGAGATGAACATGTTCAACAAGGCCCTGTGCGAGGTATTGAGCCAAGGTGATGCGGACGGCAGGATATTCACCTTTCCTATACCGACCTATAATATTTCGGAAGACCTGGACTGGGATGATCCGGGTTTGGACGATGTTTTCAAAATGACAGCCAAGTACGGCATACCCTACTTTGCAAACTATGTCGGCAGCGACATGAAACCCGAAGATGCGAGGAGTATGTGCTGCCGCTTGAGATTGGACAATCGCGAACTGCTGCGCAGAGGCGGCGGGCTTTTCGGTTCTTCACCGTTGACCGGAAGTATCGGGGTGGTTACCCTGAATCTTCCAAGGATAGGATACCTTGCAAAAGACGAATCGGAATTCTTCCGGGAACTCACCAAACTGGCCGACCTTGCCAGAGATAGCCTGGAAATAAAGAGAAAGGCTTTGGAGAGATTGACTGCAGACGGCCTGTACCCATATGCCAAGCATTACCTGGAGCAAGTATTTCAGAAATCGAAAAAATACTGGGATAACCACTTTTCCACCATCGGGCTCGTCGGCATGCACGAGGCCTGCCTCAACATGCTGGGTTCGGGAATCGAATCCTTTGAAGGAAGGGACTTTTCGTTGAAGGTTCTAAACTTCCTCAGGGAGAAAGTCCGGGAATACCAGGTGGAGACAGGTAATCTATACAACTTGGAGGCAACGCCGGCAGAAAGCACCAGCTATAGACTGGCAAAGCTGGATGCGGACATGTTTGGAGAGAGGGTGCTCCATTCAGGGCAGGAAGAACCTTACTATACAAACTCGACTCATCTACCTGTCGGATTGACGGATGACTTGTTCAGGGCATTGGAGCACCAGGAGCCTCTTCAATCCGCATACACCGGGGGCACGGTCTTTCACGCCTACCTTGGAGAAAGGCTCGATTCTGGAGAACAGGCCAAGCTCTTGGTGAAAAAGGTCACCCACTCGTTCAAAATCCCGTATTTCACCCTTACACCCACCTTCACTATTTGTCCGGTTCACGGATATATTCCGGGCGAGCATTTCTCTTGTCCGTACATGGTGGAAGAGGATGAATCCGCTGTAACAGACGGTCAAACACAGGAGTCTGGAGAAAAAATCCAGGCCGAAAATCGATAGGAGGAAGAGAAATGGCTACGCGTTGTAATGCAAAGACCGAGGTGTACTCGAGGGTGTGCGGTTTCTTCAGACCGGTCCAGCAGTGGAACCTTGGTAAAAAGGAAGAATTCGAAGATCGCAAGTCCTTCAATGTGGCAGGCAAGCCTGCAAAGGCTGAAAGAAAAATCGCTGGCAGGTAACAGGATCGGAGCCGGAATAATTTTTGCTTTTTGTGTTTTTTTCGTTGCTTTTTTACCGGAGTATGTCACTTCTTGGAAGTGTCTCCACCCAGGTTGATTTTTTGATATTTCGCTTTTTGAGGCCAAATTAAGGCATGGCTTGCATGTAATAACCTTAAAAAGGGCTTATATTAATATTTGGATGATAGGTTTTCGCCACCTTGGATGGCAAACAACACACGGGAAACCATAAAAAACAGGAAATGTACACTTCTTGACCTTTGACAAGTACAAGATCCGTTGTTCAATTCATAAGGGCGGGGACTATTAATCAGCTATCCCGGCCCAACTGTTTTGCAAGGAGCCTCTTCGCATCTTACTCCGGCCAACACACGCAATTTGTACGTCCCAAAAGGAAACAACACCTTGTTCTTGCCCTTTCGCCACTTGCTTAATGCCGCCCTGTATTTCAAATGAAATTCCGTATCCAAAACACACTCATTTGCAGACCGCCCCGGTGCATGCTAAAAATCCTGTCCATGTCAGAAGGACTCCAGGCTTTATTGAATCGAAAACTCCTGATCGTGGCTGGCAAGGGAGGAACAGGCAGAAGTTCCATGTCCGCATGCCTGGCCCTTGTCGGCGCATCAAGAGGAAAGAAAGTCCTGTTGCTCGATGCAAGGTCCGGGTCGTATGAAGCATCCAGGATACTGTCCGGTCGCAAACTCGGGTCGCACCCGGAACATATCGGTAAAAATATGTGGGCGGCTGCAATGATGCCCAGGGATGCATTACGGGAATACGTGACGCTCAAATTCAAGTTTGACTTTATATTCCGTCATGGTTTCGACAGCGCTTTTGCCAGATCTTTCCTTAATGCCATTCCCGGCCTGGATGACTTGTTATTGCTTGGAAAGGTACTCAACCATGTAAGGGAACGAGAGCCTGGATCGAGAAGAAGGCGCTTCGACCTGGTAATCCTGGACGGTCCTGCAACAGGTCATGGTATTACGTTCATTAAATTGCCGGAAATAATACTGGATGCGGTCTTCAAGGGCCCGCTTAAAAAAGAAGCGGCGTGGATGCAGGCCATTCTGCAGGATCCGGTGGCCACATCCATAATACTCGTTTCCCTGGCCGAGGAACTTCCTGCCAGGGAAACTGTCCAACTGTACGAGGCTATAAGAACACAGACCAGGGTTAAACCCTTGGCATTGTTTTTTAACAGGGTCTTGTCCAGGCCCTTGCCGCGCTCACTGGAGCCCCTTTTCCATACAGCGGAAAGGTGTGCCTCCAGGGGCAGCAGGTCCCTGAGACATGCAATCGAAGCCTGGCGATGGACCCTGGATGCCCGGAGACGCCAACGAAGGGAGATTAACAGGCTCAAGTCCATGGTAAATTTGGTTACATTCGAATTGCCCGAACTCGGGCACCCGGTTCAAGGACAAGATGACCTGATAATCCTGACCAGGCATTTACAGTCGGGCAGGGGGGCCTGAATTGAAACAGGCAGAGGAACTTAATGAGCCACTCCTTGAGCTCCTGACAAATCATAATCTTGTGATGATACTGGGGCCGGGCGGTGTAGGAAAAACAACAGTAAGCGCCTGCCTGGGTGTAAAAGCTGCAGCCATGGGCAAGGACGTAAGGCTGCTCACCATTGATCCGGCCAAGAGACTGGCCGATGCCTTGGGCATAGGCCGGGATGTATCCGAGCAAAACCTTGGCGTGCCTCATGCGAGTGGAACACTGACCGCAAGCACCCTGGACCGCAACGAGGCATTGGACAGGCTTATTTCCAGGAAGGCCGGCAATGATAAAGAGATCCGGACAATAGTGAACAACAGGTTCTACAAGCACCTCTCGGGCACCTTGGCAGGTGTCCACGAGTACGTGGCCATTGAAGAGGTCGAACATCTTTGCGAAGCAGGTGAACAAGACCTGCTGATAGTTGATACACCTCCAAGTACAGAGGCCCTTTCCTTCCTGGACGCGCCCCGAAAGCTGGAGGCCGTACTGAACGAACCTGTTTTTAAGACTGCTGTCAACTTGTACTCGACGGCAGGACGATTCTCCTTGTTTGGAATGAAGGCCGCAGGCATGGCTTTCCGGGCGTTTTCTACTTTACTGGGATCGGCCTTTCTTAGGGAACTCATGGAGTTCCTGGCTGCCTTCAAACAGATGTTCAAGGGCTTCGAAGAAACAGCATCTTTATCGGCAAAAAGATTCGGAGCCCCGGACACCACAATAGTGCTGGTCACCGGGCCCGGGCCAACCGGTGTTGAAGAGACATGGCATCTTGCCGGGGAACTTCAAAACAGAGGCCTGAACCTGGCCATGGTAATTGTAAACAGGCTGATGCCGCGGTTTTTGGAACCTTGTCCGGACAAGGATTTGAGACAAGAGCTTTCCAGCCTGTTCGAGCAACATACAATAGGATCTACGGCCTTGACGCGCCTGTCCAAGGCCCTGTCGGAAAACCAGGCATTACTTTCGTCCATTGCCGTAACGCAGCGGGATACATTGAAAAACCTGGTGGAAAAACTCTCTTGTCCGGTAATATCATTACCGGAAACAAGGGATCCGAACGGTAGTATCGGGGCTCTTTACAGGCTCGTTCAATCTGCAGAGGAGGTTGTAAAATGATCTTTTTAAAGGAAATAAAGGTTGAAACGACCATGCGCCAGGAGATGATGGATGTAACATCCAGGGTTTCGGACGTGTTGGCCGAATCAGGGATAAAACAGGGCTCATGCCTTGTTTATTGCCCACATACAACAGCAGCAATCGCAATCAATGAGAATGCAGACCCTGCGGTGGTTCTCGACACATTGGCCAAGCTGGACGAATTGATACCAAGGGTTGATTCATACAGGCATGCAGAGGGCAACAGTGACGCCCACATCAAATCCAACCTTTTGGGCACATCCAGGCTCGTGCCGGTACAAGGCGCCAGGCTGCTTCTCGGCACCTGGCAATCTATTTTCTTCTGCGATTTCGACGGACCGCGAAGGAGGCGATTCATAGTACAGATACAGGGTGAGCAGTCATGACCCGGACGAGGTTTGTCTGAATGCATGTAAGCCTGAAAAGACAAGTTATAACAATCAGCCCTGCCTTCTGGGTTGCATTGATCTCCCCGATACTGTTTCCCGGCTGTGGAGCCGGGAAACACACCAGAGTCGTCAAGTATGAGATGGAACCGGTAGTCATTATAGGCGATCCGAAGGCCGACCCCGCCTTGGCCGGCCCTGACATAGCGTTCGAACATGCTCAGGAACTCTATGACCGTGGCGATTCAACAGGCAGCCTTGAATACTTCGACCAGGTATGGAAGCGCTGGCCGGACAGTCGAGCTGCGTCACTGGCCCTTTACAATGCCGGGTTGATTCTCGAAGAACTTTCGGACTTTACAGAAGCCTTGTCCAGGTACCTGACTGTAATCAAGACATTTCCAGGTACAAGGGAAGCTCACGATGCCCGCTTCAGGGCGGCCTGGTGCTATGAAAAATTAAGAAGCCCGGACAAGGCTGCTGCAATGGCATCCAAGATATTGAGCGAAGGCGATCTGACCCCGGACGAGAGGTTCGATGCAACAGTAAGATTAGGCATAGCTTACTTCAACATGGGTCACCTGGATCGGGCGGAGAGCATGCTGACTCACGCACTTTCACCATTGGGACTGGCAGGCAAGATCGGCGGCACAGACGGCAACCCCGTGGCTGCCCAGGCACAATTCACCTTGGGTGAGATCTGGAGCAATCGCTTCAGAAATATTAAACTAAAGCTTCCGATTGAAAATATGAAAAAAAATCTGGTCGAAAAATGTGCGCTTTTACTCAGAGCGCAGCACTCGTACTTGAGAGCCATGAGAATAGGAGATAAGTACTGGGCAACTGCAGCAGCCTATGGCATAGGCAAGCTGTACGACGACTTCGTAGATGACGTCATTGGTGCTGACCTGCCTCAGGGGCTGACTGAAGAGGAAAAATCGATATATTATTGTGAACTCAAGAAATACATAGACGTTTTAGCCAAAAAGGCCATCAGGATATATTCGCAGAACCTGGACATGGCCGAGCGCATGGGCGTAACCAACGAATGGATTGAAAATGCCGGGACACGATTGAAAGATCTACAGGAAAGGTACCTGGATCAATATGGTCTATGCCGGGACCAAGCAGGGCTGTCGACGACCGAGCAGCCAGCAGGGGAAATTCAGGAAACACCAAGGAGCAGTAAAAAAGAAGAAGGCAACTTTAAAGAAATTCCTTTGGAACAAAATGAAAACCGGGCTGAAGGAGATATTACTTCTAAAGGAGAAGACCGGGGGCTCCAAGAAACAAAAAAAGAAATAGAAAATAATATCTTGGAACCGGATGCCGGATCGTACTATCCTGATGCAGAGACACACCCGGAAAAGGAGTCCACCATGCTCTTGGAACAGGAAAATAATTCTCCAGACTTGGCCAGTGACTTGGAATAATGGATTCAGATATCCCCAATGTTATGGGGATGATTGTTAAAAATAATAAAAGTAATTCCTTGATAGTTATGACATCCGTATGTCCCATGATTATCTTGCTCGCTCATGTCATAATTTCTTGGATATCATAGGGAAAAAACCAACAGACATATCTTGTTCGGTCCCGGTCTATTGAAAAACTTTATATTAATATTTGATAAAAACTGTGGTTGCTGTGGTTGGGCCATGCTCCTACTTGGCAAGTGAGCCGGCAGCCTCCTTGCCCTTTTTTACCAAATCATCCAACACCTTTCCGGTCTTGTTCAGTCCATGCGCACCCTTTTCGAGTTCCTGCTTGAGTTTTTCCCCTAGTTTCGACACCTGTCCGGCATCATCCAAGGTTTCACCCAAAGCCTCTCTTCTCTTGTCGAGTTCTTTGTCCACGTCTTTTGGCAATAACTCAACCATGGGGGCAACGACGAACTTGTTCATTTGCGGCCGTAAAACCGACTTCTTCAGGGTTGGACTTCCCGGTTCAAGCATGTATGTCAAGGCAAGTAGAACCAGCCCGCAAACGGCAAGACCTCTTAAAATACCGAATGCGCCACCACCCAGCCTATTGGCCCATGACAGCTTCAAAGAGGCCAAGGCCTTTGTAATCAGCCATGCGACAATCCGCAACACCACCCACACGGCAAGAAAAACACAGATCGCGGCAATAACTGTACGAACAGCGGGTTGTTCTATGGTGCTTTTTAATAGTGGAGCCGCTAAAGGACCCAGCGCCGCTGCACCTGCAAAACCGAAAATTATGGCCAATATTGAAAATACAGACCTGACCAGGCCTCTGAAAAGCCCAATCAGGGTTGAAAATGCCAAGATCCCAATAAACAGGTAATCCAACCAATTCATGGAAAATCACCCCCTGTATCCCCCGGCATCAGGTCCCGTCGAGGCGCGGATCGAAGAGACAAGACCGGTTTCTACCCTGGTGCTTGGCTCGATAGAGAGCCCTGTCCGCGCGCCTTATAAGGTCCGCAACGGTCAGTGTTCTCTCGTACGGCGCCATTCCAGCGCTGGCTGTAATCCTGAACGAGGTTTGGTTATATACTATTTCCGTGGAATCCAGGACAGTACGCACGCGTTCTATTATCTGAAAACCTTCCTCGATTTCAGTCTCGACAAGGATTAATGCGAATTCATCTCCTCCATACCTGGCTGCAATATCGGTTCTTCGAACTGCAGTACGCAAGAGATCGGCAAATACCTTGAGGGCCGTACTTCCTGCCTGATGGTCCAGCAAAGTATCATTTATTTCCTTGAGATTGTCCAAGTCGATCATTGCAAAACACAAAGGTCTCTCGTACCTCTCTATCCTGAAAATCTCGTACTGAAGCCTTTCGAGCATGTACCTCTGGTTTATCAGTCCTGTAAGCTGATCCCGCCTGCTCAGATCTTCCAGGATACGGTTTTTTTCCAGTAATTCGTTAGTTCGTTCCTGGACCTTCTGTTCCAGTGTTCTGTTCGCTTCAGCTAATCTCTTTACAAGCAACTTGTTCCTCTGCTCCGCCTCGCGCAGGCGGATAACCTTTTCCATTACCTCCCTCAACACCTCTGTTGAAATCATGGGCTTGATCAAATAGTCAGCAGCTCCTGCCCGCAGGCTTTCTACTGCAACACGCTCGCTTCCTCTCGCGGTCACAATTAAAACGTAGGTTTCCAAATGATTCTTTCTTATCTCCTTGACCAGTTCGATGCCATCCGCGTCAGGAAGGATATAGTCGAGCAGCACTATGGGAAATTCTTCCCGGGCCAAGGACAGCCTTGCCTCACCCGCATTTCGTACAGGGATAGGTTCGAAGCCGATGGAAGAGAGCATCTCGCACATGGAGCCCAATGAAGCCAGGTCTTCGTCGACCACGAGCACACGATCGACCTTCGGCACGTCTATGAATTGCATTATCTCTTGGGTAGTAGTTCCACTCATTTACTATTTTCCGGGAAAAAGGCACAGAAAGTATCCTGTACTTGGTTGTTTGTCAGCTCGACCACTTTGCCCTGGGGCTCAAGATAGAATATCTCGTCATCCACCCCATCATTGATGTCAGGTCTTGCAACCAGCAGCCCATCGCCTGCCAAGCCCAGGAGCTTGTCCGGACCGGGGTGATTTGCGGTCAGGTTGTGCGGCGGCCCTCCGTCAAGAGGAAGTTCATATATATCGAGATCCCCGTCCACCGGTGATTCGTATAGCACAGCCTTACCATCCCGTGTAAAAAATTTGGGCAAGAAATAGCTTTCATTCTCAAATGCCGTCAAAAGCTTGGGTTTTGCTTTTCCCTTCACAGGCACTGTGTATATTTCCACATCCCCTGCTCCACCACCGGCAAGCGGCCTATCATTGGCTGTAAAAACCATGTACTTGCCATCCAGCGAACACAATCTGAACATGGCTGAATCCCTGGGGCCGGAAAGATCGTCGAATTGCGAAGGATCCTCCAGGCCGGCTGATACTATGCTGGTCTTGGAACCTGTCCTAATCGTAAAGATAACTTTACCAATGTTGGGAATTACAGCCCCCAAATCAAGAAAATCAGAACCCCGTGGTGAAAATCTTGAAGATGGGCCTCCATCGAGGCGTCGACCGAACAATGCCTCCCTTCCATCCGGACCAGGGAGAGAATAGAAGGCATATCCCCCTGCGACTTTCAGGAAGCGTTCATCCGATGTGGTTGAGATAACCTTGTATGGTTTTACCGAGCCATCCACCTTGGTGGCGTACAAATCAGCATCACCATCGGAACGATTTGCAAAGTACAACACAGAACCATCCTTTGAAAGATCTACGAATGCATCATCTACATGATTATCGGTTAGGTTCAAGGGCGTTGGCTTGTCTAAAGCCACGAAATAAATATCATCATCTCCATCGAGGCGGTTCATCAAGAGCACACCCGGACCTGTCTTCGGCCCTGGTTTCACCGGGGCCAGGAAAATGTCATCGTCCGAATCCCTGCATGTAGGGTCATCAGGAATGCCATTCGAATTCGAAGTCAAGCGTACGGGCTTTAACGGATGCCCCGATCGTATTCGAACATACCATAATTCCAGGTTCCTGTCCCGGGCCGACGAACAGGTTGGTTGGCCTGGAGCGCCGCATGGTATCACCTTGTTCGCGTATACAAGAATACCGTTCGGCGATTTCGATTCATTTTGACCTGTCGTGCGCCGCTGCACATCCGATTTCTCCTGTCCACCCCGTGGTTGGCTGCACGCCAAGACGCTATACACGATAAACAGTACTAAAATACTGCTCTTTGCATATGTCTCAATCACCTGGGGACTGCCTTATATGGCTTCGGAGCAGGTTGTCTCTTGTTACCCACATCTTCTTCAGGGTTTCGGTTTGGGTCATAGTTAGCCACACATTCACCGTTTTCTTCGTGGTAACCTGTGGGACACTGCCTGGCCGAGCACCCCGGTAACAATACGGATGATACTACAAAAGCTCCTGCGATAATGAGTCCCGTCTTAATAGTCATGGCAACCTTCCTCCAATGTTCAATCCAAATGAATGGTATTTATGTATCAATGTGGTGTCAAGGCACTGTCCAACGAATAACGGATCCGGACCAGGTGAAACCCGCACCTATTCCGGCCATGGCTACCAGATCTCCCCTTTTTATCTTCCCAGCCCTATATGCTTCGTCCAAAACCGTGCCTATACTGGCCGAAGACGTATTGCCGTACTTGTGAACGGTAGTATGAGTTTTTTTCTCCGGGATTCCCGCTTTTTCCAATATGGCCCTTATCAAGCTCAGGTTCGCCTGGTGTGTCACAACGAAGTCGATATCATCTTTCTCCAATCCAGCCGATTTGATCGCCTCGCCAAGTGCTTCCGGCATTTTCTCAACAGCCCAGTTCCAGACACCCTTTCCATCCATGTACAGAAGGTGCTGTTTGCTTTCCAGAGCATCCGGTGTAAGAGGCAACATGGAACCACCGGCAAGGACGCCAATCGTCTCGACTCCCCTCCCGTCACTTCGCGTGTAGAAAGATTGGAACCCATCTCCTTGCTTGCAGGGCTTCAGGATGGCTGCCCCCGCGCCGTCACCGAACAATACTCCCAGAGTCCTGTCACGAGGATCGAACTTGGTCCTGCTGGCAAGGTCGGCCCCGATGGCCAGAAAGACATCACATGAACCATCCGCCACGAACTTGGCTCCCACCTCACAGGCCCACAGGAACCCCATACACGCAGTGTTCGCATCCATTGCCCATGAATTGAAAGCACCGAGTTTCCTTTGAACTATGCAGGCGGTGGAAGGCGAACGAACATCACCATAGCCCAAGGCAAGTATGATACCTCCGATATCTCCGGGCCTTACCCCGGCCATGTCCATGGCCTTGAGACTGGCTTTCACCGCCAAGTCGGATGTCTGCTCGTCAGGTGCGGCATATCTCCTTTCCTCTATTCCAAGTTTTCTCCTGATCCACTCGTCCGAGGTCTTAAGGTTGTAACTATCTATCAATTCCTGATTGGTGACGACCCGCTCGGGAGAATACGATCCAACACCGGCAATGGTTACCGGCCTCAACTTGTCCCTATTCATTTTGTAATTCCTTTCCCGCCTGAATAAACTCAAAAAGCAGTTTTGACATGATATTCGACACACTATTGATAGAATCGACCCATGCCGCGCTCAAGCCTGCCGGAAATATCCCTTGTTCAAGATCTCCTCCCACCAGCCCGGCCCTGGCCCTGCCAAGACCACGGACATGTCGGATTTCATTTCTTTTTGCGCCTGATCTATCCAACCTCACAAGTTTTTCGACCACGGGGGTAAGCAAGGCCCTGGCCGGTTGATCGTTCCTGCCATAAATGACCGGAGTTTCAACACCGGCCTTGACCAACATTTCCTTATAGATTCGGGATGCAGGTGATTCTCTCGATGCAGCAAACAGGGTTCCGATTTGCACAGCCTCTGCACCAAGGCAAAAGGCCGCCGCCATCGCCCTGCCGCTTCCAATGCCGCCGGCAGCCACGACCGGGATGTCCACTGTTTTTTTGACCATGGGAAGAAGCGCAAACAACGGAAGCTCCTTTCCGCCCACATGACCACCTGCTTCCACACCCTCGGCTATGACAATATCCACACCAGCATAGCAAGCCTTTTCCGCCAATCTCGGACTGGGAACGACATGCAGCACAATGGCCCCGCTGTCCTTCAGCCTACCTGTCAAAATTCGTGGATCTCCGCCGGAAACTGTAACCACCGGCACTTTTGCTCTTTCAACGACGCGAACCAGGTCTTCGAACCCTTCCGCCACGAGCGAAATATTGACTCCAAAGCCGGTTATGCCCGAATCTCTCAACATGGAAATTGCCTTCTCCAGATCCGGCCCCGACATGGTTGAAGCTCCGAGCACCCCTAATCCCCCCGCCCTTGAAACAGATGCAGCTAGGCCGGTTGTGCCAATCCAGGCCATGCCCCCCATTATCACCGGGTTTTGGATTTGAAGTAACTTTGTCACCCTTGTTCTCATGCTTACTTCCCGGGAATCGACAACACCATCGAAAGATCGATTCCAGCCGGCCCTGATAGTTTGTGTAACACAGCTTAAAAACATTTATCATATGTCGAAAAAGTTGGCCAAGGCCGGAAAAAATATCTATTTCGATGGCACAGCAATAGTGTCCCGCTTTTTAATTCCATGAGGGATGACATCTCCAGTACTTCTTGATATTATAATAAATTGTAGGGAATAAGAATTCCCCTCTTTGAAAGGGAAGAGCAACGAGGACAATGAAGAAGGTTATGGGGATATACGGCAGAACAATTGTCTCGGTAATCTTTGTAATAACGATAATGGGTTGCGATTCCACGACACCCGTATCCGAGCCTGGCAACGTGGTCCTCTTGCATGTCACTTGCAGAAGTGATGTCTGCGGGCAAATCGATAAGGTCAATCTCCTGTTCTCTCAAAGTCCATTTAATCCGCAAGAGCCGCCATCTACTGCAAAGACAATAAAACTGAAGGACCAGGGTATTGAACACCCACCCTTCGATGTTCTCGTTTGGGCCGGGGAAAAACTCAACCACGGCATTGCAATCAAGGGTCAGGGTTTTAGTGATATTGGCGATCTGTCCGTGGCCGAAGGCCTTGTCGAGGTAGATTTCGATCCTGTAAAAATAGTTGAAGCCACCTTGTGCCTGGCCCGGTTCGGAGAAAACTGCATGCCAAGTGACGCTGGCGAGAAAGAAGAGCCGGCAAGAGAACATGATGCGGATGCAGAAGCTTTCGAAGTTATAGGAGAAGACGCCGAACAAGGGCCGGATGGAGACACGGCCTTTGAGATTCCAGCCGAACCAGAAGGAGATGCTGATACCGTTGATCAAGAGCATATTGTCGAAAGAGAAATTGATGCCATGGAGGTCATGGATGACTTGGACAGGCAACCTGTCGAACGGGAAAGATTCGAAGAAAAGATCATTGGATGTCAGGCCAAGCAGAGACGCTGTGACGGGGACATGCTGCAAGAATGCATGGATGACAATGTGACGTGGAAAGACCTGGGCATGTGCGACCCGGCCTGTGTAAATGGAGTTTGCGTCAACTGCAAGCCCGGCGACAGGAGATGCACGAACGGTGAGTTGGATGTGTGTTCTCTCGACGGCATGGAATGGAACAACATCAAGACTTGCGAAATCGGATGTGCAGGCAACGATTGTGCCGTATGCGAAGGAGGAGCTTCCGAGTGTGATGAGACTGATCCTGAACACAATCTTCGGCGCTACTGCCTTGAAGATGGAAGTGGATGGAGAACCGAAACATGTGCGCATGGATGCCTTAACGACAAATGCTCCCTTTGCCGGCCCCAAGATGACACAAAGTGCCTGGATAAGGACACCTTGCTTATTTGCAACGATTCCGGCGAAGGTTGGGATACGTGGGGCGCCTGTTGCCCGCCCGGCTCATGTCTCAATGATACTTGCAGCTCAAAGGCCCCATACGTGGATTCCCTGGACCCGAATCATGCAAAACCCTGGAAGGACGTGGACGTCACCATGAACGGATGTAACTTCAGGGATGGCGAAAAGATTCTTGTCAGGCATGGCACCGACGGCTCCTTTGATGACGAAAGTAAGTTTGGGAATCTCTACAGCGAGTACAAGGGCCCTGACAAGATCATAGTGCATATTAAAAACCTGGTGGACCCCATGGGTTCGAACGACTATTACCTCAAGGTTCGGAATCCCGATAACCAGGAGTCAAATGCACGCAAATTCCATGTCGATGGAATATAGAGCCATTGCACTAACAAACAGGGTAACCGGCATGGTTTTTTCATAGTACGATTGGACATGCTTCAATAGAAAATCAATGGAAGAGTTTATCTCCTATAAGGTTGTCGAGAGTCCTGACAATAGGGATGCGGGCGTTTTTACTCAACAGTTCCAAAAGTCGCAGAGGCCGGGCAGGAACCGGAGTTACACCTGAAATGCTGCGGCCATCGAGAGCCTGGTCCAAAGGAAGGCAGAGCAGGCCGTAACTTTTCCCTTCTTCATCCACAAAAGCCGGCAAACACTTTGTGCCTTCAGCACAATCCTGATCGACACAACAAAAATCAAGGCACCTGGAGCCTATTCCAGGATCGCAAATCAAGCTGGCACAATCCCTGTCCGACAAACAAAAGGCTCCACCTTCGGCTCTGGTCGAACTGTTGTAATCTTTATTTGCAGGCGTAATACAAGCCCGCAGATATGCATCCGGAAAATCCGGGGCGCTGGAAAGCGCCAATCTGCAGACCTGTCCTGCAGCACACTCGCTCGAGGAACAACAAAATCCGGCGCATATCGGCTGTGCATCTCCGATAGCCAGGCACATACCTTCTGAACATGGTTTGCCGGTTCCGCAACTCCCGCCGATCGGACTGCCCTGCTCATCCACGGATTCGCACAAACCCGTGTACATATACTTGTCGCTGTACTTTACCTTGAACAAGGAACAAGACAAAGAAGAACCCTGCTCAAGGCGCTTGCAATGCCTTGGTGACGAGCACCTGTCCGAACATTTCTTCGTGTTGGCCGAACCAAATGGTATGCACCAGGTCGAATTGCAATCCTTCCACGAGGTGCATGAATCCCCGAGATTATTTTCTCCCTGGCCGAATGATTCACAATAACCCATTCCATCCGACTTCGTGAGCGAATTACAGGCAAAACCCGCGGGACATGCTTCACCGGTCGAATAACAAAACCCGGTGCAAATTCCACCTTCTTCGGATGTATCGAAATATTGAGTTGTACAGAAAAGGTTTTGAATGCAATCCGCATTTTCCACACAGTGCTCACCAGTGGTGCATACGCCGTCGATCACTCCGTCACAGTCATCGTCAAGCCTGTTGCATATTTCAACCGGCGGCTCCCTCTTGGTGCATTTGTAATCACAACCGGGCTTGTCCGGATCCAGGTCCGCGTATCCCGGGAGGCAATCGCGTTGTATGCATTTCCCGCCCACGCAATCGCCGAGGGCATTCGGAAAAGCATCCCTGCAGGACCGGCCGCAGGCTTTGCAATTGTCAGGATCGTTGAAAGAGTCGATTTCACATCCGTTTTTCGGATCACCGTCACAGTCCAAGAATCCCGGGGGACACTTGCCCCCTTCCCTTTCCTTGACATGGTCCGAAATTTCATTTGTTTCCAATTCCAAAAATGCATCTCCCTCGATGCCATCGGAACTGTTATCGTTATCAATATCCAGCGAATCGGACATGCATTCTTCAATTTTGCCGATGTCCATCTCGTCCCCTGATGCATCGTCTCCTGATGCATCCAAGTTCATTTCCCGCCCTTCTTCCACTTTACTGCCTGGACCAGCCGCCTCGAAGCAGGCATGGCAAAACAGAAGACAGGAAAAAACAAGGGGGAAACCCAGGTAATTCTCCTTTTTGAATCTCCGGCCGTAGGAAACATTGTTCATAGTATTGGAATTCTATTTCTTTGGAGTTCATAGTCAAACTCCTTTTCATCGAACAAAAAAACTGAGGGCTGGCATCGTTTCCGTTAATACGATATAAAATCGACTCGATGTTGCGGTTACAACAAAGGCTTC